>NZ_JBYISA010000014.1:0-190676 GCF_057708345.1 Streptomyces sp. bgisy130
CCCTCTTTTCCCCCCCCCACCCCCCCCCCCCCCGCGCCCAGTGGACCGACTTGTAGCGGAGGAACGATGACCGACCGACCTCTCGTCCTGGTCACCGGAGCCACCGGAGCCCAGGGCGGCTCCGTCGCCCGGCACCTGCTGCGGTCCGGCCGCTGGGCGGTGCGAGCCGTTACCCGTGACCCGCATTCGGCGCCCGCCGGCGCCCTGGCCGCCCTGGGGGCCGAAGTCGTGGCCTGCGACCTGACCAACGGCCGACAGGTGCGACAGGCCGCGACCGGCGTCCGAGCCGCATTTCTGGTGACCGACTACTGGTCCCTGAAGGAGCGCGAGTACGAGGCTGCCCGCACGACGGCCGACGCCGTACTGGCCGCCGGTGCCGAGACGTTGGTGCACAGCAGCCTTCCCGAGGCACATCGGCGCAGCGGCGGCGCGCTGTCCCTGCCGCACCACGACGGCAAGGCCCGCCTGGAGGAGGAGCTGCGTGGGCGCGGCGCGCCGGTCGTCACGGTCCACCTGTCCACGTACTACGAGAACTGGCCCGCTCGCCGGCTGCGCAGAGAGCCGGACGGCTCGCTGGCCTTCGCGCTGCCGCACGGGGACACCCCACTACCCGCGGTTTCGGTCGCCGACCTCGGCCCGGTCGTGGCCGCGGTGTTGTCCGCCGGACGCACGTTGCACGGGGAAGTGGTCAAAGTGGTCGGCGACCTGCGCCCGGCCGCCGCTTACGCAGCCGACCTCACCCGGGTACTCGGCGTCCCCGTGGCCTTCCGGGACGTGCCCTACGAGACGTACCGGGAACTGCCGATGCCGCACGCCCACGCCCTCGCGGACATGCTGGAGTTCACCCGCCGCCACCCCGACGTCACCCCCACCGATGTAGCTCACGCACGGACCTTGCACCCAGGAATGCGGACCTTCGGTGACTGGGTGGCGGAAGCGCGCGGTCGATTCACCCACCTGCTGGAAGGGTGAGGCGGCGGCAGCGTTCTCCCTGGTTGCACGAATGTGGCCGGCTGCCCCGGCCCTACGCGGTTCGGTATGCCCGGAGGAAGGTCCGTACTCCCTCAACGACGAGTGGGCGGACGCGCGGGTCCTCCGCGGCGTTCGCGGAACCGAGCCGGTCCAGCGCGACGCCGAAGGTCAGCGCGATGAACTGGTCGGCCGCGAGTCGGGGGTCGGGGACGTCGAGCAGCCCGGCCGCGGCGAGAGCGGCCAACCGCTCGGCAATCGCCTCGTCGGGGGTGTCGGCCATCGCGTTGTAGTCCCGGTGCGGCAGGTGGCCGGATTCCGCGCGGACCAGTCGTTGCAGCGTGGCGTACTCCGCCGAGCCGAGCATGTCGGTCGCGATGCTCATCGAGAACGTGACCAGGGCGTCCTCGAGGCCGGCGGCCTCGGTGCGGTCGGTGAGGGTGTCGTCGAGGGTGCGCCGGATCGTGGTGATCAGTGACTGGCCGACGGCGTCGACGACCGCTTTCAGCAGCGTCTGCTTGTCGCCGAAGTAGTCGTAGACCGTCCGCTTGGACACTTCGGCCCGGGCGGCGACCGCGTCGACGCTGGTCCGGTCGAAGCCGTCGGAGAGGAACAGTTCGCGGGCCGCCGAGAGGATGGCGGCCCGCTTCCGCGTGGACCCCTCGCGCAGTGTCTTCGTGGTCGGCATGGGGGCAATCTTAACCGTTCTACACTGCACGGTGTAGTGTAGTGCCGGCTTCACGGCGCGTGCCGCACGGGTACGTCCGCTCCGCCCGGCGGAGCCGTGCATGCGCCAACTCGGTTAGGAAAGGACGTCCATGACCGCAACTCTGGCTCCCCCGGCCCACATCGGGAAGGCCGCTGTCGGGGCCCTCGGCATGCTGGCAGTCGCCACCGGTGCCCTGGAGTCGGTGGTGACGCCGACGCTCCCGCTCCTGCAACGCGAACTGGCGATGAGTCCCGCCGAAGGGGCGTTACTCAGCATCGTGCTGCTCATCACCGGCGCGCTCGTCACACCGGTCGCAGGCAAGTTAGGCGACCGCTACGGCGGAAAACGGGTGCTGATCCGGCTGATGGTGGTGGTCTGCGCCGGTGGTCTGGTGTCCGCCCTGGCGCCGGACCTGCCGGTGCTGCTGCTCGGTCAGGTATTACAGGGGGCGATGGTGGGCGCGCTGCCCCTGTCGTTCATCCTGGTGCGCGCACACCTTCCCGCGGGCGAGTCGAAGGTGGCCATCGGGGTGGTCAGCGGCTTGTTCGTGGGCGGCGGGATGGCGGGAACGCTGTCGGCCGGGCCCGTGGCGGAAGGGCTGTCCCGGCACTGGATGTTCGCGCTGCCGACGATCGCGGTCATCGGGGCCACCGTGCTCGTGAACAGGCTGATGCCGCCTGATCCGCCGGGCCGGTCGGACGACGCCGGGGTCGACTGGCCCGGCCTGGTTCTCCTGAGCGGGACGCTGGTCACGCTCATGCTCGCACTCGCGTTGGCGCCCGACATCGGCTCGCAGCCACTCGTGCTCGGCGCCCTCCTCGTGGTTCTGGCTGCCTTCGTGACCGGATGGATAGCCGTGGAGCGTCGTGCGGCCTCGCCGATGGTCGATCTGCGCATGCTGGCACGGCCTGCGGTGTGGAAGTCCTGTGCGCTGACGTTCGTGATGTGTGTCGGCACCTCGGTGGCGGTCTATCTCGTCCCTCAGCTGTTCGCGGTGCCCGCCGGCGCGTACGGATTCGGGGCCGGCGCCACCGAGATCGGCTTCTTTCTGCTGCCCGGGGCCGTGGCCGCGTCGCTGGCCGGGCCGGTCAGTGGGATCGGAGCGCGGCGTTTCGGCTCGCGTGCCGTGGTCACCGCCGGGATCGTCATCATGGTCACCGCCCTGATCGCCCTGGCAGCCGTGCACACCGAGGTCTGGCACCTCGTCACCGGCAAGGCGTTGATCGCCCTCGCCAACGGCCTGTGCGTCACGGCGATGGTGACCAGTACCGCCACATCCGTCGATCGAAGTGACACCGGCATCGCCACCAGCCTGGTCCTGGTGACGCGCGTGCTCGGCTACGCCGTGGGTGCGCAGGTCAGTGGTGCGATCCTCACCGCCGGGACCCCTTCCGGGTCGGATGTCCCGGCCGAATCGGCCTTCGTCACCGGCTTCGTCATAGCCGGCGCCGTCACGGCGCTGTCGCTGCTTGTCGCCCGCACCATGAGCAAAGGAGTCAAGGAATGACCCGCACTGATCTGTTGAGGGGCAGCCATGCCACACCGAGGCGCACGGTCCTGATATCCGGGGCCAGCGTCGCGGGGCCCGCGCTCGCGTTCTGGCTGAACCGCCATGGATTCGAGGTCACGGTGGTCGAGAAGGCGGGCACGATACGTAGCGGTGGCTATCCCATCGACGTGCGCGGCACCGCACTTGAGGTCGTCCGGAGGATGGGAATCCTGCCGGAATTGCAGGACGCGCACATCGACCTGCGCCGGCTGACCTTCCTCGACGGGGACGGCAGCGAGGTGGCCTCGGTCGAGCCGCACACCGTCACCGGCGGGGTCACGGGCCGGGACCTGGAGGTGCGGCGCGGTGATCTGACCAGCGCTCTCCACACGGCGGTCCGTGACGACGTGGAGTTCCTGTTCAACGACTCCATCGACACCCTCGACCAGTCGTCCGGTCACGGGGTCGACGTCACCTTCCGTGGGGGCAGCAGCCGCAGGTTCGACATGGTCGTCGGTGCGGACGGTATCCACTCACGCACCCGCGAGTTCCTGTTCGGCCCGGAAGAACAGTTCCACCGGTACCTCGGCTACTGCTTCGCCGTATTCACCATGCGCAACACCTTCGGGCTCTCCCGCGAGACCATGATGTGGAACACCCCGGGCAGAGCCGCCGCACTCTACGCCGTGGGGGACAACGACGACGTGCACGCCTTCCTGAACTTCGCCCACCCGGAACCGCCGTTCGACGCGTTCCGGAACCCGGAAGCCCAACGGGCCCTGGTCGCCTCGGTCTTCGCCGACGCGGGATGGGAGGTCCCGGGGATGCTCGCTGCCATGCGCGACGCGGATGACCTGTTCTTCGACGGGGTCAGCCAGATCCGCATGCCCCGCTGGTCCAGCGGCAGGGTCGCGCTGGTGGGCGATGCCGCGTACGCGCCCTCGTTCCTTACCGGACAGGGCACCAGCCTCGCGCTCGTCGGCGCGTACATGCTCGCCGGTTCCCTGGCCGACCGCGACCACGCCGCGGGCTTCGCTGCCTACGAACACAGCACCCGTGAGTTTGTGACCGTGAACCAGGAGCAGGTCGGCAAGGGCGATGCCGCACTCTTCCCGACCACCGCCCGGGCCCTGGAGCAGCGCAACGACATGCTGCGCAATCTCAGCGCCATGCCCTCCGCAGAGGGACGACCGGCCCATTCGGCCCTCACCCTGCCCGAAGTCATGCCCATGACGTGAGCGCCCTACACAAGCGTCTTGTACGTACGTCTTGTACGCGCGTATAGATGCCGTCTACGGTGAACCCATGAACACCGACAACGCCGAGCGTTCGGCGCTCACCGTCGACGGCCGCACCCTGTCCTTCGTGGACTTCGGCGGACCGGGCCGCCCGCTGGTCGCCCTGCACGGCCATATGTCCGAGGGCATGTCGTACGCCGATGTCGCCGCCCGACTCGCCCCGGAATGGCGGGTCATAGCGCCCGACCAGCGCGGCCACGGCGACTCCGACCGCGCGGCCGACTACAGCCGGGAGGGCTACCTCGCCGACCTGGAAGCCCTCATGGACCATCTGGGACTGGACCGTGCCGTCCTTCTCGGCCACTCGCTCGGCGCGATCAACGCCTACCAGTTCGCCGCCCGCCATCCCGAGCGCGTGACCGCGCTGGTCAACGGCGAGGGCTGTGCCGAGCTCGGCTTGGACGGCAGCAACCCGCTGGCGTTCGTGCTGAACCTTCCGGAGGGCACTTGCCCCAGCCGGGAGGCGTTCGTGGCGCGGCTGGGCCCGTTCGCCCCCTTCCTCGAATCCGCCGTTCGCGAGCGGCCGGACGGAACGTGGGGCCTGCACTTCCACCCCAGGGACATCTACGCATCCGAGGAGCAGGTCCACGGCGACCACTGGGCCGACTGGACCGGCTCCGCCTGCCCGGCGCTGCTGATACGCGGCGCCAAAGGCGGAGTGCTGTCGGCGGAGCAGGCAGCGCGGATGGCCGCTCGGCGGCCCGGCACCCGTCTCGTCGAACTGGACACGGACCACTTCTTGTACGCCAACGACCCGGTCGGCTTCAGTAACGCGGTCCGGGACTTCCTTGCCTCGGTACAGCCATAACCCGCAGCCTTCCGGCCCCCACCCCACCCCGCTGATCAGCGCCCCGCGCGGCGGCGCCGGGTGACCAGGAACGCGGCCCCGCCGATGAGCGCGGTGGCGGCTGCCGCGCCCGCCCAGAGGGGGACGGGTGATGAGTCGGTGGGCCGGTGAGCGTCGGCGGACTGGGCCGACGTCTCGGCGGCCGGGCGGGATTTCGGAGGGTCTGCGGGGGCTCTGGTCGGGGGGTCGGTGGGCTTGGTGCCGGCGGCGGGCACGTCGACGGTGGCCTCGCCGTGGCCCAGGTCGGGGAAGCCGCAGTCCACGGTCACCTTCCAGCGGCCGGGGGGCAGCGCCTGGCGGGTGGTGTAGGAAGCCTTCGCGCCGGGGACAGGGATGAGCTTCCAGGGGCCGAGGGAGCGCCCGTTCACATCGATGGCGGAGAGGGTCCCCGATATGGATTCGGTCACCGGGTCCTTGTCGTTCTCCCAGGTTGCGACGGTGCGCACCCGGCCGTCGTCAGGCTGTGTGGTGACGATGCCGAAGTTGATGGTGTCGCCGTGCGCGGCGGCCGGCGAGGCCGGCCCGGCGGCCAGCAGTGCGGCCAGGGCGACGACTGGGGTGAGACGCGAGGAACGCGGATGTCGCATGTGTGCTCCTGGCTTGGGAGAGCGAGGGGATGAAGGCTGGGAAGGGCGGGGGCGGCGCGAGGGGTGTTGACGGCCGGCTAGGGCGTTGCGGGGCGAGGGGCGATGGGAGGGCCGGCGGCTGCTGGGGGGGGTCAGCCGCCGGCCCGGTCAATCGGGCGTCAGCGGTCGGGAGACCGCCGCGCACTGCTCAGGAGGCGCGCTGGAGTGTCCACTTCTGGTAGCCCCCGTTGTTCCGCCGCTGGAGTTCGAGCAGCGAGCCGCCGTAGAAGGGGCGATTGCCGATGCCCAGGGCGAGTTCGGAGCCCTGCGGCTGGAGCACGTAGCTGCCGTCTCCGGCGCTGCGCAGCCGCCACTTCTGGGTCGCGGCGCCGCTGCACGACTGCTGGGTGACGAACTGGCCCGGGACGGCGATGTGGAACTGTAGGCACTTCCCGGACACCGCGGAGGTGACGGTTACGGCGCCGTCGCCGGCGTCTTTGAAGGTCCACTGCTGGTTGGCGTATCCGTTGCGCTGGCCGGCGATGGCGGGCGCGCCACTCTGCGTGGAGCCTCCCCAGATGTCGGCGGCCAGTCCGGTGAGGGCGTTGACCATCACGTACTTCGTCCCCGGCCGGGTGGGCTGGTCACCGCCGCCGTCGCCGTCGGCGGCGAGGGTGCGGAAGGTGCTGACGGGGCCCGGCCGAGAGGTCTTGCCGCCGGCTTCCCGGGTGGCGACGGCGATCTGGTAGGAGGTGTCGGGGGTCAGCCCGACGAGGCGGTTCGCGATGCCCTCGACGTCGGCGAGTTTCCTGCCGTTGAGGAAGACGGTGTAGCCCGAGGCGGAGGGCACCTCGGTCCAGCTGACCACGGCGGAGTTCGCGGTGATCTGGGTGACCTTGACGGCGGGACCGGTGGACGGGCCGGGCGTGGACGTCGGGGTGGGTGTCGGGGTGGGCGTCGGGGTGGACGTCGGGGTAGGCGTGCCGGTCGGGTTCGGGTCGGGGTCGGTGCCGTCACCGCCGCCGGCTATGAGGAAGCGGTTGTTGGCGATGTTCCAGTGGGTGGCCAGGTAGCTGTCGGGCTTGGGGTCGGTGTTGAAGTAGTCGTCGTGGCCGCAGTCCAGCCGCTCGTCACCGCTGCGCTCGGGGCACAGGATCTGCATCTTCGGGTAGTTCGGCGAGTCCGAGTAGCACATGATGTCCCACTCGTCGACGCAGTGTCCGCCGCCGCTGGTGTGCGGGGCGCTGTTGTTGACCGCGCCGAGGTTGTGGCCCAGTTCGTGGGCGGGCGTGGCGCCGTTCCAGCAGCCCGCGTCCGTACGTCCGTAGGAGGGACCGAAGTTGCTGAGGTTCTCCTTCCCGGGCTGCTCGTCGCCGTTGAAGGTGCCGATGCCGCAGTAGACGTTGGCGTCCGCGAACATCATGTACTTGCGGTCGCTGCGGTCGTAGCCCTTCGCGGCCAGCGCCTTGTTGGTCGAGCCGAACTCGCTCACATCGGCGGCCGAGAGCTCGACGTTGAGGACGTTGGTGGTGCAGTCGGCTTCGGTGACGAACCGTATGTGGCGTTTGCCGCCGGTCTCCTTGGCGCTCTCGTTGTAGATGACGTCGGCCTCGGCCGCCCACTTCTTGAACGAGGCCACGTACTCCGCGAACCGGTCGTTTCCGGGCGCGTGCACATACAGCACCTGGACGCGGTTGCCCGAAGAGCCGTCGCCGTCGCAGACCACCTTGGCATCGTCATCGGCCGCGGCGCCGGTGGCCGAGTCGGAGGCCGCCGGAGCGGGCTGCTCCGCCTTACCGGTACGCGCGTTGAGCGCGGGCAGGCCACCGGGCCGGGCGTGGGAGGCAGACGGGGCGCTGCTCTGGCCGCCGTTCAACTTCGCGGCCGGGGCGGTCCGCCGCACCGCGGGCGCGACGTCCTTGGTGATGTCGACGCCCTTCGGCGGGGCGTCCGGGCCGTGCGTGCACAGCTTCGCCTTGGTCCCTGACACGGCGAAGACACCGGCGCAGCGGTCGCCCTTCGGAGCCGGCTTGAGCCCCCGGTAGACCATGCCGCGCCGAACGTCGCTCTTGGGTACGTCGGTGAGCGGCTTCGGCGGCGTCTCGTGGACCGGATTCACGACGGCCGTCTGCCGGGCCGCGGCGCTCGTCCGGTCGCTGGTGCCGGTGTCGGCCGATCCGATGCTGACCATGCCGGCGATGAGACCGGCGGCGGCCGCGGTCGCCGCGGTCATCAGCGCCAGACGGCGCTTGACCGGCCGGTGCCGGTGGGTCGAGCGTCTTGTTTTCATGAGCGGATTCCCGTCTGTACTCGTAGGGGGATGAGAGGGAGGGGAGGAGAAATGGCTGAGGTGGTGCCAGGACGAGCGCCTGGCACGCAGCGGGTTGGAGCAGGGCGCGGCCGGTGGCGGATACGGGAGAGGGCGGGCGGTCGGGCCGGCTGCTCAGCGGGAGAGGGCGAAGACCTGGCCACGGGGACCTGGCCACAGGGGACCGTCTGAGTCGAGGTCGACAACACCGACTCCGGGCTCGGTCAACTCGCGGTGGAGGAGGTTCTGGCGGCGTCCGGGGCGTTCCTTCAGGACGCCGGAACGGTCTGCGGGCCCTGTCGGCCCGCGGCGAGGTTTCTCGCCGTAGGTCACCTCACGGATATGCGGCGGTGCTCGGCTCGCCGGGCCCGGTGGTCGGCTGGCTGGAGTCGACGCACTGGGCGGTCGCCGCCGTGTCGTCCGGCATCTGCGAGGTCGCGGTGGTCAGTTGGCCGCTGGAGCGGGTCAGCACGCAGCTGGCCGTTGCCCGCCCGGCTTTGACCAGAGTCGTCACCTGCCATACGAGGCGCGCGCGAGAGCCCGCGAGGCGGGTCGCCTGGGGAGTCGCGCTCGGCGTGGGGCGGGCCGAGACCGTGGCCGGTGCGGTCTTCGTGGAGCGTGGGGAGGGGTCCGCCGTGTGCGGTGCCCTGGTGCCCGGGCCGGAATGGCCGGCGGACTCGGTGGTCTTCCGCTCAGGGGCGGGCGGGGCCACGGAGGGCAGCGTGTCAGTGAGCGGCTCGGAGCGCGTGGCGCCCTCCGTACGCTTGCCCTCGTTCCTGGGGACGTTGAGGAGGAACGTCGTTCCTCCCATGGCCAGGACGAGGGCCGCGGCGGCGGCGACCTTGCCGCCCGAACGCGGACGGCGGTGCGTGCGGTGCGCACGGTGCCGGCCGGTGTTCACGCGCGCCTTGGCAGGGGCGACGACGGAATCCGCGGGCGGGGCGCCGGCAGTATCGGCCGGGCATCCCGCAGGGACGACGCCGGTGGCCACGGCGTCGCTCGCCCGCCACCACAACAGGGCTCCGGCGAGGGGGACGAGCCCCAGCACGGCCAGCAGTCCCTCGGCCGGGACCAGCGTGGAGCAGTGGCTGGCGCAGTAGACGCAGCCCATGGCGTGCCGGGCCATCCGCTTGCGCCAGAGGGCCGAGGGGACCCCGTCCCAGAGAGCGATCACACGCTCCAGTTCGGCGCAGCGGGGCACCGTGGCGAGGGCGCGGACCACGACTCGGGCGATCTCCAGCTGCTCCGTGATGCGCCGTACGCGTACGGCGGTGTGCTGCGGGGAGAGCTCCAGGGCATCGGAGACCTCGGCGCGGGTCAGCTCGCCGGCGACCTCCAGCCACCACAGGGACAGCACGTTCCGCTGATCGTCGTCGAGCCAGCGGGTCGCCTCGACGACCTCCTTGCGCTGGCCCTCCAGGTCCAGCCGCACGATCGTCACATCGACGAAGTCGGGCTCGGGGGGCGCGACTTCGTGGACCTCCCCCAGGCCACCGATGGGCGCGTCACGGCGTTCGCGCTGCCAGTGATGGCGTATCTGGTTCATCGCGATCGAAACGAGCCAGGAGCGAAAGCGGGCCGGGTCGCGCAGCCCCTCCAGACCGTTGAGCGCGCGCAGCATGGTCTCCTGGACCACGTCGTCGACGTCCGCGTGCCCCTTCAGGGCGCGGCCCACGATGTTGTAGACCAGCGGCAGATACGCGGCGACGAGCTGATCCTGCGCGCCGGTGTCCCCGGTCCGAGCGGCTTCGACGAGCCACACCCCGACCTCACTGTTCACGCTCAGCACCCTCTTCCTGTGCCCAAAGCGTCGACGTCGCTGGTCAACGTCCGACACCTAGGAGACGTGAGGGCGATCGCCAGATAACAGGAATTGGCTGAGAAAGAGGTGCGGAGATCTGGAAAATGCCTGGGCGCCCGCGCGTCCGAACTGTGGAACGGACGCCGTCGGGGAAGAAGAAAGAGCAGCCCAGACGGGTTGTGCGGGACAGCGCCTGGCCCGGTTGACGGACCGCGACACCGATCCGCTGTGACTCATGACACAGTTTGCGGGGCTCGCCTGCACTCCCCCACCGACCACCACCTGGTGCCGACTGGTTACGGACCGTGCCGAGATCATCGCCAGGAACAAGTCGCCTACACCCGCGGCCGGTTGATCAGGCGGGAAAGCACGATCACGCTCTCGGTGCGCTCGATGACGGGCGCCTCACGGACCCGCTGGATGGCCTGCTCCAAGTGCGCGATGTCGGCGGCGAGCATGTGCAGCATCGCGTCCGCAGCGCCGGAGACCGTGCACGCCTCGACGACTTCCGGGATCTCGTTCAGATTCCGTCGCAGTTCGACAGGAGAGGGGTTGCCCCTGCAATACACCTCGACGAACGCCTCGGTCCGCCACCCCAGCGCCTGGGGGTCGATGAGCGCGGTGAACCCGCGGATTGCGCCCGTGGCGACGAGGCGGTCGAGTCGGCGCTTGGCGGCGGGCGCGGAAAGCCCGGCCACCTCACCGATCTCGGCATAGGTGCTCCGGGCATTCCGCAGAACGCAACGGATGATCTCTTCGTCGACAGCGTCCACGCTGCCACCTCCTCGGGAGAGACGACCCCTACGGGGCGAAAAGAATCTCTACAGCGGCCTGAAATAAGCAAGAAATCGATGCCGCAAGGGAAGAGATGGAGATTGTTTGCGCCATGGCGCGAACATAGCATCCGTGGTCATTCGCTGAGCCGCAAGGACGGAAGTGACCACATGACAGCAGTGCTCAGTGCCGAGGAGCGCGCCGCTCTGGAGGCGGTCGACGAGACGGCCATCGCCCGGACGCTGATGGAGCTGCTCGAAATCCCGAGCGTGACCGGCAGTGCCGCCGAGAGCGAGATGCAGCACCGGCTGGCCGGACAACTGGACCGGCTCGGCCTCGATGTCGACCTGTGGCCCGTGGACCTGCCCGCCCTGCGCGCACACCCCGGCTTCCCGGGGGCCGAGGCACCGCGCGATGAGGCGTGGGGGCTCGCGGGGATCACACCGGGCGGCGATGACGGGCCCACCATGATCCTTCAGGGGCACGTCGATGTCGTCCCGCCCGGCGACCTCCGGAAATGGGACGGCGACCCCTTCGTCCCGAGAGTGGTCGGCGACGTCGTCCATGGCCGCGGTGCCTGCGACATGAAGGCCGGACTCGTCGCCAACCTCGCCGCCCTGGCAGCGATCCGCACCAGCCGCGCCCGGCTGCGCGGTCGGGTGGCGGCCCACTTCGTCGTCGGCGAGGAGGACGGCGGGCTCGGAGCCTTCGCCACCCTCCAGCGCGGGCACACCGGTGATGCGTGCCTCATCAGCGAGCCGACCGGCGGCACGCTGGTGACCGCGAACGCCGGCGCGCTGACCTTCCGCATCGAGGTCCCCGGCCAGGCCACCCATGCGAGCACCCGCGACGCGGGAGTCAGCGCCATCGACGCCTACCTGCCCATCCACCAGGCGCTCGCCCGCCTGGAAGCCCGGCGCAACACGGCTGCCGACCCGCTGATGACGGAGTACACCACCCCGTACGCACTCTCCGTCGGCGCGATCCGCGCAGGTGACTGGGCAAGCAGCGTGCCGGACCGCCTCGTCGCCGAGGGCCGGCTGGGCGTTGCCCTGGGCGAGGACCCGGCCGAAGCGGTCGCTGAGTTCGAGACCTGTGTGACCGAGGCGTGCGCACAGGATCCCTGGCTGCGCGATCATCCGGCGGTCGTGACCTGGCCCGGCGGCCGGTTCGCGAGTGGCCGCCTGCCCGCGGGCCATCCGCTCGGGGCTCTGGTCCGGGACGCGCACGCGGACGCGGTCGGCGGGCCGCAGGTGCGCGAACGCGGCGCACCGTACGGAAGCGACCTGAGGCTCTACGCCGGGGCCGGCATCCCGACCCTCCAGTTCGGGCCCGGTGACGTGCGGCTGGCCCACAGCACACGGGAGCAGGTCGCCATCCCGGAGATCGCGGCTGTGGCCCGCACCCTCGTACTCGCGGTGCTGCGCACCGTCGGCACCCAATAGCGCTCACACGACAGCAGCCCATCCCCGGGGACCAGACACCCGATCCGCGCCCAAGGCCCGGTCGGACACGCAGCGAAAGGGACACCGCCATGACCTCAACGGAGGTTGAGCAAGGCCGATGCGGCGACGAGGCCGCGGAAACCGCGCCGAAGGAAGGGTACCGACGCGGGCTGAGTGCTCGTCAGATTCAGATGATGGCCATCGGAGGCGCCATCGGCACCGGGCTCTTCTACGGCTCCAGCACGGGCATCGCCATGGTCGGGCCGAGCCTGATCGCGTGTTACGCCGCCGCAGGCATCGTCATCTTCTTCGTGATGCGGGCGTTGGGTGAGCTCCTCACCTACCGCCCCACCTCAGGGAGTTTCGCCGACTACGCGCGGGAGTTCTGCGGCCCGTTCGCAGGCTTCGTCACCGGCTGGTCGTACTGGGCCGCCTGGGTCGCTTCCTGCATGGCCGAGGTGACCGCCGCCGGCCACTACATCGCCTACTGGTGGCCCGCTGTCCCGGTCTGGGCCACGGCCGCGGTGGCCCTGGCCGTGCTGCTCGCCGCGAACCTGGTGTCCGTCAAGGTCTTCGGCGAGCTGGAGTTCTGGTTCTCCACCATCAAAGTCGTCGCGATCACCGCGATGATCGTCATCGGCATCGGCGTACTGACCTTCGGCTTCTCCTCCCTCGGGCACACCGCCTCCGTCCAGCACCTGTGGGCCGACGGGGGGTTCGCACCGCACGGCGCCTGGCAGTCCATGCTCGCCATGCAGGGGGTCGTCTTCGCCTATCTGGGCGTCGAACTCGTCGGCCTCACCGCCGGCGAGGCCAAGAATCCCCAGCAGACCCTCCGCAAGGCGATCAACACGCTGCCCATCCGGATCGCCGTCTTCTACATCGGCGCACTGATCATCCTGCTGTCCGTTCTCAGCTGGACCAAGTACACCCCCGGCGTCAGCCCCTTCGTCCAGGTCTTCGCCGGCGTGGGCATCCCGGGAGCCGCCGGCCTCATGAACTTCGTCGTTCTCACCGCCGCCCTGTCCGCCTGCAATTCCGGAATCTACTCCGCAGGCCGGATGATCCGCGGCCTGGCAGTCAACGGCGAGGCCCCGAAAGCCATGCGGAAACTCAGCGGCCGCCAGCTTCCGGTCCCCGCGGTGATGCTGTCCATCCTGGTCATGGGCGCAGGCGTGGTCATCAACGTCTTCTCCCCGGACAAGGCATTCGTCTACATCACCTCGGTCAGCGCCTGCGCGGGACTGTGGACCTGGGGCATGATTCTCGCCGCGCACCTGCGCTATCGGGCCAAGGTGCGCGCCGGGCTGCTGCCCACCGTCGGCTTCCGGCTGCCCGGCGCCCCGGTCACCAACTGGATCGCCCTCGCCGCACTCGCCTTCGTCGTCGTCCTGATGGCCACCTCCAGTGACACCCGGCTCGGCCTGTACGTATGGGCCGTGTGGTTCACCGCACTCACCATCGGCTACCGGGCCGTCAAACGGCGCACCCCGCGGTCGGCTTCCGCCACCAGGGCCGGGACGGACTCAGCAGCGTGACGGCCGTGTTCGGGCCGACGCCCACCACGATGAGCAGCTGCGGGGCGTAGCGTTCCGCGAGCAGGGTCGGACGGCGAGGTCATGGATCTGGTCGGTGAGTGGTGAGGAGAAACAGCCGAATGGTTGCCGGCGGCGGACAACAACACATACCGGGCCGGCGGATCTGGGCGGTCCGCGCGGCGCGGCTGTTCGACGGGTACGCATTACGCGAGGGGCGCCCGCTGGTGCTCATCGAGGGCTCGCGCATCGCCGGTGTCGATATGACGGGCGCGGCCCCCTCTGCGGACCTGCGCGTTCTGGATCTCGGCGACGCCACGCTGTTGCCCGGGCTCATCGACTCCCATGTGCACCTCGCCTTCGACCCCGACGACAGGTCGAAGCAGGCGATGGCGGAGGAAGCGGACCAGACCACCCTGACACGCATGCGCCACAACGCCGGGCAGCAACTGCGGGCGGGCGTCACGACCGTACGGGACCTCGGTGATCGTCGCTTTCTCGCCCTGTCGCTCCGTGACCGCTACACGGCGGGCACGGAGCGGGGCCCGGAGGTGGTTGCCGCCGGGCCTCCCCTCACGCGAACTCGCGGACACTGCTGGTACTTGGGCGGCGAAGCCGACGGCAGCACGGCGCTGGAGGCCGCGGTCGAGGAGCGCGTCGCTCGCGGCGTCGACGTGGTCAAGGTCATGGCGACCGGTGGTGTGACCACGCCTGGATGGGGGCCGCATCAGTCGCAGTACACCCGCGAGGAACTGGCCGCGGTGACCCGGGTCGCCCATGCGCACGGCAGGCCGGTCACCGCGCATGCGCACGGCCGGCAGGGGATGGCCGATGCCGTCGCAGCCGGCGTCGACGGCATCGAGCATGCCTCCTTCTTCACCGAGGACGGTGTCGAGCCCGACTGGAAGACCGTGGAGGCCGTGGTGGAGGCCGGCATCTTCATAGGCGCCACCGAGGCATGGCTTCCGACGGGCACGATGGTCGCGCCGCACATGGCCGAGCGCGTGGAGCAGCGCGGTGCGAATTTCGCCCGGATGCACCGCGAAGGAGCACGGCTGGTCTGCTGCTCCGATGCCGGCGCCGGTCCCCGCAAGCCGCATGGCGTGCTTCCGTACGGGATCATTCACTTCGGCTCGCTCGGCCTCACCAACGCCGAAGCCCTGGCTTCGGCCACCTCCCTTGCCGCGGAGGCATGTGGTCTGGCCGACCGCAAAGGAAGGATCGCCGCCGGCTACGACGCCGACCTCATCGCGGTACCGGGCAATCCCCTGCACCGTCTGGACACTCTGCTCGACATCCGCACCGTGATCCGAGCCGGCCGGACATTCCAGGGCTGATCCCGCTCACCTGCAACGGGATCCAGCGCCTGTTCACGATGCTCGTCGCCCGGCCCGTGCATGACTTCGCCGGCGCCCCGGACGCCGGACCGTCGCTAACTAAATCCCGGCGCACCGGAGAGCGCAGGCAGCGAATTCCCCTTCATCCGGTCCTGGGACTTCCGCCACTCCTCGTGCGGCTCTTGGAGCCGTGTATTCCATTTATGCCCGAGCGGTGCCGGGAGCGGGTCGGATACGGAGGAGGGGTTGGACGCGACTCACCTCCAACACAGGCCCGCTGCCGTCGCGTTGGGCCTCGTCCGCCCCACACTTCGGCACCTGACCGCTCAACTTCCGCTGCCGAAGTGGGTCTTGTGCAGCACAGAACAGCTTGCGTACGATTGCGCCGACTCAGCGGTCCGCCGAGAAGCACGGAAGGTTGTCAACCATGCCGGTGCAAGAGCAGGAAGTCTCCCGAGTCTGGGCGGACGTGATCGGGATTCCTGAAGCGGACTTCGATACCAACTTCTATGACCTCGGCGGTCATTCACTCCTGCTGATGGAACTTGCCAGTCGACTCAACCGGCAATTGGGCATCGACACAGACGTCATCATGTTGATGGAGTATCCGACAGTGGCGGCGTTTACTTCTCATTGGAATAGCATGGAAGCGCTCGTCGACGGTAACCGCTGACGAGGGGGGATTCCCGGCGGACAGTGGAAATCCCGGGGCAGGTTGCCTTAAGTGCACGAGCGAGCAGAGCTCTTGGAGTATTGCCGGGCCGCCCATCCCTCAGATTCGGCCGGCCCCCGCACGGCATCCTGCCGGAGTGACGCCTTCCCTGTCTGCTGCCTCGCGGGCAGGGCGCCGATGTGGCCAGAGAACTGATCCGATCACAGTGAGATGTCCGGGCTGCGACCTCGTGACGAGGACGTGGCCCGCCCGGCATGAGAAGGATTGGCGTTCATGGGCAAATTAGTGGCACTCGACCGGATCCGCGATATCGCGGTGCGCGAGCCGGGCCGGCCCGCGCTGCGCGCCAACGGCCGATCGATCGGCTACGGCGAGTTGGTCGAGAGCGCGACCCGTCTCGGCGATCTCCTGAACGCCCACGGGGTCGGTCCCGAAGACGTGGTGGCCACTGTCTTGCCACGCGGCGGCAATGAGGTCATCGCGATACTCGGAATCTGGATGTCTGGAGCGGCGTATCTGCCCACGGATACCCAATGGGGCGAGCGAAGGCTCGACCTCGTGCTTGCCGAGTCGGCCACATACGTGGTGGAGGAGTCGGTCGAGGACGATGCGGAAGTCCTCATGCCGGGTGAGACAGGTCTGCGGCTCAGACGAGCGGAGAGCAGCCGAAGTCGCCCACAGAATCCCAGCTCGGGCGCGCTGGAGCTCGCCTATGTCCGCCATACCTCCGGACCGACGGGCGCGCCCGCAGCAGTCGGCGTCGAATTCGACGCGATGGACACCTACGGAAACGAGCTTCACGATCTTGTCAAGCAGTCGGCCGACCGCACCGACGGCGATATGCGGGTGCTGCTGTCCACGGACCCGCGCTTCGATGCTTCGCTCCGGCCGGTCCTCCTGCTGGCCGCAGGCGCGACGCTGATCGTCGCTCCGGATCTGAAGGACGGGTCCTGGCAGGAGCAGATCGAATGCATCCTTGCCAACGGAATCACCGTCCTCAGCGCAGTGCCTTCCTGGTATTCCGGTCTGCTCGGCGCGGGATACCGGCCACGCGACTCCAGCGTGCAGCTCGCCTTTGTCGGTGGTGAGCCGGTGCCCGACGGTGTGGTGCAGGAGCTGACCACCGATAAATGCACCGTCATGGTGCAGCACGGCCCCAAAGAGACGGCGATCACGGCGAGGGGAGCGGTGGAATGCGGGGAAGCCGACGACGCCGAAGCGCAGCCGGGCGATATCGCCCGTGACGATGTCGAGCTGCGGCTGATCGCCATCGTGCGCGAGACATTGGGCGCTCCCTGCACGCTCGAAGACAATTTCTTCGCGCTCGGCGGCGGCTCCCTCGACGCGCTCGATTTCCTCGCACGCGTTCGCGAGGAATTCGGGGTTCGGGTGCGGCTCCGTGAGTTCTTCCGGACCCGCACCCTACGAGAACTACGCAACCTGATCGGAGACGTGGGTTGAGAACCAACAGCATGGATTCGCTGACGGACACCCTTCCGATCGGCCCGCTCCAGGAGGGTATTTGGCTGTTCTGGCAGCTGAATCCGACGAGCCCCGCCTATAGCATGCCGGAGGTCTTCCACTTCGACGGCGACTTCGACACCGAGGCTGCGGAGTTCGCCTTCAACGAGGTCATACGCCGCCATGAGGCCCTGCGTACGACGTTCCACGAAACGGACTCCGGCGTCGTACAGGTCATCGACCGTGATCCGGAGCCTGTCCCGGTCAAGGTGGTGGACCTGCGCGGGTTGTCGCCGGCTGTGCGGACCGAGCGAATGCAATCTGCCCTCGATGCCGCGGCGAACCTGCCGTTCGATCTGACGGCCGAGCCGGCGATCAGGCTCACCGCCATCCAGGTGTCCGAGAGCCGGACCGCACTGGTTCTGGTCGCCCATCACATCGTGTGTGACGGCACATCAATGACCATCGTCCTCGACGAGTTCGGTGAGCTCTACCGATCGGCGCGCCGGGGAACCCCGCCCGACCTCCAGCCGATCGCACCGGGATACAGCACCTTCGCGAAACGGCAACTTTCCGCACTCGCCGACGGCGCGCTGAAAGAAGAGTCGGCCTACTGGCGGGACCGGCTCGCCGGAGTCACCGGCAGTGCTCTGCCGGGAGCCGACCACCCCGCCACCCGCATGCCAGGGGCGCTGAACACCTACGTGGTGTCCACACCGCTCGACGACGGGCTGACCGAAGCGCTCTCGGCGTATGCCCGCCGCGCCAGGTCGACGCCCTTCGCCATCCTGCTCTGCGCGATGCAGGTCGTGATCGCCGCCGCCACCGGTGACGGTGACCAGGCCGTCGGTACGGCCACGAGCGGCCGCACGCCCACGTTCGCCCGCACGGTGGGCATGCTCGCGAACATGGTCGTGGCCCGGTCGCGCATCGATATGTCCCGCACATTCGCCGACACGCTCGAAGAACTGTCGCTGGATCTCATGGACGCCATCGATCACCAGGACCTGCCGTTCAGCCGGATGGTCGCCGACTTGCACGACGCCGGACTCCAACCCGGCGCCGACGTCGTACGAACGGTGTTCTCCGCAGGGGCCAACGGCGCCCTGAAACTCGGCGAGGGAAGGCTGTCGGAGGTCGTGGCGCGCACCGTGGAGGGGCCTTTCGACCTGGTCGTGGACTGCGATATGGCTCCCTCCGGGATCGCTCTCGACTGGGAGTACGCGCTGCGCACCTACTCGCGCGAAGCCGCGGACGGCTACTGCGCCGCGTACCTGGAGATCCTGGCAGCGTTGCTGCACCGGCCCGACGCGGCAATGGACTCCCTCGGCCTGACCGGGATTCTGGCCCGGGTCGCCCCGTCCCCTCGAAGCGACGCGCCCTCCCCCGGCGCCCTGTCCCCCGCCGCGGAGCCGGACCCGCCTGCGGACGGTCTGCTCACCTCGGTGGAGGGAGTCGTCGCGGGCATCTGGAGCGAGGTGATCGGGGTACCCGTCCATTCGCCGCACGACGACTTCTTCGAACTGGGCGGTCACTCGATGATGGCGGGCGACGTGGTCGCGCTGGTGCGCAAGCGGGTCTCGCGCACCGCGACGCTACGACTGCTCTTCGGCCACCCGCAGCTGCGCGACTTCTGTTCCCTGCTGGACGTCGGAGCCGATCCCGGCCGCGCGTCCAACGCCCGCGAGGATTCCCGCTTGCCGCGGTCGGCCGGGACGGCCTGACCCCGTAGTGGCGATCCCTGACAGCGGAGCTTCCGGGCGGGGCGACGACGATTCATGTGAGGAGAGGCAGATGCGGGAGCCGTTGGCCATTGTGGGCATGGCATGCAGAGTTCCGGGCGCAGCCGACTACCGCTCACTGTGGGCCAACGTCGAGGCGGGTGCGACGGGCATGGTGGAGGTCGGGGAGCAGGATCGCCGACGGGAGGGCGTCCGCCTGGACCCGACCGTCCGGAACACCTACGTCCCCATGGCCGCTCCACTGGACGGATACGACGAGTTCGACAGCGCCGCGTTCGGGATAAGTGCCGGTGAGGCCAAGGGGCTCAACCTCAACCACCGCGTCATGATGGAAGTCGTGCTCCAGGCGCTGGAGGACGCCGGCTGCGATCCCCTGCGGTATCCCGGGAACATCGGGCTGTTCGCCGCTGGCGGTGGTGCATCGCCGATTTCGGTCTTACAGCGCCTGGATGACGCTCGGTACGGGGACGCCGCGAGGCCGCTCAAGCTGTCAGAGGCAATCAACTGGACGGCTCTTCTCGACAACGACTTCCTGACCACTCGGATCGCCTATCCGCTCGACCTGCGTGGCCCGTGCCTGACGGTCCAGACCGCGTGTTCCAGCTCTCTCGTCGCCTTGCACCTAGCGGGCCAGAGCGTGCTTTCCGGCGAGTGCGATATGGCCGTGGCCGGCGGGGTGAACATCGAACTCCCGCACCGGGTGGGCTACTACCACCAGGAGGGGAGCGTCTGGTCCGCCGACGGCCATTGCCGGCCGTTCGACCGGGCCGCCGGCGGCACCATCACCGGAAGCGGTGCGGGTGCGGTCGTGATCAAGCGCCTGGACCAGGCGCTGGCCGACGGTGACGCCGTGCACGCCGTCATCCGCGGCAGTGCGATCAACAACGACGGCAATCGCAAGATGGGGTTCACCGCGCCGAGTGTGCATCAGCAGAGTCTGGTCATCGGTGCGGCGCTGGCCGCCGCGGAGGTGGACAAGCGCGACATCGGCTATGTGGAGGCGCACGGTACCGGGACCGCCATCGGCGACGTCGTCGAGTGGACTGCTATCGAACGTGCCCTGGGCGCGGAAGGTGTGCCGTGCGGAATCGGCGCGACCAAGGCGAACCTCGGCCATCTCGGCGCCGCCGCGGGCATCCTCGGCCTCATCAAAGCGGCACTCGTCCTGGCCCACGGGCGCATCCCCCCGGTGGCGAACTTCGTGGAACTCAATCCTCGGATCAAACCGGCAGGCGCCCGGCTCTTCGTGCCCAATGGGCCCAGAGAGTGGGCAGACGACGGGAAGCCACGGCGGGCCGGGGTGAGTTCGATGGGTATCGGCGGAACCAACGCGCACGTCGTACTGGAGCAGGCGCCGGTCCCCGAGACACCCGACGAACCGCGCGAACAGGTCTGCGTCCTGCCGGTCACCGCCGCCTCGAAGCGCAGCGTCGAGGAGACCGCGAACCGCGTGGCGGAGTTCGCCGCTGAGAATCCGCACCGTCTGCGCAGCCTCGCCCACACGATGAGGGTGGGCCGGCGGGTCCTTCCCCACCGAGAGGCGATCGTGGTCGCCAGGCGGGGCGACGGTTTCGCCACATGGCGCACCGGGAGCCGGCTCGCGAAGCGGAACCACGACAGCGCCCTCGTCTTCCCGGGCCAAGGGGGGCAGGTGGGAGACCTGACGGCGGCCGTATCCGAAATCGACGGATTCCGAGACCTGCTCTCGGAGGCGCTTCAGTGTCTGCCGGCCGAAGACCGGCCCCTGGTGCGAGCACTCCTCACAGGGGCGTCCGGCACCACTTCCGACGCCCCGTCCGCACCACTCATCACCGAACTCGCGGTACTCGTCCGGTCCGTGACGATCGCGAGATCGCTGCTGGCCGACGGCGTGCGGCCGCAGTCGCTGTGTGGTTTCAGCCTGGGCGAGATCGCCGCAGGCGTCGTCGGCGGCGTGTTCGACCTGACCGAGGCCGCCGGGATGCTCTCGGAGCGGGCCCGGATACTGGCGGGCGCTCCGGCGGGCGGGATGATCCGGGTTCGGCTCGCCGAGGCATCCGTCGCGCCGTACCTCGGCACCGATGTGTCGCTGGCGATCGCGCCCGGCGGCCGGGACTGCATGCTCAGCGGTGAGACGGCCGCCCTCGACGCGCTCGCCGCCCGACTCCGGGCCGACCGCGTCGCCTGCGTCCGGGTCCCCGTCGCGCACCCGTTTCACAGCGTGGCCCTGAAGGACTCCGTCGCGGAGTACGCAGCGGCCTGGTCCCAGGTCGGCCTACGGTCGCCGAGCCTCCGGCTGATGTCCCCGACAACCGGCGACTGGCTGGACGAGGAGACGGCCCGCGATCCCGGCTTCTGGGCGAGCCAGCTGGTCCGGACGGTCCGTTTCGGCGACGCCGTGGCCAAGCTCCGTGTCAGCGGTACGGATCTCGCCTATGTCCTGGACTCGGATGCGGGTGTCACGCCCTTCGTCAGGGAGGCGTTCGGCGCCGACGCGCTGGCCATGACCACCGGCAAGCAGGCGGGCTACGACGCGGTCTCCCGAGCCCGGTGGCTGGCGGCGGCATGGTCGGCCGGACAGGACCCCGTCCCGGTGACAGCCGACGGGACCGGCCGTGGCAGCGGCTCCGAGGCGCCCACGGTGCTCGTCCACGCTCCCACCTACGCGTTCGACCGAAGTTCCCAGAAGGAGCAGCCGCCCATGCAGAACGCAGCAGAGCCGACTCCCGATTCCGGGCGGCCGAGCCCGGCACCGGCGGATCGGACTCCCGCGTCTCAGACTCCGGCGGATCAGACTCCCGCGTCTCAGACTCTGACGGATCAGACTCCGGCGGAAGCTCCGGTGCCCAACCTGTCGCACGCCGACGTGGCGAGGATCGAGGGCGGGGTTCGGCAAGTTGTCGCGAAGCTCGTGGGGTGTACGCCGGAGCAGTTGGATCCCAGCACCTCCTTCATGGAGCTCGGATACGACTCCTTCCTGCTCATTCAACTCGCGGACGCCCTGTCGGCGGAGTTCCGGACCGACATCGACGTACGGCTGCTGTTCGTCGACCTGGATTCGTGTGACGGCGTCAGCGAGCACCTCAAGGGCGTCGTTCCACCGAGCGGCCGGTCGGTTGCCGCCGCCGTGGATCCGGGGCCCTCGCGGACAGCCCCACCCGTCCCCAGCGCCGTGCCGGAGCCGCGTCCTGCGCCCCTCCCCACCCCTGTCCCCCGGCAGTCCGGGCAGGTCGTCTCCGCCGACGGCGCCGATCCGCTCCAGGCGGAGATCGAGTGGGCCCGGCGGACCCCGTTGTCGAAGCGCATCACCGAGGAGGACCGGTTCGCACTGGCGGACCAGCGGAATCTGATGGCCTCCCGCAGCGGACGCCGCGAGGTGAGCTATCCGGTGGTCGGGGTGCGCGGCGATGGCGCCCGTTTCGTCGATGTCGACGGCCAGGAGTTCCTCGACCTCTGCATGGGCTTCGGCGTCCTCATGCTGGGGCACGCGTCGGAGCCGCTCACGGCGGCCCTGCGCACGTTCGAGCCGTCCGACTTGCTGATCGGCCCTCAGTCGTCCACCGCCGGTGATGTCGCCCGCGGTATCGCGTCGCTGGTCGGAGCGGACCGCGTCGCCTTCACCTCCTCGGGGACCGAGGCGGTCATGGGCGCCGTGCGCGCGGCACGCGCGAAGACCGGGAGAGATGTCATCGCCCTGTTCTCGGGGTCTTACCACGGTACGTTCGACGGCGTGCTGGTCGCGCCCCGGGCGGGCGGTGAGCGGGGCGAGACGACACGCCTCGGCCGGGGCACGCCGGCGTCGATGGTCCAGGACGTCATCGTCCTGCCGTACGACGACTCCGCGATCCCCGTCCTGGAGTCCTATGGCGAACGACTGGCCGCGGTGCTGGTCGAGCCGGTCCAGAGCCGACGCCCCGGGTATCAACCTGTCGAACTGCTGCACCGCCTGCGCGCACTCACCACGGCACAAGGCGCCGCCCTCATCTTCGACGAGATCATCACCGGCTTCCGGTGCCATCCCGGCGGCGCGGCCGCATACTTCGGCGTCCGTCCGGACCTCGTCACCTACGGCAAGGTCCTCGGCGGAGGCATGCCCATCGGGGTCATCGCGGGCGACGCGGAGTTCATGGCACCCATCGACGGTGGGCGCTGGCGGGAGGGCGATGCCGGGTTCCCGCAACGGCCGAGCATGGTGTTCGCCGGAACGTTCAGCAAACACCCGCTGACCATGACCGTGGCGCAGCAGATGATCTGGCATCTCAAGAAGGAGTCGCCCCGCCTGCAAGCGACGCTGTCCGACCGGACCGCCGACCTGGCCGGAAGGATCAACGCCCACGCATCCGCCAATGGATTCCCTCTCGACGTCGAGCACTTCACCTCCCTCTTCCGTATCAATGTCGGCGGCTCCCCGCTGGCGGAGGACATGTTCTTTCTCGGCCTCCTCAACCGCGGCATTTACGTGTGGGAGGGGCGCACCTGCTTCCTCAGCGCCGCGCACACCGAGGCGGACTGTGCACGCATCGTGGACGCCGTGGCCGAGACCGCCGCGGAAGTCGCCTCGCGGGGCCTTTGGGACCAGGCCCGCACGGCGAGCGTGCCGGCTCCCGCGCGCCGGCCCTCGGCGGTCGTTGGCGAGAGCTCGCCCTCGGCAGTCGTCGGCAGGTTGCCCTCGGCAGTCGTCGGCGAGGCCCCGTTGACCGACGGCCAGAAGCTGTTGTGGATGGCCAGTGAGCTTGGTGGTGAGCTGGGGGCGTCGTATCAGATGTCCGAAGTGCTGCGCATCGAGGGCACACTGGATCCGGAGCGGCTTCGGCGCGCTGTCGAGCGGGTCGCCCAGCGGCATGAGGCGATGAGGACCGGTTTCGATGAGGACGGGGTGTCCCAGAACTGCGCCGCGAGCGCCGTTCCGGCACTGACCGTCAGCAGCCTGAGCGACGGGTCGCCGGGCGACGTCGAGGCACTTCTCCACCGGTTCGTCATGCGGCCGACGGAGCTGTCCGCGCCCACGCTGTTCCGCTTCCACCTCGTCCAGACGAGCGAAGCCGCGTACCTCCAGGCCACCGCGCCGCACGCGATCGTCGACGGCTGGTCGTTCAACGTCCTGTGGTCGGAGCTGTCGGCTTGCTATACGGGCGGTGAGGCGGGCAACGCCCTGCCCGAGCCCGCCAGTTTCCTCGCGTACGCGCGGTGGAAGCGCGACGACGAGGACGCACGGATCGAGGCGAATGACGCCCTCTGGCGGTCTCGGCTCGGTGCGGCGTGGGAATCGGCCCGGCTGCTCGACGGCGCGGGACCCTGGAAGCCCGTCACGCGGGTGGATTCCCTCCCGCCGGAGAGTCTCGCGGGCCTGCGCGACCTGGCGCGGTCCAGCGGATGCACGATGCACACTGCGGCCCTGTCAGCGCTGGCGGTGGCGTCTTCGCTGCTCACCGGCAGCACACAGGTCGTCATGATGGCCCATCAGACCGGACAGCCCCGCCACACCCGCAAGCCCCTCATGGGCTTCGGCGTGGACCTGCTGCCGGTGATCGTCGAACTCTCCGACGACAGCACGCTGGTCGACGTGGCGAAAGCAGTCCAGGCGCAGATCCTGGGCAGCTCGGAGGTCACCTCCGGCCTGTACCGCGTGCTCCAGAACAAGCGGTACCGCCGACTGCCGGCCGCCCTCACCGCGTTCAACTACGAGGACCAAGACCTTGGAACGATGTTCGGCGCCGCCGCCTCGTCCATGATGTTGCCGCGCGAGACCATGCCGTGGCCGGCGAGCGTGACCGTCGAGGAACACCGCGACAGGTTGGCACTGATCTCCGAGATCTCCGAGTTCAGCGACCTCGCACCCGTGGCGCCCCAGCTGGCGGAACGACTGGAGCACGTCCTCTCCGCTCCCGCCCGGCTGCTCGAAGAACTGCGCCGACCGTGAGAGAGACCCCGTTGTTCCCCTCGCCGTCGGGGACCGAACCCGATTCCGAAAAGTCGACAGGTGGGCCATGCAATCTCTCGTCGAACTCCTCCGCTCGCGGGTGTCCGATACACCCGACGCGACCGCCCTGCTCTCGGACGGTGTGGAGCTGAGCTATGCCGACCTGGACCGTGCTGCTGACCTGGCGGCCGACCGTCTCGCCGGCGCCGGAGTACGCCCGGGCGACCTGACCGGATTGCTGGTCGAACGCGACGCGGAGACGGTCATCTGGCTGCTTGCGATCCTCAAGCACGGTGCCGCCTACGTCCCCTTGGACCCCGGCTATCCGCAGGACAGGATCCGGTTCATCGCCGAGGACTCCCGGCTCTCGGTCATCGTCGGAGCGCGGTCCACCGCCGAGCGCCTCGGGCTGGCGGACCGGCGCCTCATCGACCCGGCGGAGCCGGCGGCCGATCCCGTGTCCGTGGTCAGCCGTGGGACCGTACCCGTGCCCACTGCCGACAGCGCGGCGTACGTCATTTACACGAGCGGCTCCACCGGAAAGCCCAAGGGATGTGTGATCACGCACGGCAACGTCCTCGCGTTGCTGGAGGGCGCGTTGCCCCACTTCGCGTTCACGGCCGACGACCGATGGGCGGTCTTCCACTCGCTCTGCTTCGACTTCTCGGTCTGGGAACTCTGGGGAGCTCTGGCGACGGGCGCGACGGCGGTCATCGTCCCGTCGCGGACGGTCCTGCTGTCCGATGAGCTCATCGACTTCGTTCAGGAGCAACAGATCACCGTCCTCAACCAAGTGCCCTCGGTCTTCCGTTACACCGTGCAAGCGCACGCCGAAAGCGGTCATCCGCCACTCCCCCTGCGCTACGTCATCTTCGGCGGCGAAAGCGTGAACCTCGACGACGTCAGGGATTTCCTGGACGGCGCCGGCCCGGGCGGCCCGGAGATGGTCAACATGTATGGGATCACCGAGAACACGGTGCACTCCACGTTCAAGGCACTCGACGCCGGGACTCTCGGATCGGGCGCTGCCTCGCCCATCGGGCAACCGCTCCCCCACGTCGGCGTCCATCTGCTCACCGCCGGGCGGAAGCCGGTACCGGACGGCACACCCGGGGAGCTGTGGCTGTCCGGTGCGGGTCTGACCAGCGGATACCTCCACCGCGACGACCTCACTGAAGAGCGGTTCGCCGAGTTGCCGGTCGGGCCGGGCTCCGGAATGGTGCGCTGTTACCGCACGGGAGACATCGTGCGGCGGCTACCCGACGGCGAGCTCGAATATGTGCGCCGCGACGACGACCAGGTCAAGATCCGCGGATTCCGTATCGAGCTGCGGGAGATCGAAACCGTCCTCGGCTCGCACCCCGATGTACTCGACGTCGCGGTCTGTGTGGTGGACACCGCTCTGGGTCCGGCACTGGCCGCCTGCATGGTGTGCGCGGATTCCACTTCCGAGGCACTCGCCCCGTCGCTCAAGGAACTGTTGACAACTTCGCTCCCCGCCTACATGGTGCCTCGCATGTACAGGGCGGTCGATCGGTTGCCCCTGACACCGTCGGGCAAACTTGACCGGGCGGCGGTGGCCGGACTGTTCTCGCACCAGACGGGGCTGAAGTGATTCGGTGCGCGGGACCGCGGCCGGCGTTCATGCATCCCTTCCGAGGCACACGATGACGCTCAAGCGGACGGCCACTCTTGCTTCCGGGTCCTGGCGGTCGCCTGGCGGGCACTCAAGGGAGTGATATCGGTCCACACCTTCTCGATGTGGTCGAGCGCCTGGGACTTCGAGCCACGGAACCCCACTGCCGTCCATCCCGCCGGAAGGGGCCGGCCCACGGGCCAGATCGAGTACTGCTCCTCGTGGTTGATCACGACGTCGTAGACGACAGCTGTCTCGTCGCCGCCTGCACCGAAGGATCCCTCGACCGGCATGCTTACGAACCTCCCGAAGTCGTCGGCGAAGGCCGCTCGGGCCCGGCGTCACCGACCGCCGCGAGCTCGGCGGACTCGTCGGCGGTCGACAGCGGCAACTTGTCGATCAGTGCACCGGGCTCGGCCAGCCCGGCGGTGAGCAGCGTCAGCAGGTCGTCCTGCCAGCGATGTGCCGAGGTCTGGTCGAAGCGGTTGGCGGCGTATTCGACTTCGCCGGTCAGTCCGGCGGCGGTCTGCCGCATGGTCCATGTCAGCGCGACCTTCGCGGTACGCGAGTGGACGAATTGCTCGGTGATGTCGAGGCCCTCGATGTCGCCGCAGTCGTACAACGGGGTGGATTGCAGCGAGAACATCGCCTGGAACATGGGGCTGTGCCCGGCCCCGCCGCGCCGTGCCTGGTCCACCACCTCGGCGAACGGCAGCTCCTGGTTGGTCAGCGCCTCCGCCAGCGCCTCATCGGTGCGCGCGATCAGCTCGCGGAAGCGCATGCCCGCGCTGAAGCCCATCCGCAGCGGGACCGTGTTGACCAGATACCCGATCAGGGCCTCGGTGCCCGGCCGGTTGCGGCACGCCACCGGTACGCCGATCACCGCCTCGTCGACGCCGGTCGTCCGGCGCAGCGTCGCGAAGAAGGCCGCGAGCAGCACGGCGAAGGCCGTGGTCCCGCACCCGCGGGCGATGCGCTCGACAGCGGCCGGATCGACGGCGTCGGACGGCAGCTCCACGGCGAATCCCTCGGTACCGGCGCGTCCCCCGGCTCCGCGTCGGGAGCCCAGTTCGATCGCCGGCCGGTCCCCGGCGAGCCGTGCGCGCCAGTAGGCCCGCTGCTCGTCCGCTTCCGCGCCACCCAGCCAACGCTCCTGCCAGGCGGAGTAGTCGGCGTACTGGGTGGTCGGCTCGGGCACCGGCCGACCGGTGTACAGCGCGGCGAATTCACGCCAGAACACTGCGAGCGACCAGGCGTCGAACACCGCGTGGTGCACATTGAGCAGCCACAGGTGCTCCTCGGCGCCGACGCGGAAGCAGGCCGACCGCAGCAGCGGGCCGGTGCTCAGATCGAACGGGCGCCCCGCCTCCTCCGCCGCCCTGCGGGACGCCTCGTCAAGGTCGGTCACGACAGCCGTCTCGGTACGTACCGGGCCTGCGGGCCGGATCCGCTGCCAGACCTTGCCGTCCTGTTCCTCGAACACGGTGCGCAGCGCCTGATGACGGGCCACGATCGCGGTCAGCGCGGCGTCCAGGCGAGCAACGTCGAGCGGCCCCCGGATCCGGTAGCAGACCGGAATCGCGTAGGCCGGCGCGCCTCGGTGCACTCGGTCCAGGAACCACAGGGCCTGCTGCCCGCGCGAGGCGGGGAGTCGGTCGCCGTGGTCGTCCCTGCGCACGATCGTGCCGTCCGAGGCGCTGCGACCGTGTTCCCGCTTCACCAGGGCCGCGATCCCGGCGACGGTCGGGGCCACCCGCAACTGTTCGAAGGTCAGCGCGACGCCGGTCACCTCGGTGACCCGGCTGAGCAGCTGCAAAGCCCGCAGCGAGTCGCCTCCGGCCGCGAAGAAGTCCTCGTCGCTGTGGCTGGGCGGGCTGTCGAGCACATCGCCGACGAGGGAGGCGAGGGCGCGCTCCAGCGTCGTCATCCCGGCTCCGTCGGTGCGGTCGGCCCGCGTCGGCGCGACCGGTGGAAGCGCGGAGGGGGCCACTTTGCCGTTCAGCGGCGAACGCGGGATGCGGTCCAGCAGCACGATGGTGTGCGGCACCATGACGTCGGACAGGCGGCCGGTGAGGTCGGCGCGGATCGCCGCCTCGGACACCCCGGCCTCGGCCTCGACGTAGGCGACGAGGCGGGATCCGGCCGGCGGGTCCTCTGTGGCGACCACGACCGCGTCCTTGACCCCTGCGCAGCGAAGTACGGCGCTCTCCACCTGGCCGGGTTCGACGCGGTGCCCGCGGATCTTGACCTGGCGGTCGGAGCGTCCGAGGAAGACCAGGGTCCCGTCGCTCCGGCGGCTGCCGCGATCGCCGGTGCGGTACATACGCGCACCGGGAGGGCCCTGGGGATCGGGCAGAAAGCGGTCGGCGGTGGCAGCGGGGGCGGCGAGATACCCGCGGGCGAGCGGCGGGCCGCCGATCCAGATGTCCCCCGGTGTGCCGTCCGGCACCGGGCGCAGATCGCTGTCCAAGAGGTAGATCACGGAGTTCGCGAAGGGGTGGCCCAGGGGCACCAGCGCGTGGTCGGAGCGGTCGGGGCCGGACATCTCGACGCCGTCCGGGCGGTGCAGCGTCACGCTGATCGTGGTTTCGGTCGGCCCGTAGTCGGAGATCCAGTCGACCGACTCCGTTCCAGGGATCCGTAACCAGGCGGCGAGCTTGTCGACGAGAATCTTGTCGCCACCGATGAACACGATGCGCACACAGGCAGGCAGACGGACCAATCCGGCGGTCAGGTCGTCCACCCACTGGTGCCAGTAGGCACTGGGCAGGCTCACCACCGTCACGGCATGCCGGTCGATCAGACCGGTGAACTCCAGGCTCGTGAACCGGCGTTTGTCGGGCACGACAACAGCGGCCCCGGCGGCCCACGCGGGCAGGATCTCCTCCAGCGCGGCATCGATGGCGATCGAGGTGAATTGGAGAACCCGGTCCTTGGGCGCCAGTTTCAGTTCGTCCCGGAGGGACACGGCGTGGTTGGCGATGCTGGCGTGGGTGACGGCGACCGGCTTGGGCTTGCCGGTGGAGCCCGAGGTGAAGACGCAGTAGGCGAGGTTGGCCGGATCGAGGGCGGGCGCCGGACCGTTCTTCGGCTGACCGGACAGGTCGAGCCCGTCCAAGTCCAGCACGGGTACGTCCGCAATGTTCACGGTGGCCGGCCCGTTCCGGACGAGGAGGGTGACTCCGGCGTCAGCCAGCATCGCTTCGGCGACGCCGCGGGGCAGTGACGGATCGACGGGCACATACACGCCGCCGGCCTTCCACACCGCCAGCATCGTGACCAACAGCTGCGGCGACGGCTTCATGGTGACGCCGACCAGACGCTCCGGCCGGACACCGCTGGCGGCCAGCAGGTTGGCGAGTTGGCTGGCCCGCTCGTCGAGTTCGCGGTACGTCAGGGTGCCGCCGTCCCAGACGACCGCAACGGCATCCGGTGTCAGCGAAGCCTGCGCTTCGACCAGGTGAGGAACGCAGGGACCGGGCATCAATCTCCTACCTCTGGATCAAGGATGCTGGTGGGGGGCATGCACAAGGGACGACGGCCTGGCAGGGGAAGGGCAGGAGACCGTCCGGCTGAGGGAAGCACACACAAAGACGCGTCTTTCACGCATACGGCAAGTCAAGTGAAACGTGGTCAGCCGCCGAGGACCTGAGGTATCCGGCAAGCCCCGGAGAACTCCGTCATCGACGCCCGGTCTCCGGACTCAGAAATGGGAGCGGAGGCCACCGCGCCGCCGTATATCGGCAGTTGCGCAATGGAAGGAGCCACCGAAGCTGTTGAAATTCCGGAACGGGCACGGGATCGCGGCCATCCCCCAGCTCTCGGCGAGGCGGCGCATCGGCTCGTCCTGCGCCTCCACGATCATCCGCTCCTCGTCGATCATGAGCACATTCATGTTGATCCACTTGCTGGTCATGTACAGCGGATGCCCGTCCGGGATCACCGGCTTCGGCGCCGTGCGTACTTCCCAGTCCTTGAAGATCTTCGGCACCTCCGGCACGCGGTCCGGGTGGATGAGCAACTTGCCTTCGGCCAGCGGCATCAGGCTGGCGTCGATGTGCATGGGGTGGTCGTCGGCCAGTTCCAGCTCGTGCACCTGGTACTCCGCGCCGAGATGCCGGCGGACCCACTCGATGCCCAACCTGTTGGTGACGTGGCTGCGCTGGGCGAAGATGTCGCGGCCGCACCGGATGAAGTCGGCCGCGTCAAAGGTGGGTTCGAACTCGGTGATCACCGAGCGGAACGGCTCCCCTTCCGGTTGATCGGTCCAGTCGGCCACATACAGCTCGTCGGGAAGATCAGGCTTGGGCGGGGAGCTCCACCGGGCTCCCTGCCGGAAGTACTCCTTGAGGAGCGGCCGGTACGCCGACGCCGCGTGGTAGCGCGAACGCCAGGCCATCGGCGCCTCTATGACCTCCTCGCCGACGACCAGCAGCACATCCCGGGGCATCGCGTCGTACAGGCCGGCGCTCGACCAGCCTGGCGCACCGTACGAGCGGCCGTGGTCCTGCGGCTCGGGCCGGCGGACGGTGACTCCTTCGCCTTCCAGCACGTCGACAAGTTGGTCGAGTTCGTCACGCGCGGCGGCGATCTGGTCGGCGGGGAACGGCTGCCCGGCACGTTCCTGGAATACGGCCCGCTGTTCCGGTGAAAGGGGTGCACCGACCGCAACGTGCCACGGCGGGAAGTGCGCATGGTCAACGATGCCGACGATCACCTCCTCCAGCGGATCCCACTCGTTGTAGGCGCTGACCGGGCTCGCAGACTCGGTCGGGACCTCTGATTCACGCATATCGATCCTCCGTTGGCTGGGTGAAGGAGATGCAGTCGGAATGAGATGCAGTCGGATGCGCATGGGCGCGCGCCCTTACGCGGTGGTGTTCGGCTCTGAGCCCGTACGGTCCGGATCGCCGCGTGTCTGGTCGCAGAAGCGCTCAGAGGTCACCCCAGGCACTTCAGGCCCCTTGGTCCATGAGGGCTCGCAGGCTTGCCGGACGCATGTCGGTCCACAGCTCGCCGACGCGGTCCAGGCAGGCGGACCGCGTGTCCGGCTCACCGACCGGCTCCCAGCCCGCGGGGATCTCCCGGCCCGCACGCCAGATCGAGTACTGGTCTTCGTGATTGCGCACGATGACATAGCGGTCGTCGGTCTCTGACATGGCTGCCTTCCGTCGTCGGTTCAGCTCACCTGGATGGCGACGAGCGGTTCAGTCCGTCACGCGACGGCGACCGCCTGCCGGTCGGTTTCGTCGCCCATGCCGACGAGGATCATGTGCGGTGTGGTGGCCTCGCCGTATGCGGTGGGCCGACGGATCGGCTGTCCATGGAAGAACGTGAAGCGTTCGACACCGAGGTCGGGGGACGGCACTTCCGTGCAAGGCTTATCGCAGCGTGTCAAGATCTGCCCCCGCTCCCCGTGAGTGTTGATGGCGGATGACCGAATTCAGCGGTGGGCGTTCTGGTCGTTCTGAACTGCCCGATGTGACCCGGTACCGCCACCTACAGCCGGACTACTTCATCAAGGTCAAGTTACGGGTGTCAATAGGCAGTTGAGAGTCACCACGTCAGCGCGGTGTGCACCGAAGGGGTGGTGCGCGTGCGGGCGCACACCGCCGTCGGTCGCACCACCGGCGCAGCGAACCCGGCGCCCGTCACCGACGAAAGGCGCTCAACAGTCCTGATAACAGTCCTGAGTAGTTACCAACTCATTGCGGGGCCGGACGATCAGTCGATACCCTGACCGGCGCCGTCCGAGAACGTCTCATGAGTGCTCCGCATCGGCCCCCGAAGGGATCAAGCCCTCGATCATGCAACGGATTCCCGCGCTTGGCCCTGAAGGACTCCAACATCGGTCGGCTGCCAGGTTCATTCTCGCGCTCATCGGCAAGCAGAAGGCCGCCACGCTCTGGGGTGCGCTGACCTCCGCGTTATGGATGACCACGCAGGCCCTGATTCCGGCCGCGATCGGCCGGGCGATCGACCAGGGCATCGCCCGCGATGACAGTGGCGAACTGGTCCGGTGGTCGCTGGCCGTCCTTCTGCTCGGCGTATTGAGGGCGGCGTCCGGCATCGCGTTCTACCGGCATTCGATCATCACCCGCACAGTGTCGGGCTGCTTGACCATGCGGATGGTGACGCGACACGTCACGCGGCTCGGTGCATCGCTGTCGCGACGACAGGACACCGACGATCTGATAGCGACCAGCACATCGGATGTCACCGCCATCGGCGTCGGCCTGCTCTACGCCGGCCGGGTCTTGGGTGCCGTCGCAGCCGTCACAGCGGTCACCGTGGCCATGTTGACGGTTTCGGTCCCCCTCGGACTCCTGGTTCTCGTGACCGTCCCGGTCCTCAGCGGGCTCAGCAGCCTTCTCCTGCGCCCTCTGCACCGGCACCAGGACGACTACCGGTCTCTTCAGGGACGGCTGGCGGGACGCGCCGTCGATATCGCTTCGGGGCTGCGCGTGCTCCGGGGAGTGGGCGGCGAAAGGCAGTTCGCGGCGCGCTTTCGCGTCGATTCGGCACAGTTGCGGGTCGCGGATGTGCATGTAGCGCGCGCCGAAGCGGACCTGGAGGGATCGCGGGTCCTCGTGCCGGGTCTGGTCACCGCGATCGTCACGTACACGGCGGCGCTCTTCGCACTCGATCAGCGCCTGACCATCGGCCAGGTGATCGCGTTCTACGGGTACGCGACGTTCCTCGCCATGCCGCTCAACGACTTCATGGAGGGCACGAGTCAGATCACCCGGGCGCTGGTGGCCGCCCGCCGGGTGACCACCTTGCTGAATCTCGATCCCCGGGACAGCGAAACGACCGGTGTGACGGCCCCCGTTCCGAACCCCCGCGGCAAAGCGCACCTGGTCGACAGCGCCTCAGGACTGACCGTCCCACCGTCGACGTTCATGGCAGTCGCCTGTGCCGACGCCGCCGAAGCCGAGGCCCTGGCCCGTCGGTTGAGTCGCTTCGAGGACTCCGGCGATCCCGCCTTGGACGGCACACCCTTGTCGTCGCTGCCGATATCCGTGGTGCGGTCACGGGTCCTGCTGGGCCTGAACAGTGACCGGTTCTTCGCGGGTACGGTGCGAGAGGAGATCGCCCCGGCCGGAACAGCCGACGTGGAGGAGATCACCGCTGCCCTTCGCCTCGCCTGCGCGACGGACATCGTCGACGCCCTCCCCCAAGGTCTCGATACCCGGATGACGGGTCGCGGCAGGACCTTCTCCGGCGGTCAGCTCCAGCGTCTGAGACTCACCAGGGCGCTGCTGGCGGACAGCGAATTCACAGTACTCGTGGAGCCGACCAATGCCGTCGATGCCTACACCGAGCACCGAGTGGCAGAGAATCTCGCTCAGTTCCACGAAACTCTCCCGGAGGGGCGAGGCACTGTCGTGTTCACCGTGAGTCCGCTATTGCTCCAGCGAGCGCAGCAGGTCGCATACGTGGAGGATGGCCGCGTGGTCGCCGCTGGGACCCATGACGAACTACTCGAGAGTCACCCGGCATACCGCATATTGGTGGCGCGTGACGATTCCTCACAGGTTGGGACATGAAGGTCCGCACACTCCCGGTCGCCGACGCGAAATTCGTCCGCCGTTTTCTCTGGCAAGTGGCGCGCCACCACAAGAAAGAGCTGGCACGCATGCTGGCTCTGTACGGCATAGCCGTATGCAGCGGGCTGGTCGGCCCCCGCTTGCTCGGCGACTTGGTCGAGGACGTGCGAAACGGCACGACCACGGGCCGCGTGACGGCCATCGCGGCCGTGCTGACCGCATTCATCCTGGTGCAGGCATTCCTCACTCGGGTCGCCTTTCGAGCAGCGGGGCGACTTGCCGCGACGGTCCAGGCCGAGATCCGCGAGAAGTTCGTCGATGATGTGCTGGCGCTTCCGCTGGCCGTCGTGGAAAGGGCCGACGACGGCGACCTGGTGACGCGTGCCTCCAAGGACACGGACACGCTGCGCAGTGCCATGCAGCTGGCCGTACCCCAGGTCGTCGAGTCCTTGGTGTGGATCGTCCTCAGCCTCGGCGCCCTCCTGCTGGTGTCGCCGGTGCTGTCGCTCGCCCTCCTGATCATCCTGCCGCCCCTGGTGGTGGTGAACCGGTGGTACCTGGCCCGGGCCCGCTCCGGCTTCCTGCGCGAAGCCGCGGCCTCCTCCGGCATCACCGAGGGCCTGGACGCGACCATCCAGGGTGCGGCCACCGTCGAGGCATTCGGCCTGGAGGCTGATCGTGTCCGCCGCGCGGAGCACGACACCCAGACCTGGTACGACTCGGTCGGGTACACCTTGCGGCTTCGGACCGTCCTCTACTCGGTCGAAGAGTTCCTCTTCACCCTGCCGCTGGCCGTCGCCCTGTTGCTCGGCGGATACGCCTACACCCAAGGCTGGGTCAACCTGGGCCAGGTAACCGCCGCGACCCTCTACATCCTTCAGTTGATGTTCCCCCTGGAAACACTGCTCGACTGGGTGGGAACACTCCAGCAGGGCAGCGCGTCGCTGGCCCGCTTGCTCGGCGTCACGGACACCCGGTCCGAGCAGTCGGACACCCGTTCCGGGCAGAAGGCCGCCGGGCACGACACCCTCGCTTCCGCGGACCTCTCAGCCAACGATGTCCGGTTCGCCTACGACGGTGGACCCGACGTCCTGCACGGGATCGACCTCGGGGTGCGTCCCGGCGAGCGGATCGCCATCGTCGGGCCGACCGGAAGCGGCAAATCGACGCTGGCCCGGCTGCTGTCCGGGATCCACCCTCCGCGCGAGGGCGACGTCAAGCTGGCCGGCACCCCGATTCATGAGCTCTCCCCTCATGACCTGCGCAAGCACGTCGTACTGGTGAGCCAGGACCAGTACATCTTCGGCGGCACGCTTCGGGAGAATCTCGAACTGTCCGCCTCCAGCCTGGTGCGGGACGCACCGGCGGAGGTCGATGACGCCGCACTCTGGAGAGCTCTGGAGACGGTCGGCGCGGGTGAATGGGCAGCCGCTCTCCCGGAGAAGCTGGACACCGCGGTAGGCACCGGCGGCGAAGAAGTGACCGATGCCCAGGCCCAGCAGATCGCGCTGGCCCGTCTGCTTCTGGCGGATCCGCGGGTGCTGATCCTCGACGAAGCGACCTCCCAGATGGATCCGGGTTCGGCCCGGCAACTTGAGCGGTCGCTCGCGGCAGTGCTGGAGGGCCGGACCGTGATCTCGATCGCGCACCGGCTGCACACGGCCTACGACGCGGACCGCATCGCCGTCGTGGAAGACGGTCGCATCGTCGAGGTCGGGTCACATCAGGACCTGATCGTGCAGAACGGTGCCTATGCCCGGCTCTGGTCCAGCTGGCTGTGAGGCGCCACTCGTAGCCGGCCGGGGGGCCGGCCCACCACCCCGTTGGCCGCGGCCGTCCCCCCGAAGCGTCGTTGACCGCCCGGCGCGGCCGTCGTACATCGCTTCACTGCCCCACACCGATCACAATGCGGTCCGCTCATTGATCGAGGTGATGTGTGAGGGCAGGGTGTTCCAGATTTCCGGAGTGTAGAAGTGCCCTCCCGGAAGAGCGGTGTGCTGGAATGCGCCGCGCGCCAGCTTGCGCCATTGCTCCTTGGAATGGGCATCGATGACCTCATCGCCGTCACCGGTGAGTAACTGCACAGACGCGCTCACCGCGGCACCTTCCCGGTAATGGAAGGAGTCGCGAACCCGGATGTCGGCGCGCATGAGCTCCACTGCCATCTCCTGGAGATCGGGGCTGTTGAGCAGGTGCTCCGGCATCAGTCCGAATTTCTTTACCCAGGCGATGAGTTGCTCGTCGCTGTCCTGCTGTGACGGGAACATGTCCGCCACTGTCAGACCACGGCTCGGAGCGTTCGCCGACGACACCACCAGGGCCTCGGGAGCGGGGCCACCGTGCTCCTCGATCTGTGCCGCGACGTCGAAGGCCACCCAGCCCCCCATACTGTGGCCGAACAGTACGTACGGAAGGCCGGCCGCGGAGACCACCGCGTCGAGCGCATCGTCGACCAGCTCATCCCAGTCGCCGGCGAAGTCCTCGACGAAACGGCCTTCGCGACCGGGGTAGCAAATGGCGGCAAATTCCACGCCCGGCGGCATGGCGTCGGCCCACTTCACATAAGAGCCGGCGCCTCCGCCACAGAACCCCAGGCAAATGAAGCGCTTGGTGGCACTCGGATCCCGCCGCGGGCGCACTACCGTCGTGTCCTTCATGCCCGCACTCCCTCATCTGTAGATCCGTCGGGTTCTCGGCTGTGCTCGGGCGACTGTGCCGCGGCTTCGGTCAGCCCCTCGACGTACTGGGCAAGGTCCCGGACCCGCGGGTGCTGGTACACCACCTTGACCGACACCACCAGTCGCAGCTGCTTCTTCAAACGAGCGATGACGCGCAAGGCCATGTGCGAGTGCCCGCCGAGGGCGAAGAAGTCGTCGTCCGCGCCGATCCCGTCCCGGCCGAGGACTTCTGAGAACACCTGAGCGATGAGCTCTTCCAGCTCGCCCTCCGGCGCGGGGCCGGAGATCTCCTGATGGCTCACCACGTTCAGCGGCTTCGGCAGTGCTTCGATGTCGAGCTTGCCGTTGGGTGTGAGCGGAAGCGTCGCCAACTCCACGCACAGGGACGGAACCATGTAGTCCGGCAGCGTCTGCGCGGCATGCTTCCTGAGCCGCTCGGGGGACGGGGCGTCTGCTCCGGCCGGGAGGTAGTAGGCGACAACGTGCCGGCTGGAGTCGCCCTCTTGGCTGACCACTACTGCGCGATCCACCCCAGGGTGAGTGCTCAACACCGCCTCGATCTCCCCGAGTTCGACGCGGAAGCCCCGGAGTTTGATCTGCCGGTCGGCTCGGCCGGCGAACTCCAGCACGCCGCCGGATCCCCATCGCGCCAGGTCGCCCGTGCGATACATACGGGTGCCGGGTGCGCCGAACGGGTTGGGAACGAAACACGACGCCGTCAGGGACGGCTGGTTCACATACCCGTGCGCCAGTCCGGGGCCGGCGATGAACAGCTCTCCCACGGTTCCTTGCGGGGCCGGCCGCAACGCGTCGTCGAGAATGTGCAGTTCGGTCCCCGGCAGTGCCGTTCCCAAGTGTGGGCTGTCACCGGTGATCCACCCGGCGGTCGAGTCCACGGTGCATTCCGTCGGTCCGTAGAGATTGACGGCCTGCGGGCCGTTCCCGGCTGCCGCCTCGGACAGTTCCCGCCACGTACGCTCTGGCACCGGTTCGCCGCCGAGAAGCAGCCTGAGCCGGCGCCCGTCGGGACGAGGCGACAGCAGACGGCCGCGCAGCATCTCCCAGTGCGAGGGGGTCGCATCCAGCACCGACACCCGGTGCTCCTCAAGGACCGTGGCGAGCCGGTCCGGATCACGGCGCTGTTCGTCGTCCAGGACGACCACGGTGTCACCGCGGCAGACGCGTACCCACTGCTGGACGGACGCGTCGAAGGAGGCGCTGGCGTTCCAGGCCACCACCGTCCGCTCGTCCTCGTAGATACCTGCCTGCTCAAGCGAGGAGATGAGCTGGGCGACACCCTCCCGGGTCGCTACGACGCCCTTGGGGACGCCGGTCGAGCCGGAGGTGTAGATGAGGTAGGCAGCAGTGCCTCCCGGCACCTCGTCCTGCGCGGTGGTCGAGTCGGCGTGTGAGTCGGCGGGCGAGTCCACCAGCTGCGCAGGGATAACCGCCTCCACCCCGGCGGGCACGAACTCGGCATCGCTCTCGGTCAGCAGGATCCTGACACCTGAGTCGTCGACCATGAAGGCAAGCCGCTGGGACGGATATCCGGGATCCAGTGGAACGTATGCCGCCCCCGCGCGCCACACTCCCAGGAAAGCGGTGATGAGTCCGGCGCCGCGCTTGAGCTGCACACCGACCCGGTCACCGGGACCGATGCCCCGTGAGGAAAGCCAATGGGCCAGTCGGGCCGTACGGCGGTCCAGTTCACCGAAGGTAAATTCTTCATCGCTTCCCCGTACGGCGATCCGATCGGGGTGTGCACGACCTGCTTCCAGGAAACGGCTCAGCGGATCGAGCGGCGGACTCATCGCAGCGACCATGGAACGGGCTCCTTCCGTCTGCGGGGTGGGACACAACCGTCTGTCTTCCGTCTTCCCTGTCCGCCTAGGCGAACTTCGCGGCAGGTTGGGTACTTGGCCGGCAATCATTGATGTCTACGGGGTTCCCCATGGCCACGACGATCTTCCGGTCTCCTCGGAAAGGGTCACGTCCGTGGGCGGTCAAGATGTTGTCGACCAGCAGCAGGTCACCCACCTGCCAGGGCTCGCGCACGGTAGCCGATTCGTAGGCCGCCTGGATGGTACGAAGGTCCTCCTTCGTCAGTGGTTCGCCATCCCCGAAGGCCGAGTTGAAAGGCAGCCCGTCCGCCCCGAACTCGTCCAGCAGCGCTTCCCGGAGCTCGTCGTCCAGTGACCATTCATTCCAGAAGGCCAGGTGATTGAACCAGACCTCGGCGCCCGTGGAGGGATGCTGGATGACGCCGGGGCGCAGTTGGCTGGTACGGAGATTTCCGTCCTGCTGCCACTCATAGGCGATGAGGTTTTCGTCGCAATACCGCTCCACGTCCTCCGTGTTCTCCGACGCGAAGGCGGTGCGCCAGTCGGTGGAAATGTGGTCGGAGTACGACCTCTTCAGCTGCCAGCCGACGGACCGCATTTTGGCCACGAGAGGCGCGGGAAGGGCGCTCAGCACCTTCCGGCAGTCAGCGACCGGAGTTGCCCCACCGGCCGGTGGCGCAACGAGACAGGCGAACAGCAGCAGTCCCGGAAAGTGCAGCGTGTAGCTGTTCTCGTTGTGCATGCTGATGGATTGCGACGGCGGAAGATCTGTGGAGGAGAAGACGCCGTCCCCGTAGTCGCTGCGCGGTGTTGCCTTTTCCCGGTACGGAGTGCGGCTCGGGATGAGCACATCGCGCACTTTGGCGAAGTCGCCCACACCCGTCACGGGGAAGCCTCGGATATACAGGGCGCCGTGTTCGTGGAGGGCCTCGATGATTTGCGGTCGACGCTCGGTCAGCTGACGGCAGGCTTCATCGATGTCGTGCAGACCGTCGACCTGGGTGGTGGCCGGCTTGCCCGGAGCTACGTGCCAGACGAGCTCGCCGCGGGGTCCGTCCGCGTGTGTCCTCATTGCCATTCCTTCCCAATCCGCATCCGAGGCCGTGCTGGTGCCGGCTCAGTGGCAGGGTGATCGGTCCGCTCGGCAGGTTCCCTTCGTACGTGGCCGGGTTCTCGTCGGCGGCTGCTGACCGGCAGTCGACGGCGACTCGGCCACCGGTCTCGGGCGGGCGGTCGGTTCGATCAGGTGGTCAGAGCAGGCCGCACGCCTGGCGGTCCACCTTGCCGTTCGCATTGAGTGGCAGGGCGTCCAGATGCACGAAGCGCGCCGGGAGCATGTGCGGGGGCAGATGGGGACGCAGCCTGCTGCGGAGATCGGCGGGCGCGGCCTGGGTGCCGCTGTAGACCGCGGTGAGCCGGTGTTCGCCGCGTGGCCCCGGGGCGGCGATGACCACCACGTCGTCGACACCGCCCCATTGCCGGACCGCGGATTCCACATCCCCCAGCTCGAGCCTCCGGCCCATGATCTTCACTTGCTGATCGAGTCGGCCGAGGTGCACGAGGTCACCGTCCTCGAGCGCCACTCGGTCGCCGGTCCGGTACCAGGCCCCCGCGCTGGGAGCCGGTCCGGAGTGCTGCCCGGGTTCGCAGAAGCGTCCCTGGTTGTCCGCCGGATCGAGGTAGCCGCCGAACCGCTGCGGCCCGCGGATCTGGAGCTCGCCGGTCCGCTCGTCGATCCGGTGGTCGAGGTGCGGGTAGACGCGGCCGATCGGGACCGTGCCGTTGGAGGTCTGCGGCCACGCGGAGCGGTCGGCGGGGAGCCGGTAGGCGGTCACGGTGACGCAGAGTTCGGTGGGCCCGTACAGGTTCTCCACCGTGCTCCCCGGCGCGGCGGCGGACCATGCCTCCGCCTGTTCCAGCGTCAGCTGCTCGCCGGCGAACAGGCTGTGTCGCAGCGTGGGCAGGCTGCCGGGGGCGAGAGCGCCGGCGGTGCGCACCATGGAGACGATCGAGGGCACGGAGTACCAGTGGGTGAGTGCGTGGTCGTTCACAAAGCCGACCGGGTCGACCAGTTCGCTGCGCGTGGGCACCACGAGCGTCGCTCCGCCGCCCCAGGCGACGAACATGTCGAAGACGGACGGGTCGAAGGTCAGGCCGAAGGTCTGGGACATCCGGCTGCCGGGCCCGACCCGGTACCGGGCCAGTTGGTGGCTCAGGAAGGCGTCCAGGTTCCGGTGCCGGATCGGCACGCCCTTCGGAACACCGGTGGACCCCGAGGTGAAGAGGATGTACGCGATCCGCTCCGGGTCCAGGGCGTCGTCGGCCCGAGCGGCGGGCGGGGCGTGCAGGGCACGCTTCACCTCGTCCGCGCCGATCGTGATCACCGGCACGCCGGTGCCGTCCGCGAGTGAGGTGTCCTGGCCTTCGTCTGCCAACACGGCGTCGAGCGCGGCGAGTTCGAGGATCTGCCGGTTCCGGCCGGCCGGATAGTCCTCGCTCAGCGGGACCACGGTGCCGCCGCCGCGCAGCACGCCGAGGTAGCCGGCGTAGGCGGCCACACTGCCCGCGGCGAGCAGCCCGACCCGCCCCGGCCGCGGCCCGGTCGCCGCCGTCACGCGGGCGGCTAACTCCTTGGATACGGCGTCCAGTTCGGCGTAACTCAGCCGCTGTCCCGCGACCACCAGCGCGGCCTGGTCAGGATCTCGGCGGACGCTGTCGGTGAACCACGAGTGCAGGGTCTTCACGGACACGGGATCACCCTTCTTCCGCGGGCAGATCCCGCATCGTCCCAAGCGGCGAGCAGATGACGAACAGGCAGGTGCACCAGGTGCCGAGAATACAGATCGACATTGCGGGCGCACTACCCCGGAGAGTCGACGAGTGCGACGGCCGAACCGATCTTCCCGCAGCGCGGTCGACGACCCGGTCCTCGGCAAATCCCTTCGCCCCAGGGGGTGTTCGCGCCTATGGTGCGTTCGGATCAGCAGCTCCAGGGGTAGATCCATCTGCGCGGTTTTAGTCGATCTTCTCTCCAGAAAGATGGACAATTGGTGAAGATGTGGAAGAACACCCCCAAAGACGCGCTCCTGGTGGGAGCGAGCCTGACGCAGTTCGCCGTGACCCCGCTACTGGCGACCACCTGGGACACGGCCGCACTGCCGACCAGGATCGCGGGAGGGGCGCTGCTCACCCTGATGACGACGTACAACATCATCGTCATCTCCCATCTCTTCACCCATGTGCCGTGGTTCGCAAGCAACCGTCTGAACGCCGTGGTCTCAGTGGTCAACTCCGTCAACATCGGCCAGTCGGTCCAGGCGTACCAGCTGACCCACGTGCGGAATCACCACCGCTTCAACAACGACCGGGTAGGCCCTGACGGCACCACCCGCGACACCTCGTCCACGTACCGCAAGGGGAAGAACGGGCAGCACGAGCCGCTGCTGTCCTATGTCCTCGGCGGCGCCGTGGACTCCCTCGTCGGCCGCATCACGGATATGGCTTCGACCGTGCGCCTCTGGAAGGTCGGGCGAGGCGAGGAGGGGCTGCTGTCCCTGGCATCACGCAGAGAGAAACGGAGGGTCCGCGAACTCCGTCAGATTCAAGCCGACCGCGCCGCGCACTGCCTTTCCCTGGTCGCGTTCGCCGCGCTTTCCTGGCAGTGGACGGTCTTCTGCTACCTCCCCGCGTTCTTCATTGCGCTGTCTCTTGTCAACGTGCAGAACTACTTTCGGCACTACGGCGCCAACCCGGAGGATCGCGCGACGGACTCGGTGAGCCACTACAACCGCGTGTACAACTTCCTTACGTTCAACGACGGTTATCACCAAGAGCACCATCTCAGCCCCGGCACCCACTGGTCTCAGATGCCAGAGGTCAAAGAACGCCAGCGGGCGAGGCTCGAAGCGCAGCCCCGTATCGTCAGCCCGGTACCTGCCATCGTCGGGTTCCTCGACCGGCGCCGGCCCCTGCTGCACGAAGCCGGACCGGAGCGCAGGCCGTGATGCCCGGCGCAGAGTCAGTGACCTTCGAAAGGGCATCGGGAACAGGCCAGTTCCTCTTGACAGTTTACAACTCAGTGCAGAATGCTGCCAGTTATCCTTGATGAGGAAAGAGGTCGGAGGCTCCAGCCCTCCCGGGCTCAACGCTATTGCCTCCTACCCAAACCGCCGGCGCTTCGACAACGCCCCTTTCTTTCCACTGGAGCACGAAGCGGGGCCGGCCGCCGGCATTGTGGAGCGACTGCCCATCTCCGGTGGGACAGCAAGCGCATCGCCGAGACCTGAGCCATGGCGTCGTGCTGCTGCCAGGCTCCGCGTCCAGGTTTTCGCAGTGGAGGGGGATATGACTGTGTCCAGCACTGATCGCATCGATCGGTACCGGTTCTCACCGGACATCCTCGCGGCGGTCCGTGCCGCATCGCGTCCCGACAACTGGCACGGACCGCTCGAAGTGTGCGCACACTGGCTCTGGATCGCGGCATGGTGCGCGGCGTCGGTGCTCACGTTCCAGCATGCCCCGCTCTGGGCCGCGATCCCGGTCTACATTGTCGCGGCCTTCTTCATCGGCGGGCGCCAGCGGGCCATTGCCGGGGTGCTGCACATGGCCACCCACCGCGCGTTCATGGCGCACCACCGCACCGGCAACATCATCGGGGCGGTGCTCGGCGGATACCCGGTGCTTCAGAGCTTCACCGGCTACCGGGCCTCACATCTCGGCGAGCACCACGGCCGGCTGGGCGATCCGGAGCGCGATCCCGACTACCGGCAGTACCAGGACAACGGGCTGTGCGGCGACAACCTCGGCCGGGCGGCGCTGCGCCGGTACTTTCTGACGGCCGTCAGCCCACGCGCCACCGCCTCGTACGTCCTCTACCTGCTGCGGCACCGGATCGTGGCCAAGGGTGAGCGACCGGCGGAGCGGTGGCTGCGGGTCGCCCTCCTCGCCATGGTGCTGGCATGGGCGGTGCTCGGCGGCTGGTGGACCTGGCTTGTGCTGCTCTGGTTCGTGCCGCTGGTCACCACGCAGGTCTGGATCGGCGCCGTAGCTGAGCTGATGGAACACTTCCCGCTGATCGAGACCGCGCCCCGCATGGACATCTATATGTCCTGGAACCGGGTGTACGGCCTGGGGACCCGCTTCCTGCTCGGGGAGGCGGACGGTGAGGGGTTCCATCTGGTGCACCACCTGTTCCCGCGGACACCGATGTGGCGGCTGCGCGAGGTCGACGCGATCCTGCGACGCGACCCGGTGTACGCGGCGCTCCCCCGCCTCGACGGCATGCTCGGCGGGATGGGAAGGCTCTACCGGTCTCTGCCTGCCGCTGCCGACGGGGTGCAGGGAGCGGTCGCGACGGCCCCGGCGTCCAAGCCGTGAACCTGCGGCATGTCGGCCTTTTCCGCCGACTTCTTCCGGTGCTTCAGACACGAGAGTTGATGGCGGCGGTGAATTCAGCCGGTTCCTTGTACGACGTACGACTACTGACGAATGCAGGGTAACTCGATGACTCCTGGTACTGACTTCGACGATGCCCGGAAGCAGCCCTCGGCGGAGCCGGTCGTGGCGACGGGACTGGTGCCGACGTCGGTCGGGCAGGAGGGGCTGTGGTTCGTCGATCGGCTGGACGGCGGGTCGACGCAGTATTCGATGGTGTTCGCCTACCGCCTCCGCGGAGATCTGGTGGTGCCCGCGCTGGAGTCGGCGATACATCAGGTCGTGGCTCGCCATGGGGCATTGCGCACGACCTTCGTGGAGTCGCCGGACGGAAAGCCACTACAGCGGATTGCCGATGAACTGCTCGTGCAATTGACCGTCGAAGAGGCGCCGGCAGGGGACGACGCGGTGCAACAGTGGTTGGCCGAAGAGGAGGACCGCGGATTTGACCTCGCGACGGGACCGTTGTTCAGGGCCGGTCTGCTGAGGTTGGCGCAGCGTGATCATGTGCTGGCACTCGCGGTGCACCATGCGGTCTTCGATGGCTCTTCCCTCGATGTCCTGATGGATGAGCTGCGGGAGTTCTACGCGGCGGCGGTGGGCGACCGTGCGGCGGAGGTGGAGCCGTCGGTGGCTCAGTATGCGGACTTTGCGGTATCCGAGCGGGAGTGGTTGGAGAGCGCCGAGTGCCAGGAGCAGCTGGAGTTCTGGCGCCGAACCCTGGACGGGGCCGAGCCGCTGAATCTGCCGACCGACCGGCCCCGTTCGGCGGTTCCGTCGAGTGCCGGCGACGCGGTCCGGTTCACGGTGGCCGAGGAGGTGACCGCCGGCCTGGACGGCCTGTTGGTCAAGGAGCGGGTCACCCCGTTCATGTTCCTGCTCGCAGTTCACCACTTGGTGCTTGCCCGGGCGACGGGGCAGCAGGATGTCGTCGTGGGCAGTCCGATGGCAAACCGCCGCGAACTGCCGCTGCGGGATGCCGTCGGTTATTTCGTGAACATGGTGGCGCTGCGGGTCGATTCAGCGGGAGACCGCACTTTCCGGGACCTGTTGCGGCGGGTACAGGACGTGTTGCTGGACGCGTACGAGAACCAGGAATACCCCTTCGCGCAGCTGATGGCACACCTCGGTGGACGTGACGGGGCCCGGTCGGGACTGTTCGAGACCGTTTTCACCTGGGAATACGGCTCCTCGGATCAGGACGAGTGGCCCGGTCTCGAAGTCGGGTCCGTGGAAACCGTGGGGACCACGGCCAAATTCGACTTGATGGTCTCGATGGTTTCGGTCGGCGGCGGTTTCGAAGGGGAGATCAGTTTCCGCACCACGCTCTTCGACCGGTTGACGATCGAGTCGCTCGCGGAGGACTTCGCGACGGTTCTGGCCCTGGTCGTCGCGGATCCGGATGTGGAGCTGGGCGAGTTGCTGCCGCCGGGTGGCGCCGAGTCGAACGGGCCGGGCGGGCAGGAGTCTCCTGGCCGTACCGACGACCTCATCGAAGTGCGGGTGATGCCCGACCGGCCGGCCCTGCCGGGGCAGGGGCTTGGCCGGCCGGGCTCGGGGCGGTCGCCGCGCAATGCCCGAGAGGAGGTCCTGTGCGGGTTGTTCGCCGAGGTGCTGGGACTTGAGGCCGTCGGGATCGATGACGGGTTCTTTGATCTGGGCGGACACTCACTGCTGGCCGGACGCCTGGCGTCGCGGGTCCGGGCGGTTCTGGGGGTGGAACTGGCCATTCATTTGTTGTTCGAGTCTCCGACGGTGGCGGGTCTGGCCCCACAGCTGGAGGACGGAACGACCGATTCACTGGCGGCTCTCCTGCCGCTGAGAGCGGAAGGGGCCCGCGCCCCGGTCTTCTTTCTGCCGCCCATCGGAGGGCTGAGCTGGTCCTATGCGAGATTCCTGCCGTACATACCGAAGGGACACCCGGTATACGGCTTGCAGGCCACCACGTTCGCCGGGGACGCCGACCGGCCGAAGTCGGTCCGCGAGCTGGCCGAGACGTATCTCGAACTGATCCGGGGAGTGTGTCCGGAGGGCCGCCCCTACTCGCTCATGGGGTGGTCGTTCGGCGGCGTCGTCGCGCAGGAGATCGCCGTGCTGTCGGAGGCTTCCGGGAGCGAGGTCCGCAACCTGGTGCTACTGGACGCCGTACCAGCGGTTCGCAGGGCGTCGGCGGACAGCGGGGACCTGTCCGAGGAAACACTCGAGGCCATCGTGGAGTCGATTCATGGCTCGGGCGGCGGTGCGTCCGGCGAACTGACGGAGTCGGTGTTCCGCGAACTGTCGGAGGTCGCGACCCACTTCCTGCACCTCTTGTGGGACCACGACTCACGGGAGTTCGGCGGACGGGCGGTGAGTTTCGAGACCGAGGAGACCCGCCCGGAACGCGACCAGGTCGGGGTCGGCTGGGCCGATCTCGCCGGCCGGGGCGTCGAGACCCACCAACTGGTGTGCACGCATGAGGACGTCATGACGGCCTCGGTGGTGCGACAGACGGGTCCGGTCATCGCCGAAACCATGAAGGCAACGGGGTGACGGCGGGTCCACACGAGGACGAGGTGTGATGTCCTGGCCAGGCCGCAGCCTCAGGTAACGCCTGGGCCTCCGGCGGGAGTTGGGAGGCCCAGGCGTCGTCTGCGGGGACAGCCCTCAGTCATGCGTCGTCGGCGTTCGAACCATCGCCTGCGTTCGCACCAGCTCGGTCACCGCGGCGGCGAGGTCGGACAGCGCCGGGTTCCGCAGGATCACCGTGATGTCGACCTCGATGTCATGAGCAGCTGCCAGTCCGGTCGCGATCTGCGAGGCGGTGGACTCGTGGCCGCCGAGCACGTAGAAGTTGCCGTCGGGCGCCGCCGGCGTGCCCAGATGGCGCTCCCACAGTTTCGAGAGCGTCGCGAACACCGCGTCGTCCCAGGCTCCGCTCTCCTCCGGGGCCCGCAAGGAGCTGTGGTCGGTCTTCCCGCTGCTGGTCGTCGGGATCTCCGGTACCTGATAGATCCGGGTGGGCACCATGTAGGCGGGGAGCCGGTCGGCCAGCCGCCGACGCAGTTCCAGGACGTCGCAGTGGGGATCGGCGACGAACGCCGCGAGGTGCGGGCCCACCACGCCGTGCACGTCCATCCGGACCGCGACCCGGCCGTGACCGGCCAGGTCGGCGAGCGCACCCTCCACCTCGTCCAGTTCCACCCGGTTGCCGCGGATCTTCACCTGGCGGTCCAGCCGCCCGGCGTGCACCAGCAGGCCGTCGGCGCGGCGCCGGACCACGTCGCCGGTGGCGTACCGCGCTCCGCCGTCGAGGAAACGCTCCGCGGTCAGGTCCGGCCGGCCGCAGTAGCCCAGGGCGACGCCAGGTCCGCCGATGAGGAGTTCACCGACCTCCTCGGAGCTGCCCGAAGAGCCGTCCGACGAGCCGTCCGACAGCGGCCGGATCTCCGCCACCGCGCCGTTGACCGGGGTCCCGATCGGCAGGTCCGGCTCCGCGTCGTCGGGGGCCGGCGGAAGGCAGGCGTGGGCGGTCGCGTAGATCGTGGCTTCGGTGGGGCCGTACAGGTTCCACACCTGCTCGACGTGCGCGACCTGGGCCACCAGCGATCTCCGCAGGCGCTCGCCGGCGAGCAGCAGGACGGTGTCCGACGGCAGCTCCAGCCCGGCCTGGAGCAGACGTTCCAGGACCGTCGGCGTGGTCTGGAGGAAGGGTCGCCGGCCCGGCGCTTCCAACAGCGGTCCCAGCTGGTTCGCCAGGATCTGTAGTTCGGCGGCGATGACCAGTTCTCCCCCGACCGACCACGGGGCGAAGATCTCGAACACCGAGATGTCGAAGGCGAAATCGGACAGGGCGACGAACACGGAGTCCGGGCCCATTCCGGTCAGCGACACCACCGATGCGACCAGGCCGGCCGCGCCGGCGGACCGGACCTCAACGCCCTTGGGCGCACCGGTCGATCCGGAGGTGAAGATGACGTAGGCGGCGCCCGGGTGCGGGCGGGGGCGCGGGGAGGACGGTGCTGCGCTCCGGGCCTGAAGCAGCTCCGGCGTCGTCAGGTCCATGCGCCGGACACCCTCCGGCGTGTCCTGCTCGGCGTCGACCGCCAGCACCAGCCGGGCCTGTGCACCCTCCAGTACCGCGGCGCGCCGCGCGGCCGGCCAGCCCGGGGTGATCGGCACGTACGCGGCCCCGCTCCACAGGACGGCCAGGATCGCCACCGGGCCGCCGGCCCGGCGCGCTGCCATGACCCCGACCCGGTCACCGGGCGCCACCCCGGCGGCGGTGAGCCGTTCGGCCAGGTCCGAGGCGGCAGCGGCGACCTCGTCGTAGGTCCACGCACCGCCGCTGTCCCGGACCGCGACCCGGTCCGGTGTTGCCTGTGCGGACTTCAGGAACAGGGCGGCGAGGCGATCGGACTCATCGGGGGTCACTGCGGACTCCTTCTGTGGCGGTCGCGCCGGGCCACCGCGAGGTCGACGAGGAACGCAAACGCCAGCCAGGCTACGGTGATCGGGCACCCCGCCGCGAGCGGTCCGGCCATCGGCCGGTGGTCCGGCTGCCGGGGCGCGCCGTCTGCCTGTCCGCTCCACCTGGCGCTATCAGGAGGGTAGATGGGCGCAGGCGAAGGCGATCGTTGCCCCGATCTGCTTGATGCGTTCGTCGGCGACGAGTGAGCCGTGTCCCGCGTCGTAGCGGTATACCTCGTGTGGTGTGCCCAGTGCGGCGAGGCGGTTGACGTAGTTGTCGATCTGGCGGATCGGGCAGCGGGGGTCGTTCTCGCCCGCGATCACCAGGACCGGTGCGGTGACCCGGTCCGCGTAGGTGAGGGGGGAGGATGCCCGGTACCGCTCGGGGACTTCGTCGGGAGAGCCGCCGAAGAGTGAGCGGTCGTACGCGCGCAGCGCCTCCATCTCGTCCTCGTAGGCGGCGAAGTAGTCCGCGACGGGCATGGTGCTGATGCCGACGGCCCAGTTCTCCGGGCGGGTGCCGAGGCCCAGCAGGGTGAGGTAGCCGCCCCATGAACGGCCGGACAGGACAAGGCGCTTGGGGTTGGCGAGGCCACTGGTGACGGCCCATTCGCGGACGGCCTCGATGTCCTCCAGCTCGGTGAGGCCGGGGCGTCCCTCGATCGCGTCCCGCCATCGGGAGCCGTAGCCGGTGGAGCCCCGGTAGTTGACCTGGACGACGGCGAAGCCGTGGTCGACCCAGGCGGCGACCACGGGGTCGAAGGCGTCGTCGTCGTAACCGATCGGACCGCCGTGTACCTCGAAGACACACGGGAGCGGGCCGTCGGCCCCCGGGGGCCGGGAGACCAGCGCGTGGATGCGGCCCCCGGGGCCGTCCACCCAGGCGTCGGTGACCGGGACGGAGGGCGGGGCCGTCGGTCCCGGTGGGGCCAGCACGGTCCCGCCCGAGGTGGACCTGACGACCGGCGGGTGTGCGGCGCTCGACCAGACGAACTCCACGGTGCCGTCCGGACGTGTCCCGGCGCCCCTGATGACGCCCTTGGGGGTTTCCAGGCGGATCAGTGCGCCGGCGTCCGCGGCGCCGAGGTCCAGCCGGTAGAGCTCGTCACGGGCGTGATGGGTGTGCCAGATCAGCAGCGCCGAGCCGTCCTGGTACCAGGCCGCGCTGACCTCGCCGGGCAGGTCGAGGGCGATCTCGTGCTGTTCGCCGGTGGTGACGTCCAGGATCAGGGGCTCGGGCCGGCTGTGGCGCTCGTGCTCGATGAGCAGCCTGTTGTCGCCGGGGACCGGGGAGAACGCCATACCGCCGAGGCCCTTGCCCGGACCGTCCCAGATGCCGCCGAGGCCGCGCCCCTCACCGTCCCACAGGTCGGCGACCACCCGGCCGTCCAGGCTCAGTACCCGCACCGCCTTGTGCCTGCTGTCGCCGTGTTCGCTGTGGCCGATCGCGACGAGGGTGTCGTCAGCGGACAGGGCCCCCACGTGGGCGTCCGAGGGGTGGGTGTAGAGCGTCCGGGGTGCGGTGCCCGGGCGGCAGACGTGGACGGTGGTGCCGCCGGTCATCGTCGTACCGCCGGTCATCGTGCCGCCGCCGGTCGTAATGGTGCCGACGACGGCGAGGCCATTCGCGCCGAGGGCCAGGCCGGCCTGGTGCGCGGGGCCCAGAGCGGGCACGGCGGGTTCCTCCTGGTCGCCGCCGAACCGCCGGCGCATCCAGACGCCACGCTCGTCTCCGTCGGTATCGGCGAACCACCACACCCAGTCGCCGGCCGGGTCGATGAAGCCCAGGGCGGTGCCGTGGGGGCGGTCGGTGAGCCGGCGTCGTGCGTCACCGGTCCGGTCCCACTCGTACAACTCCCAGGTGCCGGTGGCGTTCGACCGGTAGACACAGCGGTCGGGGGCGTCGCGCGCCCAGCGGGGCACCGTCACATGGGCGACTCCGATGCGTGCCTTCCATCGCTCCTCATCGGCCCCGCCGCACTTCTCAGCCACTGACGACTCCGTCCGCACTCCTGGGACTCCATTTCTCGGTGTCGAACACCGCGCCACGCAGCAGCAGGACGACGGCGCACAGGCCGGCCACCGCCCCCGCGCAGATCACGGCGCTCGGACTGAACAGCTCAGCCACCGCGCCACCCGCGGCGAAGCCGAGCCCCTGCCAGAACATGAGCCCGGCCGTCTGGAGGCTGAGCGCCCTGGCCCGCAGTTCTTCGGGCACCACCTGGAGCAGCAGCCGGTCCTGGCCGAGCTGGGTGCTGAACCCCAGGCCGCACACGAACAGCACCGCGATCGCGGGCACCAGGCCCGGGCGGAGCGCGAAGAGGATCATCGGCACGAACACCAGCAGGGCGGCCGGCCCGATCATGCGGATCTGCCGTTCCTTCGGGACCAGCCAGTTGGTGAGGACCTCGCCCGCCACGGTTCCCAGCGGGATCGCGGTGAGCAGAAGTCCCGCGGCGGTGGCCCCTCCCCCGAGCCCGGCGGTGTACGGCACCGCCAGCGCTTCCGGTATCACTCCCAGTGCGGGGACCGCCCAGCCGAGTAGCAGCATGCGGCGTACGGCCGGAACCCGCATCACCGCGCCGATCCCGTTGAGGGAGTCGCGCAGCAGGGAGGTCCGCCCGGCGGTCCCGCCGTCGGGGTGCAACCTTCGTTCCTTGGTCCCCAGCCGCAGTACGAGGGCCGAGAAGAGGAAGCAGCCCGCGTTGATGAGCAGCATCACCTGCGGCGAGAAGGCCGCCATCAGCAGGCCGCCGACCGCGAATCCGCCCAGCTGTGCGCCCTGGGCGACCAGTCGCATGAGGCTGCGGCCCGGCACGTAGGCGTCGCCAGGGAGTACGTCGGGCAGGGTGGCCGCGCGGGCGCCGGAGAACACCGGCTCGATCAGTCCGAGGGCGAACGCCAGCGCCAGTACGGCGGCCACCGGGGTGCCGGACAGCGATATGACGAGCACGAGCCCGGCGGAGAGCAGATTGCAGCAGACCAGCAGCCGCCGGGCGGGGAGCCGGTCGATGAGCGCGGACAGCAAGGTGCCCGCGATCAGATGCGGTGCGAGGACCAGCGCGAAGACCAATGCGGACAGCAGTGACGAGCCGGTGCGGGAGTAGACGAGCAGGGCCAGCGCGAAATTCGCGGTGACCGCGCCCACCATGGAGACGATATGTGCCGTGAAAATCGCCCGGAATTCGCGTATTCCCAGCGCAGTGCGGTACCTGCTCATTGAGTGAATTCCAGGGGAAGTTCAGCGAGGGTGCGGACGGTGGCGAGCTTCTTGTGTACGGCGGGCCCGGCCGGCTTGAGGATGATGCCGCGCTCCACGAGTACGGTCAGCAACTCCCGCAGGAGCAAATGGGCGAGCAGCGATCCGGTGCAGGCGTGGGCGCCGTAGCCGAAGGTGAGGTGGTGATTCGGCCACCGGTTGAGCCGTACCGCATCGGGGGCCTCGAATTGCTCGGGGTCGCGGTTGGCGGCGGCGAAGAGCATCAGCATGCCCTGGCCGCGGCGCACCTGTACTCCGTTGAATTCGAGGTCCCGGACGGCCAGTCGGGTGGTTCCCTGGATGGGCGCCTCGTACCGGAAGAACTCATGAGGCGCCCGGTCGATCGCCTCGGGAGTGCCGAGCTGGTCGGCGAGCAGGCTCGCATCCCTGGTCAGCACGTTCAGCGCGTTGCCGAGGGAGGCCGGTACGGCGGTGAATCCGTTGACGACCAGGGTGCGCAGTGAGTTCATCGCGATATGGCGGGGGACGCCGGCGGCCATGGCGTCGGCCACCAGTACGCGGATGGGGTGGCCCGCGTCCATCCCGGTCACCCAGTCCTCGATCATGGCGGCCAGTTGACGCTGTGCCGCGACGCCCGGCTCCCTGGCTGCCGGGTTGAGGCCGGAGTCCATCGCCTGGGTGATGGCCTCGGCCATCGGCCGCACGGTGGTCAGATCGAAGGGCGGAACGCCGATGGCCTCGGGAATGAACCAGCGTGCCAGCGGCTCGGTGAATTCGGTGATCGCGTTGAAGGGCCCGGCCGGCCGCTCGTCGAGCACGGCCGCGATGTGTGCCCTGGTGCGGGCGGCGAGGCCGTCCGAGGCCATGTCCCGCAGAGAGTCGGCGAGTACTCCGTAGATCGCGGTGTGGTCGGGCGGGTCGATGGTGTGGACGTCCAGCGCGGGGTCGGGGACGGTCTCCCCCGCCCGCCTCCAGTCCGCCGCGAAGTTCTCGTGATCCAGGAGGACTTGGCGGCAGTCCCGGTACGAGGTGAGCACCCAGCTGTCGAGCTTCTCGTTCCACACGGGTGCGCCGGTCGCCCGCAGGGACGCGTACACCGGATAGGGGTCGAGCAGGGTGTGCGGGTCGAGGGGGTGGTATTCGACCGCGGCGTCAGTGGTCATGGCTCTCACTCTCAGCGTTCGGGCTCAGCGTTCTGGAACGTGACGGGCAGCCGGTCCGGGTAGCGCAGGGTGGCGCGCGGCACCCTGACGGGCGGGGCGGCGAGTCGCGGGGGCGCGGGGGCGGCCAGCAGTTGCTGGACGAGGGCCCTGATGATGATCCGGGCGAGGAGGGCGCCCGAGCAGGCGTGCGGACCCCAGCCCAGGGAGAGATGCCGGTTGGGGTGCCGGTCGAGCAGCAACTCGTCCGGGGACGCGAAGCGTTCGGGGTCTCGGTTGGCGGCGCCGAAGAGCGCCAGCACCAGCTGGCCGCGCTCCACGGTGACGCCGTCGAACTCGGTGGTCTCGACGCAGGCGCGGGTGGTGCCCTGCACCGGGCCGTCGTACCGCAGGAGTTCCTCCACTCCGGAATCCAGCAGCGCCGGGTCCCGCAGACGTTCCAGCGCGCCGGGATGTCCGAGGAGGGCGAGCACGACGTTGGCGGCCGCGCCGACGGTGGTACTGAACCCGGCCAGGAAGAGCACGCGGACGTTGTTCCACACCGCGTCTTCCGTGACGCCCGCGGCGGCCGCGCCATCGAGGACCTGGGTGAGGAGCCCCGGCCCCCGGCTGGCGGTGAACCACTCGCTCATGAGCTCGTTGATCCGGCCCCGGGCCGCCATCGCCGGTTCCAGCACCTCGGGCAGCAGGCCCGCGTCCATGCCGCGGACGAGCGCGTCGGACAGCTCGGCGAACGCGGCGACCGGCGGGGGCTCCACGCCGAGCAGGCGGCAGACCGCCTGGAGCGCCACCGGACGGGCCACTTCGGCGGTGAAGTCAAAGGAGGGCGCGTGGGCCAGCTGCTCGAAGACGGCGGCCGTGTCCCGGACCGCGAAGGCCGCTATCCCGTCGAGATCCTGGTCACGGAGGGCGGTGGTGAACAGCCGGCGGACCGGTGTGTGGTCGGGCGGGTCGAGCTCCTGCATGCTCAGGGCCGCGGTGGGTGGCGCCTCGTGCCCGGCCCTGCGCCAGTCGCTGGCGAAGACGTCCACCTCGCTGAGCACGCGGTGACAATCCAAGTAGCGCGTCACGATCCACGAGCCGAAACGCTCACTCCAAAAAACCGGTGAATTCTTCCGCAGCCGCTCATAGACGGGATACGGATCAGCCACCGTGGCCGCGTCGAGCGGATCGTAGTCAGACACATTCCGTCCTGGGCGAGTGAGAGGAACACGAGGGCGACGCACCATCAAAAGTCGCGCGGGCCGGGGTCCAGTGACCCCGGCCGACGCCTCATATACCTCAGTACGCGTAACGCATAATGGCACCCCCTTGCCGTAGCGCAACGGCCCATTGAAACGGAATCCAGAAATCCGCGAAGGGGAATCAGAATTTCCGTTCCCAAGGACAACCGGCGAACTCCCCGCCGGACACCAGGACTCTATTCACACAGGAATTCACCGCACGAGCCGCCCGACATGGCCGAAATGGCGGGTTGTTGAGGTAGGGGCGACTTTGAACCCTCGGCAAAATCTCCCAAATAGTGCATATTGACGTCCAAACGTGACCCACGTCACGGGCTGGAGTGGCGTTTCTCGGCCACTGAGGCCGAATAGGGCTTACGGAATGAGGAATTCGGGGTGGGGGAAATACTTCGGTTTACTGATCTCCGTGGCCGTACGGGTGGCACCCCTCGGGCAAGCATCCGCTCCACCCCCCGCTGTGACGCGTCTCATGCGGTGATCTCCCCGGCCTCCGAGGAGTGGCGGCCAGGGAGTGAACGGGCCGTGCGGGCGGGGCTGTTGGCGTCGGTGGGCGGGGGCTGACGGGGCCGGGGCGTGTGGTGTTGCGGCAGCTCAGCGGCGGTTTCGCTGGTTGGGCGGAAATAAGGTGGTCGGCGGCAGACGAGAGCGGCCCCGCCGATGGCGCGGGGGCATGTGCACCACCAGGACGGACAACACTTCCCATGGATATGAGCGCCGGCGAGCGCAAGGGGCTCAGCCTCTTCGCCCTCATCATGATCGGCATCGGTTCGATCTTCGGCTCCGGCTGGCTCTTCGGGGCCGGCTCCGCTGCCCAGGTGGCGGGCCCCGCGGCACTGGTCGCCTGGGTGATCGGCGTCATCTTCATCGGGATGATCGCGATGTCGTACGCGGAGGTCGGTTCGGCCTACCCGATCCCCGGCGGTATGGCCCGCTACGGGCACCTCTCGCACGGGCCGGTCCTCGGCTTCCTCACCGGCTGGGCGGTGTGGATCGCGACCGCCTCGCTGATTCCGATCGAGTCGATCGCGGCCACCCAGTACATGACGTCCTGGAGCTTCGGCTGGGCGAAGGGCCTGGTCGATCCGGCCACCCACCAGCTGACCCTCTCCGGCACGGCGGTGTCGCTGGTCCTGACCCTCGCGCTCTGGCTGACCTGCTTCTGGTCGGTCCAGCTGCTGGCCCGCGCCAACACCGTGCTCACCCTGGTCAAGTTCGCCATCCCGGTGCTGGCCGTGGCCGCCCTGGTCGGATCCGGCTTCCACACCTCGAACTTCACCGACCACGGCGGCTTCGCCCCGTACGGCTGGCCGGCCGTGCTCACCGCCGTCACCACCTGCGGTGTGGTCTTCGCCTTCAACGGCTTCCAGGCCGTGGTCAACCTCGGCGGGGCCGCGAAGAACCCGGGCCGGGCCATTCCGGTCGCGCTGATCGGTGCGCTCGCACTGGGTCTGGTGATCTACTCGGCGCTCCAGGTCGCGTACCTGGGGTCGGTGCCGCCCGAGCTGCTGGAGCGGGCCGGCGGATGGCAGGGCGTGAACCTCAACTCGCCGTTCGCCGACCTGGCGGGGCTGTTGATGCTGCACTGGGTGGTCACCATGCTCCAGTTCGGCGCGTTCATCTCGCCGGCCGGGTCCAACATCGCCAACGTCGCCTCCGCCGCGTACATGGTCACCAACCTCGCCGAGACCGGGTTCTTCCCCCGGAAGCTGGCGGCCGTGCATCCCCGCTACGGCACCGCCCGCCCCGCGATGTGGCTCAACCTCGCCTTCTCCGTAGTGCTGCTGCTCACCGTCGGCCGCAGCTGGCAGGCGCTCGCCGGTGTGGTGTCGGCGGCCATGGTCATCTCGTATCTGATCGGCCCGATCGCGGTGGGGGTGCTGCGGCGGACCCGCCCGGAGCTGCCCCGTCCGTTCCGGCTGCCGGCCGCCGGGGTGCTGTGCCCGGTCACCTTCGCCTTCGCCGCCTGCGCGCTGTACTGGTCGAAGTGGCCGGAGACCGGAAAGATCACCGTGCTGACGCTGGTGGCCGCACCGGTCGCGGCCGTGGTGCTGTGGCGCCGGGGCGAGCGGCGGCTGCTGCGGCAGTTCGCGCCGGCCTGGTGGATGATCGCCTTCCTGGTGTGGACGGCCGCGGTGTCCGCGCTGGGCGGCGAGGAGTTCGGCGGCCGGGGCGTCCTCCCCGGCGTACTCGGCACCGCCCTGATCGCGGTCACCGCCCCGCTCTTCTACTTCTGGGCCGTCCACTCCGGGGTCAAGGCCCACGAACGCGGCCTGACCAGCGCTCCGACCCCCGTCGAAGACCCGGCCCCCACCGGCACCCCCGACGACGCCCGCTCCATGGCGTCCGTCTGAGGCCACCCCGCCGGGGCCGGGGCACGCAAAACGGCCGTAGCGCATGAGGGCGGGCCGTGGGGCTCTCGAGGCGGCGTCACCTGATTGAGGTGACGCCGCCTTGGCGTCTCGAAGTCTCGGCGTCTCGTGAAAGGTCTGCCGTGAAACGCCTATTGGGCCAGGTTCCGCGGCCTCGGCCAGGGTGCGAAGCCAGGGCCTGCGGCAGCAACTCTCCGCCACCGAGCGAGGCCAGCCCGGCGACCCGATTCCCGTGGACCCCGCGCGCTGCCAGGTCCACGGGCCCGGAAGACCCTTATTGCGTAGCCTTCGCAATAACTGAACCGCGACATTAGTCGCGGTCCGCGGTGCGCGAGAAGGGAACGGCATGCAGGGAACGCCCGTAGTGCTGGGCATCGAGTCGTCCTGTGACGAGACCGGCGTGGGACTGGTGCGGAGCGGCCGGCTGTTGGGGCATGCGGTGGCGTCGAGCATGGACGAGCACGCCCGGTTCGGCGGGGTGGTGCCGGAGATCGCGGCCCGTGCCCATGTCCACGCGTTCACTCCGGTCGTCCACCGGGCGCTGGCGGAGGCCGGGTTGGGGATGTCCGACATCGGGGCGGTCGCGGTGACGACCGGGCCGGGACTCTCCGGTGCGCTTCAGGTCGGACTGGCCGGTGCGAAGGGGCTGGCGTATGCGCTGGGCGTTCCGCTGTACGGCGTGCACCACTTGGCGGGGCATGTCGCCGCCGACACCTTGGCGCACGGGCCGCTGCCCGACCCCTGCGTGGTGCTGATCGTTTCCGGCGGCCACACCTCGCTGCTACTCGTCCGCGATCTGGCCCGCGATCCGATCGTGCACCTCGGCGACACGCTCGACGACGCGGCGGGTGAGTGCTTCGACAAGGTGGCACGGGTCTTCGGGCTGCCCTATCCGGGCGGGCCGGCCATCGACCGGGCGGCGCGCAAGGGCGACGCCCGTGCGGTCACGTTCCCCCGGCCGCTCACCGGGCCACATGACGATCCGTACGCCTTCTCGTTCTCCGGGCTGAAGACCGCCGCGGCACGGTGGGCGGAGCGGCATCGAGGGCAGGCCCTGCCGGTGGCCGACGGCGCTGCCGCGCTTCAGGAGGCGGTCGCCGATGTGCTGACCCGCAAGGCGGTGGCTGCGTGCACCGCACACGGCGTCTCCAGCCTCGTCGTGGTCGGCGGGGTCGCCGCCAACTCCCGGGTCCGGGCACTGGCGGAGGAACGGTGCGCGGCGGCCGGCCTCACTCTGCGCGTCCCGCCGCTGAAGCTGTGCACCGACAATGGCGGGATGATCGCCGCCATCGGGGATCTCCTGGTCCGGGCGGGCGCCGAACCCGCGCCGCTCGATGTCTCGATCGACCCGTCGGCACCTCTGGAGTACGCGGCGCTGCACCCGCTCGCCCGGCCCCTCGCCGAGCAGATCGCTTGAGGGCCGGAGAGTCGAGAGGCTGGTAAGGTAAGCCTTACCTAACTCTCGGGAGTCTTTATGCGTATCTTCGGTGGCACGGAGCAGCAGCCGACCAGCGCCGAAAGAGTCCGGACGATCCTGGCCTCGGCACACTCGATGACGATGGAGACCGATGGCCGCAGCATCGAGGTGTCCCGCGGGACCGGTCCAGGAGCAACACAGCACGTCCACCTCCACCCGTCCCCCGCGGACGCCGGTCTCACCGGCGCGGCCGGGGCGGGTGAACGGGTGCCCGCCACCCTGAAGTTCACGGATATCGCCCCGCTCCCCGTGCGCGACCGGGTGCGTGCCCGCGTCACCGTGATGGGGTGGCTGACCTCACGGGACAAGGCGGCCTCGCCCGCCGGCGACTGCATGGAGTTCGCCACGGCGGTGCTCGAAACCGCAACGTGCAAGGCCGGCATCGGTCTTGACGACCTGATGGCCGCGCCCGCCGACCCCTTGGCCACCTATGAAGCCGACATCCTCACCCACCTGGTCGAGGAGCACAGTCACTACATCCCGCTTCTGCTGCGACTGGTGGAGCCCCGCTTCCTGCAACTCATGGAACGTGTGGTGCCGCTGGCCATCGATCGCTACGGCATCAGCCTCCGCGTGGAGTACCCGGTCGGCCATCACGACGTACGACTGCCCTTCCACAAGACGCTCACCGACGCCGATCAATTCAGCGTCCAGCTCCAGGCGCTGCTCACCACGGCCCGGCGCTGCTCACACGGCGGCCGGCTGCTCAGCGAAGAGCGCGGGCCGGGCAAGAACGCGATATCGCGCCGTGGTTGAAGGGGCCGGGTCGCCCGGCGTCGGGCTTGCTCGCCGGGCGACCCGGTGGCACGTACGGCGCCGGACGGTCGTGAGCGGCACCGCCGTCAGGGCCGGTATGCCTGTCGCAAGGCGCAGGTCCAGATGACGGCGCGGACGGTCGATGTGGCGTCGGCCGCGGAGCCGCCGACGCGCTGGTCGTCGCTGACGGCGTACGCCTGGGAGGCGCCCTCGGGGGAGAGCCGGGGCAGCGCCAGCAGGGGGCCGGTGCCCGGCCATATCTGGGCCTGCTCCGGGGGCGCCGTCTCCGGCGGGAAGGGTCCGACCATGTGGCTGTCCGAGGCGGTGCCCACACTCACGTTGGTGGTGGGGCTGATGGCTTCGAAGGTGCCGCTGGTGCGCTCACCGAGCAGCCCCGGCTCGCTCTCGGTCGTGTACGGGGGCAGCCACTGAGTGGGAGTCCGGGTGTCGAGGCGGGTGAAGTCGTGGGTGCCCACGATGCGTCCGGCGCGGTCGATGTCGCGGGGGTACCAGTAGTCGTAGGGCACTCCCGCGGGCCAGAACCGCTGGAGCGGTACGGCCGCGGCGCCCCTCCTGGCGGGCCAGACGAGGCCCGCCGACCACGACTCGTCGTCCTTGACGGCCTCACCGGAACCGGCGATCTGACCGGCGTTGTTGAGGGCGGTCACCGAGGTCAGCGAGTATCCGGCCGGCGGCGCGAGCCGACGCCGGATCCGCGTGCCCTCCCATTCGAGGCCGACGAGCGCGCCGCCCTTGACCGTGTCACCGACGATCAGCCCCTGGTCGTTGACGTCCGCCGCGTGTGCCCCTTCCGGCAGCAGGGTCACCGCGCGGGCGCCGGCGCGGAAGCTGAAGGCGGCGGTACGGCCCGCGCCGTGCAGCGAACCGGCCATCAGCCCCTTGGCGTTGACGGCCGCGACCTCACCGCCGGTGAATCCGGCGGGCAGCGGCACGCGGTGGACCCGGGCCCCCGTCCAGTACACGGGCAGCCCGCGGGACGCCCCCACCGCCAGGGCTTTCGGCCCGAGCCCCTTGACCTGGCTGTCGCCCGAACCCGGCAGCGAGGCCAGGACCTGGAGGGCGGGCCGGCAGTCCGCGGGCTTACGGGCACCGTCGGTGGGCCGCCCCGACGAGGCAGGCGCCGGACTCGCCGTCAGCAGGGGTATGAGGAACGCGGTCGCGACCACCGCTACCGCGGCACGGACAGGTCTTCGCATCATGGTCTCCGTTTCCGAGAACACGGGAATGGCCCCCGTCGGCACCGGAATGAGCCGGTGAACGACACCCGGCAACGCCGGAGTGCAGTGTTCGTTCGGTGCGCTCGCGGGAGAGCCGGAGGCCGGTCGTCACCCCATCTCACGGCCGCACGGAGCGGTTTCCCCTCCCCGCACCACCCGGGGCACGCCACGCATCCGTCCGCGACATACCGAGAACTCCCCCAACCTCCCTGGATGGGAATTTTCCACGGACCGGCCCCTTTCCTACCGCACCCGTGGCCGGTCGGGACGACTCCGCCGCCCAATGGCCGGAACTCGTCCGGGAGTGTCCGGGTCCGTCCTGGGAGCGGCGGACTCCACTTGGAGTACTCGACCTCCCGGCGCTAGCCGTGGAGTTGCCGCAGCTGTCGTCGTGCGCTGATCCACCAGGGGTTAGGGGACAGCCCTTAGGTCCCAGGTCGGGTGGCCGTCCGTCCAGAGGATGACGCCGGGAGCTGTGGTGGCACTTCAGGACCGTCCGGCTTTGGGTCCCTGTGGGGGAGGACGGCGCTGACGTGTGCGTTCGAGGATGGGTCATCGAATCCTCAGCCGCTTCGCACCCTCCCAGGAATGCCTCTTCTTCATGAATGAAAACACTGCTCAAAGTCATGCCCGGACTCAGCGTGCAACCGAGGGATGGGCCTTCTTAGTTGAATCGATACGGAATCATCGCACGGTCGGTTCCATCGCTCCCAGCAGCAAGTCGCTGGCCAACCTGCTGACCGACCCGTTGCTGGAACGAGCGACGCGGAGTTCGAATGTCCTGGAAGTAGGCGCGGGTACCGGCTCGGTCACACGAGTCCTCTTGCCCCGGATGTCTCGGGGAAGCCGACTGGACATCGTCGAGGCCAACGCCCACTTTTCCGCACATCTGCGTCGCCTGGTGAGCGGCCAACCAAACCTGCTGCAAAAGCAGGAGCAAGTCCGCGTGCATAACACCTTTGTCGAACAGCTCAGCACTGACCGCCGCTATGACGTGATCGTCTCCGGCCTGCCGTTCTCCAACTTCTCCCCGGGCCAGGTCGCGGACATCATGGGCCGCTACTTCGATCTCCTGCGCCCCGGGGGCACGCTCACCTACTTCTCCTATTGCGGCAGCCGCTGGGTGCGCACCTTCCTGACATCCCGGTCGGAGGCCCGCCGTCAACGCAGCGTCAAAGATCTGTTGAACGAATATCACCACCAGTACGCGACCGGCTGTTGGACCGTGTGGGGAAATCTGCCACCCGCGCAGGTGTGGCAACTGCGCCGGCCCATCGATGCTGTCAACCTCTCCGGCGCGCCGAATGCCCGGCTGGGCATATCGCGATGAATACCCTCGCCAGTCTGCTCAGCAAGGTTCCCCCCACCGCCGCCTACACGGTGCTGGGCACAGCAATCATTGCCGAATCCGTTTTGCTGGTGGGTGCGGTCATTCCCACTCTCGCTTTCATGCTCACCGCCGGAGCCCTGGCCCGCGCCGGCAGCTTGAACCTGCTGTGGGTCATCGCAATCGCCGCCGTCGCCGTCATGGCCGGGGACGCTCTTGGCCATCGCACCGGTCACCTGATGGGCAAGCGCCTGCGTACCGGAAGGCTCGGCCGCCGCATCCCTGCCTCGGCGTGGCAGCGAGCCGAAACCCTCATGGCCAAGCGCGGCGGCCCCACCCTCCTGGTATTCCGCTTCGTGCCTGTGATGCGGACCGTTGCCCCACACCTGGCCGGCGTCCTTGGTCTGCCGTACCGTCAGATCGCCCCGTACAGCGCCCTGGCCTCGGTCGCGTGGGCGAGCGTGGAAAGCGGCGCGGGTTATACAGCGGCCTTCTCCCTCCAGCATGTTTCCGCGATCGGAGGCCAGTAGCGGGTCAGGGCCTTCCTGATGGCCTCCGGACGTCGGCCTACGCGAACTCCGACCCCCACGGCCTCGCCACCCCCTTCCGCCCCCTCCCCCACGGGCCACGCCGAACCCGGATCCCCTTGCTGCTCAAGATCATCGGGCGTGCAGAATGACCTGTATGCCGATAGCGAACCGGAACCACCCCACAAATACCCCGATGACGGCCGCGATCGACGACGCTCCGCTCATCAGCCGTATCCTCGCCGACGCCTTCGACGACGACCCGATGATGCGCTGGTTCTTCCCCGACGGTGCCACCCGTCCGGCGGGGCTCGTCCGTTACTTCAGCACCCTTTTCACCCGGCAGTACGGGCAGCACGGCGTGTGTGAGCGCACCGGGGCGGCGGCCGCGTTCTGGGTGCCACCGGAGGCGCTGGCCAAGGCCGTGCCCGACGCGGAGACCGTTGCGGAGCTCCAGGAGATCCTTGGCGACCGGGCTGCCCTGTTCCGGGAGGCCGTCGAAGCGGCGGCCGAGCACACGCCGCAGAAACCGCAGTGGCATCTGGCGGTGCTCGGCACCGACCCCGCCGCCCAGGGCCAGGGGCACGGGGCGGCCCTGCTGCGCGCGGGGCTGGCCAAGGCCGACGCGGCGGGGCTGCCCGTCGCCCTGGAGTCGTCGAAGCGGACCAACCTCCCGTTCTACGAGCACTTCGGGTTCACCGTGCAGCAGGAGCTCCAGCTGCCGGGCGGCGGACCGACCCTGTGGGCGATGCGACGCGAGCCGCGCCCATCGGGCAACGCCAAGGACGCCTAGGACGACCAGGCCGGCTAGGGCGGCTGGGACGCCTTGGGGCAGTCCGGGGCGGCCGCGTGGTTCGGCACGGGCCCTGCGGCCCCACTATTCGCTTGTCAGTGCGGTGCGGTCTCTTACAAGCTGGCGGCTCAGGTGCGCGTGCACGAGTGCAGGGGTGCAGGGCGTACGCAACGATCTTGGGGGGGGACGCGGGAGTGAGCCGGCGGGTGGGAGCAACAGTGGTGGATGGGGATGGCGGGTCCGTGCGCCGGGCGGACGGGCGCGCGGTCGCCGCGGCCTCCGTCACCGTGGTGCTGTGGGCGTCGTCGTTCATCGCGATCCGTAGTTCCGCTGCGGATTTCGGGCCGGGCGCGCTCGCGCTGGGCCGACTGGTGGTGGCGTCCGTCGTCATGAGTGTCCTCCTGCTGGCCCGGCGTGGTGGATTCCCGCCGCGCGAGGCCTGGCCGGGCATTCTCGCGTCCGGAGTCCTGTGGTTCGGCGCGTACATGGTCGCGTTGAACTGGGGTGAGCGGCATGTGGATGCCGGAACGGCTTCCCTGGTCGTCAATGTCGGGCCGATCCTGATGGCGCTGCTGGGCGGGTGGCTGCTGAAGGAGGGCTTCCCGCCGAAGCTGATGGCGGGCATGGCGGTGTCGTTCGCCGGGGCCGTGGTGGTCGGGCTGTCCATGTCCGGCGGTGGCACGTCGTCGCTCGTCGGCGTCCTGCTGTGTCTGTTCGCGGCGCTGGCGTACGCGGTGGGTGTGGTGCTTCAGAAGCCGACCCTGAAGCACGCCACACCGATGCAGGTGACGACGTTCGGTGCGCTGGCCGGAGCGGTGGCCTGTCTGCCGTTCGCCGGCCAGCTGGTGTCGCAGGTGAGCCGGGCCCCGGTCTCGGCGACGTTGCAGATGGTGTACCTGGGGGTGTTCCCGACGGCTCTCGCGTTCACCACCTGGGCCTATGCGGCGTCCCGTACGACCGTCGGGAAGATGGGTGCCACGACGTACGCGGTGCCGGTGCTGGTCGTCTTCCTGTCCTGGCTGTTCCTCGGCGAGATACCGGGCTGGCTGACGATGCTGGGTGGTCTGCTCTGTCTGTCCGGGGTGGCGGTGTCGCGGATGCGGGGGAAGGGGAAGGCGCAGGCGACGGTTCCGGAGGAGGCACCAGGGAGTCGTGCGGGCGCGCGGCCCGAGGGGTCGGCGGAGGCGGAGTCCGCCGCTCAGCGGACTGCCGGCTGAGCACCTCCGGCTGAGCACTGCCGCCGGGGCATCGGGGGCGATAGCGTGCGGAACACGGTGGACTGCACCACCAACACTCCGAAAAGATAAGGGGGTTGTTCTGGCATGAAACCGACCGGACACAGCGGTTTACGCAGAACACTCACCGTCTTCATCGCCGTGCTCGCCGTCGCCCTCGGCCTGGGCACGCAGACCGGCACGGCCCAGGCCGATGACGGCTCGGGCCTCAACGGCCTGACGTTCACATCGGTCAACAACGGCCGGAACCTGGATGTGCAGAACGGCAACACCGGGGACGGTGTCTTCATCGTCACCAACTCCGCGCCTGGCTACCACCAGAAGTGGAACGCCGGCCTTCAGGCCGATGGGTCGTTCACCCTTGTCAATGACGCCACGGGCAAGTGCGTCGGAGCGGGCCACCCGCTCAAGCAGCAGTCCTGCTCCGGATCGTCCGGCCTGCGCTGGTACTTCCAGCCGGTGAACGGCAGCCGCGACACCTTCATGATCCGCAACGCCGGTGACAACAACTGCGTTGACGTCGTGCTGGGCGCCCAGTACGACGACGCGTGGACCCAGACTTACGGCTGCAACGGCAGCAAGGCGCAGCAGTGGAAGATCCCCTCCTCGGCGACCGGCGCCGCGTTCAAGGCCGCGGTGACCTATGCGTCGAAGCGCTGCCAGAAGGACGCCACGACCTGCTCATGGACGAAGGGTTCGCAGGCCCCCGCCGAGCCCCTTCCCAAGCAGTGCGTCTCTCCCGTCTGGTACAACGGCACCGAGGCGCCGGTGCCCTGGACGTTCTCGCTGAACACCTCCTCCGGCTGGTCGAGCCAGCTCGGGGTCTCCTTTACCTCCACCCTCGGCACCGGAATGGCGAGCCCGGTGCAGACCAGCGTCAGCCTCACCCTCTCCGGCCAGGTCACCTACGATCTGCGGACGGATCTCGGCAACAGCCTGGTGATCACCGTGCCGTCGCATCAGTACGGCTGGGTGGCGCTGTCGGAGCTGGCGACGAAGGTCACCGGTGAGTGGACCTTCGACGCGAACGGCTTCCCCTGGAAGGCGCAGGACACCGTCACCGTGCCGCTGCGCAGCGATGACCAGGGCCGGTCCAGCATCTATCTGGCGCAGACCAGCCCGGACTTCACGACCTGCAACAGCTGATCCAGAAGGTGGGCCCGCACGGGTCGTGCGGGCCCTTCCTGAAGCCGCAGCTGCCTACGAACACACGGACTTGAAGGTCTCGGCGTCGTCCTCCCACTCCTGGCGCGCCGAGCTGAACGCGTTCTTGTAGGTCTCGGCCTGCGCGCTGTCGCGGCGGTTGAGCGCGGCGTCGAACTGTGATGCCGCGTCACTCAGCGCCCGCGCGTCATCGGCGAGGTCGCGGAGCGCGGAGGCCACCTCCGAGTCGCCCGCGTCGCTCGCCGCCGAGTCAAGGCTGGAGGCCAGCGAGCTCAGGGAGGCGGCGCTTGCCTTGTCGTACGTGCCGAGGTTGCTGCTGAACACCTGATTGCCCCGCGCGCAGCCGTCGGGGGTCGCTTCCTCCGTCGGCTCCGGGGTCGAGGTGTCGCTGCCGCCGGTCAGGCCGGTTCCCTGCGCATTCACGTCCGGCGACGAGGTGTACGACGGAGTGGAGTACGTGGATGAGGGGGACGGTGATTCCTTGAGCCCGTCGCTGATGGCGCCGACGACCTTGTCCGGGCCGATGGCGAAGAACGCCACCACGGCGAGCAGCCCGATCACGGCGAGCGCGCCGCCGGACGAGCTTCCACTGCCGCCGGACGAGTTCCCTCCGCCACCGGCCGGTGGCTTCCCCCCGGCCGCGCCCACGGTTTTGGCACCGGCTCTGTCTACCGTCTTGGCACCGGCCCTGTCCCCGGCTGTGCCCCCGGCCGTGCCCTTCTTCTCGGTCTCGGCGGTGAGGGGTGCCGTTGCGCCCAGGCCGCCGGCCTTCTTCGTCCGGGGCGGCGGCACATACGCCCTGGTGTCGTACCCGGCCAGGGACCTCTCCACGGCCTCGGGGAGCCAGGAGCCGGCGAGGGCCAGCGTCTGACCGGCCGTCTGCTTTCTGGCGTACTCCATGATCTCGCTGACGGCGGGCCGTTCCGCGGGGTCCCTGGCGAGGCACCGCTTGACGATCGTGCGCAGCGCGGGCGGACAAGCGTCCAGCTCCGGGGGCTCGTTGAGGATCCGGTAGAAGAGGGCGTCCGGGTTGCCCTCGCCGAAGGCGGTGCGTCCGGTGGCGGCGAACACCGCGAGGTTGCCGAGCGCGAAGACATCCGTGGCCGGGGTGGCGGAGCGCCCCCGGATCTGTTCGGGGGCCATGAACGCAGGTGTGCCGACGCGGATATGGGTGCTGGTGAGCGTGGTGGCGTCGGCGGCGTGGGCGATGCCGAAGTCGATGACGCGGGGGCCGTCCTCGGCGAGGAGGATATTGGCCGGTTTGAGGTCGCGGTGGATCAGTTCGCAGGCGCCGGCGCTCCCCCGCGGTCCTCAGACGGCCATGGCCTCCTGGATCCACCGGTTCACCCGGTACGGGAGCCACCACAGCAGCGGGCCGGTGCGGGAGACCAGGCGCTCCGCCAGGAAGTCGGCGGCGATGGCCGGGGGGACGTCCCGGAGCGGTGCGCCGTAGGAGAGCTGGGCGATGGCCTGCTGGTATTCGGGCTCCTCGGCGGTGAAGCGGCACAGTTCGCCCCAGCGGCGGTCGCGGATCTGGACGAAGCCGGGGCCCTGGCGCCACAGGCACTTGCAGAGGTAGTGCCCGCCCCGCCACTCGGCCAGCGCGGCCGCGGGGTCGACGGGGCCGGTGAGGGTGCCGGGCGGCTGGAGGTGGCTGAGGTCGCGCCAGCCGTCGCCGGGCTCCGGGGGCAGCCGCAGCTGCCACTGCACCAGTACGGCACGGGCGGTCAGATCGCGGATCAGGCACAGGCTCCGGACGGCCCGGTCGGCGTCGGCGGGGTCGTCGACCGCGGTCAGGTCGATCTCTCCGGTGAACTCCACCCGGCGGGCCCCGAGTTCCCACAGCTGGGAGGCTTGATCGTCCGGCGGGCCGGTCAGGTCGACGGCGCCCAGGCTCATGCCCGGCAGGGTGCAGGCGGCGTCGTCGTAGTCCCGCCAGGCGTGGAGGGTCAGTGCTCGGGAGTCGGGGGCGGCGGTGGTGGTCATGGCGTTCTCCTGCGGGGCATGAGAGTGCTGCGGCGGGCCGGGCGGGGTCAGACGTGCGCGGCGAGGGCTCGGGCGGTGTCGTCGGGCCGCTCCGGCGGGGCTGCCGCGGCGTGGGTGTGGCGCATGAAGTCGAGGCGCAGCAGGTCCTCGTTGACGGCGGCCGGTGCCAGGTGGACATACTGGCCGCCGTCGGTGAAGACCAGCCCGAGCGTCACCCAGTGCTGGAGGAGGGCGTGCACGGCGGCCTCGTCGACGGTGTGCCCGGGAAGCCGGGCGGCGAGCTTGCGGGTCAGGGCGGCGGGGGCGTGCGGCTGGTCGAGCAGGCGGAAGGCGGCGATCTCGGTGGGTGCGGTGAGTTCCAGGGCTCCCCAGTCGAAGGCGTGCCGGCGGCTGACGAGCACGATGCGGTCACCGAGGTCGGCGTGGGTGAGTCTGCTGTCCGTGTGGCGCTTCTTCCAGGCGGCGAGGGCGTCGTTGAGCGCGGTGACGGTGGGCTTGGTGATGCCGCGTTCCGGGGCCTCGAAGACATAGGCCATGTCGAGGAGTTCGGACTCGGGCAGGTCGTAGGTGAAGCGGTAGTGCTCCTCGGGGCGCAGTCCGGTGAAGCCGAGTTCGGGCCGGTTGAAGTACGGGCTGAAGCGTTCGATGGCGATACGGGCGGACAGGTCGACGGGCGGGTCGAGGTGTTCCAGGGCCGGTATCTGGCCGATGACGGGCTCGTAGTCGGCGGCGCTCTCGCCGGGGAAGCCGTGGAGGTAGTTCCAGGAGACGGAGAGCCCGGTCTCGGCTCCGTCCCGGAGCATGCGGACGTTCTGGCAGCCGCTGACGCCCTTGTCCATCAGGTCGAGCACCCGGCTGTTGAGGCTCTCGATGCCGGGCTGGACGTAGATCATTCCGGCTTCGGCGAGGAGCCGGAGCTGGGGCCGGCGCATGTTCGCCTTGATCTCGATGTGCATCCGCAGGTCGTAGCCGCTGTCGATGATGCGGGGCAGGACGGTGGTGAGGTAGCCCATGTCGAGGATGTTGTCGACGAGGTACATGTCCAGCACCCGGTGCCGGCGGGCCAGCTCCGTGATCTCTTCGTAGAAGGTGTCGGGGCTCTTGCTGCGGAACTCCATGAAGGAGCCGTTGAGACCGCAGAAGGTGCAGTGGTGCTTCTCCCCCCACCAGCAGCCGCGGGCCCCCTCGACGACGAGTTTGGGCTCCACCCAGTTGCGGGCGACGGAGGACGCCAGTCGCTCGAAGTAGCCGGTGTAGTCGGGCGGCAGGATGGTCGCGGGCGGCAGCGGTCTGGTGCTCATCGGATTCGCGATGCTTTCGCCGTCGGCGGCGCGGTGGCACAGCCCGGGGACGGCGGAGAGGTCGCCGCCCTCGTCGAGCGCGGTGAGCAGCTGGGGGAAGGCGGCCTCGCCCTCGCCGCGGACCACGAAGTCCACGAACGGGAAGTTGCGGTGGGTGGCGTGGCCCTGCTCGGCGTCGCAGTTGGCGCCGCCCATGACGGTTCTGATGTGCGGGGCGAGGCGTTTGACGTACTTGGCGGCGGCGAGCGCGGCGGTGTTCTGCTGGAAGGTGGAGGTGAAGCCGACGACGTCGGGGGCGGCCGCGACGATCCGCTCGGCGATCTCCTGTACGAACTCCGGTACCACGCGGTGCAGTTGCTTGGACATCTCCAGCCGCTCCTCGCGCAGTTTGCCGCGCATCGAGACGCTGAACTCCTTCACCCGCCACTCGGGGTCGTCGTACAGGGCCGAGGAGAACACCCAGTCGCCGCATCCCATGAAGTACGAGGAGAGCGCGTAGTACTGGTAGTCGTCCGCGGTGAAGTCGGTCCGCCGGGTGATCCAGTCGGTGAACTCCAGGTTCGCGTGCAGGACATCGGCCCGGCCGGAGGTGCGCTCGTCGACGCTTCGTCTCAGGATGCCGAGGGCGAGGGACGGCAGGTCGATCGGGGACCAGGGCATGTTGACCAGCAGGACGCGCATGGCGGCTCCTCGTACGGCGGGTGGGGTGGGAGGTGGCCGGCGGCCGGCCGGTGCGGTACGGCGGTCCGGCCGGCCCGGTGTGCCACCGGGCCGGCCGGGGAGGGTCAGTCCTCCTCGGTGTCCTCGGCGTTACGGAACGGGACGGTCACCGTGACGCCGATGCTCGGTCTGCGGTTCTCCTCGTCGCCCGCGAGCGGGTCGTTGTGGATGATGTCCTTCTGCATGGCTGCTTCTCCTCTTCTGCCGGTTGCGGAACGGTTCTTACGCTCCGGGGGCCCCGGACGGGCCGGTGTCTCCGGAGACCCCGTCCACCGGGGGACGGGGGGTTCGGTGGGCCGCGGGGACGCGGCGCAGATGCTGGTCCAGGAAGCCCAGCGCACGGTGCAGTACGGCCACGTGGTGGGCGCCGGTGTAGCCGTCGTGGCCGGTCTCCAGCCACATCGACTCGGCTGCCGCCCCGGCCCGCCGCAGTGCGCCGAGGTAGCTGCGTACCTGGCCGGGCGGGCATTTGGTGTCGAGGGTGGCGGCGATCACCAGCAGCGGCGCACGGACGTCGGCGGCGTAGTGGAGGGGGGAGCTCCGCGCGTAGCGCTCGGGCACGGTGTCCGGCGAGCCGCCGAACAGCCGCTCGTCCAGGGCCCGCAGGGCGGGGGTGCCGGTGCGGTACGCCGCCGCGCAGTCGGCGACGGGTTTGACGGCGACGCCCGACTGCCAGAGGTCGGGCCGGGTGCCGAGGGCGAGCAGGGCCAAGTAGCCGCCCCAGGAGGTGCCCCACAGGCCGATCGCGTCCGCGCGGGCCAGGCCGCGGCGGAGCAGGTCGGCGCGGACCGCGACGAGGTCGGCGACCTGAGTGAGCCCGACGCCCGCGCCGTACGCGGCGCGCCAGCGGGGGCCGTAGCCGGTGGAGCCGCGGTAGTTGACCCGGGCGACGGCGAACCCGGAGGCGACCAGGGAGTGCACCTCGGGGTCGTAGGCGTCCCGGTCGTGGTCGGCGGGGCCGCCGTGCACCAGGAAGACCAGCGGGGGCCGGCGGCCGGTGACCGGTTCCGGTTCGCTGAGCAGGGTGTGCACGGGCCCGTCCGGGCCGGGGGTCCACAGTTCGCGGTGCCGGCCGGGCGCGGGGGTGGGCAGGGTGGCGAGCTCCGGGAGCCGGGTGCCGGCGGTGGAGCACATCCGGGGCGGGGTGGCGCTGTCGGTCCAGAGGTAGTGCACATCGCCGCCCGGGTGCGGGGCGGCGTCGAGCAGGGTGCCGGGCGGGGACGGTATCGGGGTCAGGGTGCGCCGGTCGAGGTCGGCCGCGGCGAGGGTGGAACGACCGTGGCGGTCCTGGCGGATGAGGACGCGGCGCCCCGCGGGGTACCAGCGCGCGGTGATCTCGGTGTCGAAGCGGCACCAATCCTGGGGCAGCAGTCCGCTGCCGGGGCGCCAGGTCGCCAGCCGGTAGCGGTCGTCGTGCTCCTGGACCAGCAGCAGCTCGGTGCCTGCCGGGGACGGTGCGAAGCCGAGCGCCCAGAGCCGTCCGTGGTGTCCGGAGAGCTGGTCGAGCACCGCCCCGGAGCAGGTCACGAGCGTGACCGCGCGGTCGGAGCCGGCCGCCCCGGACAGGGCCAGCAGCCCTCCCGACGGCGAGATGCCCGTCAGGAGCGTAGGCCCGTCGACGGTCCACACCTGCCGGGCCGGGCCGCCCGGCCTCCCGACGTGGACGGTCATTCCGCTGCCGTCCCCGAGGCCGAGGGCCACGGTTCCGGCGTCGCTGACGGCGAGGCCGTGCGGGCGGCCCGGCGGCAGGCCGGTCAGGCCGGGCTGCCGCGCTCCGCCCTCGAAGTCCTGGAAGTACCACAGTCCTTGGCCGTGGCGGTCCTCCGCGAACCACCACACCCGGGCGTCGGCGTCGAGGGCGCAGTGCAGGGTGCCGTGCGGGCTGTCGGTGACCTGGCGCGCGGTGCCGGTGGCGGCGTTCCAGGTGAAGATCTCGCAGCGGCCGTCGGCGTCCGCGGCCAGCGCCATCCGCGCCGGATCGCGCGGACAGACCTCGGGCAGCGCCGGGTGGTAGACCCGGAAGCCGGTGCCGGCCGGCGGCTGTGCGGTGAGGTGTGCCGTGGTCGTGGTCATGCGGGCTCCGAACCGGTGCGGCGGGTGCGGGCCGGTGCCACGCACGTGGTGTGGAGCGCGAGTACGGCCAGCAGCGCGGCGCAGCCCATGAGGGTGCCGGCGGCCCCGGCCCGGTCGGCCGACAGCCCGGCCAGGGCGGGTGCCACGGCCGCGGTCGCGCCGGACACGGTGGCCAGCACGGTCCCGGTGCGGGCCTGGAGTCCGGGTGGGGTGACCTGGATGATCCGGGCCTGGAGCGCCACCGTGGCAACCGGCGTCAGCAGACACAGCAGACCGAAGAGCAGGCCGAAGTGCCAGGCGTCGCGGGCCATCGCCAGGGCCGCGGCGGGCGGCACCATCAGCCAGGAGACCGCCACCAGCACCCGGCTCGCGGAGCGCCGGCCGGCAATCCGGGGTGCGGCGAGCGCTCCGGCCAGGCCGGCCGCCCCGGCGAGCGCGAGGACCAGGCCCAGCGGTGCCGCGCCGCGGCCGTCGTGCTGAAGGGCGAACACCGTCGTGTAATACAGCGCGACGAGCAGGGCGTTGACGGCCGAGATCCACAGGAGCGCCAGCCGCAGGAAGGGTTCGCGGCGGATCAGCGCCAGTCCGGCTGCGGCTTCGGCGGCCCGGGACCGCCGGTCGGGGCGCACCGCTGCGGCCGGGGACTGCTGCTCACGGGGCGGAGCGAGGGGCGCGCGGATGGCGCCGATACAACCTGCCGCGACGGCGTAGGAGAGGGCATCCACGAGGAACGGGAGCCAGCGTTCGGCCTGAAAGAGGAGCCCGCCCAGTGCGGGCCCGAGCACCAGGGCGCCGCTCTCCCCCGCCTGTAATCGGGACAGGACGCGCCGGTGCTCCGCGGGCGGGCTCACCAGGGCGACGGTGCCGAGCGCCGCGGCCTCGTAACAGGAGGTCGCGCACCGCTCGACGAGCACGGCGGCGATGAGCACGGCCAGCGGGACCGGGCCCGCCGCGACGGCGACGGTGACGCCGGCCATCGCGGCGGCGGAGACCAGCGCGGAGCCCACCATCAGCTGCTTGCGCGCCCCGCGGTCGGCGGGGACGGCGGCGAACGGGCCGAGCAGCAGCGTCGCGACCGCGGAGAGTCCGGCGAGGGCACCGACCTCGGCGGGTGACCGGCCGAGGGTGAGCAGCAGCAGCGGCAGGACCAGCCCGGATGTCTGGCTGCCCAGGGCGTCGCAGGTGCCCGCCCACCAGAAGAGCCGGATGTCGCGGCGGACGTGGGGCAGCGGAGCGGCCGTTGCCACCGCCGGCGCGGTCCCGGTCATCAGGGACGGCCCGGGGACGGTCTCGCGGTGCCGCGGTGGGCATCGCCGTGCGGGGTCCGTGCCGGGCGGTGCGTGCGGCCGCCGGTGCGGACGCGTGTCGGGCCGTCCGCCGTCCCGGCCCAGGAGGCAACGCGCGGTAAGTCGTACGGTGCGCCGTCTGCCGGGGATGCCGCTGACCGTTCCATGCGAAGCCACCTCACGTGTGTGGGCAGATCGTGAAGATCGCCTCACCAATAGGTCAACTTGCGGAGGAAATGTGCCTGAATCGTGCCGGAGCTTAGCCAGACAGTGACGTGAGCCACAAGGTGTGGGCGCGAAGGACCTTCAAGCGGAACGGCGGGGCAGGCGGACCAGGCCGGACCGGCCCGGTTCACCCCCTTGAGAGCTGCGCCGAACGGGTGGCCGTCCGCCTCAGCGCGTGGTCCCCACCAACTCCGCGTACTCCTTGCCGAGTTGCGACATGGCGTGCTCGAACTCCTTGCGGGAGATGGCCTCTTGGAGCGTGCCGAGGACCGCCCGTACACCACGGTCGGCCTCCGACGCGGACAGGCCGGTGCGCGCTCGCACCCTGCGGATCGACTCCTCCGGCCCGAAGATCTCCATCTCCCGCCGCTCCCGCTTGAGCGAGACACGCAGCGGCTCGGGAAGTTCGAGGGCCAGATCGCGGGCTTCGCCGTCGCTCAGACGCAGGGCGAGCGTTTCGAGGGTGGCGCGGGTGAGATCGGCCCCTTCCTGCCGCGAGAGCCTCGCGCGGTCCGCCACTGCCCGGAAGAACTCCTTGTCGTCCATGCGAGCCTCCACATCGGATCGGGGGATGGGCGAGGGAGGCACCTCACCCACCACCTTGCCACGATCCCCCGCCCACCGTCGGACCACCACCGGCTGCACCCGCGCACCCACCGAACGTCACCACTGGGGCCGTCTGACCTGCGGTGATGCCGGTCAGACAGCCAGCTGCGCGAGCCGGCGCACCGGCACCACGAGCCGGGCCGGTCACCCCAGCTGGTGCGAGCCGGCCTCCGAGGTGGCGCCGGTCCGCGGCGAGCCGTCGCACAGGGCGGCGGCGCCGCAGAGGGCGGACTCGGGACGGATCGGGACCCCGTTGGTGCGCAACACGTCCCGGACATCGAGGATCAGCGGGAAGACCTCCTGGTTCCAGTCCTCGCCCTGCTCGTCCCAGGCCCGCTGCTCGGCCTCGACCGCCATCCGGTCCTCGGCGAACACCCGCTCGGTGAAGCGCCGGATGAGCGGCCAGGCGAGATGGAGGGCGCCCGGGATCGGCGGCTTGGCGATCATGAGCAGGCCATAGGCGTGGTTGGTGCGCTGCTCCACGTCCTCCGGGACGTAGGCCGCCCAGAGGGAGAAGGACGGGAGGTCGGACTTCTCGGGAACCGCTTGGAGGGTCTGATACGGGTACGCGGTGCGGACGGTGATCACGTCGGGCGACTCGCCACCGCCGAAGCCCTCGCCGGACAGCAGACCGGCGCCGCGGTCCTTCTTCCCACCGGCGGAAGTGAACAGATAACGGGCCTCCACGAATTCCGGACCGGTGTCGTACCCGAGGAGCTTGGGCTGGATCTTGCCGAGGACACCGCGGTGCAGGAACTGGTGGTTCATATCCAGCAGGTTTTCGTGCATGAACGAGTAGTGGCAGTGCACCGTGCGCGAGAACACCATGGTCCTGTGCTTCGCGGAATCGTATTCCGGCAGCTCGGGCAGCGGGGTCGTGGCCGCTTTCTCCGGATCGCCCGGGAAGACGAACACCAGGCCGTACACTTCGCGGACCGGATAGGAACGCACCCCGCGCGGCGGCCGGTCGACCCCCTTGGGAAGGTACGGGATCTGCGAGATCCGGCCGTTCCCGCGATAGGCCCACGCGTGATAGCAGCAGCGCAGCGTCTCGCCTTCCACGACGCCCAGGCTCAGCGGCACCTGACGGTGCGCGCACCGGTCCTCCAGCGCGAAGACCGCGCCGCTCGCACCGCGATAAAGCACGATCCGCTCCCCCGCGAACGCGGTGGCAAAGGTCTTGTTCTTCGGCACGCTTCCGGATACCGCGACCGGATACCAGAAATTCGGATGGATTCCCGTACGCCGAAGGTCGGCCGTCGCTCCGGGACGGTATTCCCGCATCCGGTCCGGGCCACCGGCCACCCCGGCCGCCGTGGTTCCGTCCCTTGCGGGCTGAGCCTTGGTCATACGTTTCTCCCTCGCACGCGGGTCAGTGATACGGAACGGGAGAACATCGGGTATCCGGCGGGCAGCGCGCCGTAGGGGTTCTCCGGGATCACCTTGTGCGTTTCCCCCGGTACGACGGCAGTCAGGCTCGCGGGAGGGTGACGGCCGCCCGTCCGGCGGATCAGGGGCTGGGCCATTTGGCTCCCGGCCACGACTCCCCGGCCGTGGCGGAGCCCTGACCCGCGGTTGTCAGGCCAAGGCTCCCCGGTGTGGTCCGGCGGGTCGGGCGGGTGCGACACGCGGCCCGGTCGACGGACCGGGCCGGGCCGTCACGACCAGCGGACCGGGAGGTGCCGTGGGCCGCGGAGCAATGCGCCCAGCCGCCAGCGCAGATCGGCCGGGTGGGCGTCCAACTCCAGCTTCGGGCAGCGTTCCAGGAGGGTGCGCACCGCGATCCGGGCCTCCAGGCGGGCGAGCGGGGCGCCCAGGCAGAAGTGGATGCCATGGCCGAAGGCGACATGGCCGCGGGCGTCGCGGGTGATGTCGAACCGGCCGGGGTCGTCGAAGCGGAGCGGGTCGCGTCCGGAGTCGGCGATCACGGGGAGCACGACCTCGCCACCGCCGGGGATCACCGTGCCCGCGATGTCGACCGGGTCGAGGGTGAAGCGGAAGGTGGCGGTCTCCAGCGGCCCGTCGTAGCGCAGCATCTCCTCGACCGCGCCGTCGATGAGCGACAGATCGGCGCGTAGCGTGGCGAGTTGCTCCGGGTGGGTGAGCAGCGCCAGCACGCCGTTGGCGATGAGATTGCCGGTGGTCTCGTAGCCGGCGATCAGTAACAGCTGGGCCATGCCCAGGAGTTCTTCATGGCTGAGCCGGTCGCCCTCGTCGCTCACCGCGATCAGATCGCTCAGCAGGTCGTCGCCGGGGTGGGCGCGCTTGGTCTCCACCAGGTCGTCGAGGTAGCCGGTCATGGCCGTCAGGACGTCCTTGGTCCGCTGCGTGGGGGCGCCGACCATCAGGATGTCGGTCCAGGTACGGAAGGTGTCCCGCTCCAGGAAGGGCACACCCAGTAACTCGCAGATGACGGTGATCGGGAGCGGGAAGGCGAGCGCCTCGACGAGATCGGCGCGGCCGTCGGGGGCGGCGAGCATCGCCGTCAGAAGTTCATCGGTCAGCTCCTGGACGCGCGGCGCGAGGGACGCCACCCGGCGCGCGGTGAAGGCACGGGCCACCAGGCCGCGCAGCCGGGTGTGTTGCGGCGCGTTGGAGCGGAGCATCGACACGCCGCTGGACACCGGCTGCATCGGCTGCGCGGACGAGGCATGCCGCCACTCCTTCGACAGCCGGGGGTCGCTGAGCGTCGCGCGTACCTCCTCGTAGCCGACGACCAGCCAGACGACCGTGCCCTCCGGGAGGCGTACCCGATGCACCGGGCCTCGCTCGCGCAGCCGCGCGTACACCTCGAAGGGGTCGCGGACGAAGTCCTCGCCCATTGCCGCCAGTTCAACGGTCTCCATCGGTTCGGTTGTCATCCGGCCCTCCTGTCCGTCGTGGCCTTGCCCCGGGACGACTGGGTACGGGGGAACCATCCCCGGCGGCGGGGCCACTAACCGCGGCTGCGGCTGCCGCCGCCCCACTTGGGCCGGCGGCAGACGCGGCGTCCAGGTCCGGTCCCGTCTACCGCTGGGTGAGGTACAACAGCAGAGCGGAGATGACGGCCCCGGCCACCCCCTCGATGGCATGGGCGGCGGTGAAGCGGGCGTACTTCCTGAGCCACGGGCGCGGTGGCTCGGCGGGAACACGCGGCGGGGGTTGCTGCGCCTCCGCATGATCCTTCATGGGCGTCTCCTTGATCGGTGGTGGGTGGTACGTGTCGGCCCCTTCCGGGCAGCGGCGCGCCGCCGGGGCCCGGTTCGTCCGGCCGGCCTGGTCAGTGCCCCGCACACCCCACGGACAGCGGGGCCTGCGGCTCGGCGAACTGCTGGAGCTCGGGCCCGGAACGCGACAGCAGCCAGCCGGGGTCCGGGAGCGGGGCGCCGGGGGCCGGGTTGGGCAGATGCCGGCGCGGTGAGTAGCCCAGGGCGGTGGCGATGGTGCGCCACAGGCGCGCGTCGATGAGGTTGTCGTCGGCCGCGTGGTGGATCGCCAGGCAGTGGGCGGAGAGCTGGTCCTCGGCGCCGGCGGCGAACCGCCACCAGAAGACCGCCGCCTCACGCCGGTTGATGGAGTAGAGCAGGCACGCGAAGGTACGGGCGCCGGCCGCGTCGTAGTCCCGGGCGAACTTCTCCAGCCGCCCCATGTGCCCGCCGCGCAGCACCGACTCGCACAGGGTGTGCAGATGCCGGCGCAGCTCCTCCGGGCCCGCCGTGGCGCTCGGGACGGGCCGGGGCCGCGGACGTCTGGGCAGCGGCCGGGCCCGGCCGGGGTGCGCCGGGGCCGGGCCGCGGTCGTGCCGCCCTTCGGGCACCGGGCGCGCCGGGGGTGTCTGCCGCTCGGCCTCGGCGATCCGCTCGGCCAGTCTGCGCGTGAAGGCTTCCGGGTCGTGGTCGGCCAGTACGCTTCCCACCTCATCGGCTTCGGCCCGCAGAATGTCTTCGATGGTCACGACGGTTCTCCTTCCTGATCGTTCCGGAGATAGGAGGCCGCGAGTTCCTTGGCGAGCTGGCGGCCGCGGGAGTAGTAGGTGCGCGCCGTGCCCGGGGTGATGCCGAGGGTCTCGGCGATCTCCTCATAGCTCAGCTGCGCCACGCGGAGCCGGACGCAGTCCGCCTGCACCGGCTCGCGCCGGGCCAGTTCGTCCATGGCGCGGTCCAGGGCGTCATAGGTGCCCAGATGCAGAATCTGGTCGACGCAGGACTGGTGGAGCCCGGCTTCCACGGCGGCGGCCCGTTCGCGGCGGGTCGCCCGGTTACGCGAGCGGACGAAGTCCTTGATGGCGTCCCGCAGGACGCGCAGGCACAGGGCCCGGAAGTTGGGGTGCGACTGGAACTCGTCCCATTTCGCATGGATCTTCATCCCGGCTATCTGCACCACGTCCTCGGCGTCCTGACGGTGGCGCAGCAGCTGGTACGCATAGCCGAGGTAGCCGTACTGCGCCTCCTTGAAGAAGGCGGTGAAGTCGCCCCGGAGGCCGTCCATCGGGTCGGGGCGCAACTGCTGTCCGTCTCCGTAGTCGCTCACCGGGCGGCCATCCCTCGTCCCGCCGCGGGCGGGCGGACGGCACCAGGGTGGACCTGCGCCTGAAGGTCCCGTTCCGCACCGCACCGGCTTCCACGGTCCGGGTCACACAACGTGCTGCCGGCCGACGGGCCGCAGGTCCGCGAGGCGGTGTGGGTGCTCTCGCGCGCACGGGCGCGGAGCACAGCCGGGATCGTCCTGGCCGCGCCGCCCATGGCTGGCGTGCCCCAGGGCCACTGGTGGTCCACTGCCTCTCCTTTCGCTGTTCGCGGTGAACTCCCCAGCGTCCGGATGACGCCGGAGAAGACCGCATCTCTTGCCCCTAGACCGCTCGCGAAGCCGTGATTGTTAATCAGATCCGTGGACCAAAAATGACCATCCGCAGTCGCCCGCTCACGTTGAGCTTCTGACCTGCGGCGTTGACGGATTACCGGTGGCGGAAGTGGCGCGGATCACACTCCGGTGCGGGTGGTGCGGGCAGCTGCGCCGGCCACCCGTCAGCCGCACGCCGCCCGCCGTCGGCCGCCCGCACACGCGCAAGGGCCTCCCGGCACCGGTGCGGATGCCGTCATCCGCACCGAGCCAGAAGGCCCTCACCTCGTCGGAGTGCCACCCCGGGCGTGTCACCCGTCACCCACACGCCGGAGGAACACGCCCGGGCCGCGGTTCGCCAGGGACGGAAGGGGACGATCCCTGCTGAGGCGCGGGCGCGGTGGCACTGCCCGCCGGGTCATCGCGGCAGCGGACTCCCCCGGGCCCCGGGTGCTCCCTGGGCGTCGCCGGGGAAGCGGCTGCTCACACGTAGGTGTAGCCGCCGGCGACGAGCGTGCTGCCGCCCAGGGTGGTGACCACGACGGGGACGTTGCCGAGCGGGCCGGCCGGGGTGAAGCCGACCAGCGCCGTACCCGACGCATTGACCGAAACCCCCGTCGCCGCAACCCCGTTGAACGTCACCGACGCCCCGCTCAGATCGCTCCCCGTGATCACGAACGTCGCACCCCCCGCGGCACTGCCCGACGGCGGCAACAGCGACGTGACGACGGGCGGGGGCGGCGGGGTGTAGGTGTACCCGCCCGCGACCGTGGCGCTGCCCGCCGGCGTGGTGACCACGACAGGGACGTTGCCGAGCGGGCCGGCCGGGGTGAAGCCGACCAGCGCCGTACCCGACGCATTGACCGAAACCCCCGTCGCCGCAACCCCGTTGAACGTCACCGACGCCCCGCTCAGATTGCTCCCCGTGATCACGAACGCCGTACCACCCGCGGCACTGCCCGACGACGGCGACAGCGATGCGGCGACGGGCGGCGGTGCCGTGTAGGTGAATCCGCCGGCGACGGTGGTGGTCCCGGCCGGTGTGGTGACCACGACCGGGACGTTGCCGGCCGGGCCGGGCGGTGTGGTGCCGGTGAGCACGGTGCCCGCGGCGTTGATGGAGACGCCGAGGGCCGCGACGCCGTTGAAGGTGACCGTCGCGCCGGTGAGGTTGCTGCCGACGATGGCGAACGCGGTGCCGCCCGCGGTGGACCCGGTGTTGGGCACGAGGGAGGTGACCGTCGGGCCGCTCGGTGTGGTGACCGTGTAGGTGTAGCTCACCGGGTTGGAGGTGCCCCTGGGTGTGGTGGCGACGACCTGGACGGTGCCCGCGGGGTGTGCCGGTGCGAGGACGGTGACCGAGTTGCCGTAGGGGTCCAGGGTGACGATGGTGGCGGGGACGCCGCCGAAGGTGACCAGACTCGTGCCCTGGAGGCCGGACCCGGTCAGCAGGACGGTGTTTCCCCCGGCGGCCGGTCCGGAGTCCGGAATGGCGTCGTGGAGTCTGGGATATCTGGGCCAGTCCCCCGCTCCCCCGTTCCCCCCGGGCCAGGAGCCCGGGGCCTGCGGATTTCCTTGCTGCTGTATGACGTCGGACATGACTTCTCCCTGGGCAGCCGCCACTCCGTCCCCCTTTCACGAGTCGATTCGTGAACGGGTCCTCGCGGAGCGGAGGTTGCCGCCGTCGAATGTTCGGGTGCCTGCGACGGTAGGGTTCCCGACGGATCGGAAGAAGGCGTGTAAGCGATGGCAATGATGCGTTCGGCGATCAAAATTACGATACGTAGATGAGCGTCACACCCGTAGCTTTGTCCGGCGTACGCGGGTATTCCGCCGCCCCTTTTTCCACGCCGTGGGTGCGGGCGACGGGCGTGCGGGGATACGGCTGCTGCCGCTGCGTACGGAACAGTCCTTACGGACGGCCACCCGCTGAAGTACGCGCACGGGCCCGGGGGCGGATAGCGCACGCGTCCCGGGCCCGTTCCCATCCTGCTGCTCGCCCCCTCACCGAGGGGAGGACCGCTTACAGGTGGTAGATGGTGGCGGCCCAGTTTGCTTTCCAATTGCCGTCGCCGTACTGGAGATTGACGGAACACCTGCCGATGTTGCCGTCACAGTTCAGGCTGTTCGCCGGGACCGGAGCCGCCAGCCGGGTGCCGTCGGCGGAGCGGAGCCCCTGGTGGAAGATGGTGGCGGACCAGCTCGCCCGCCAGTATCCGTCACCGAATTGCAGGTTGGCGATGCACTTTCCGGTGTCGCCGTCACAATTCAGCGCGGTCACCGGTACCGGCGCGAGAGAGGCGGACCGGGGTGTCTGGTGGAAGATGTTCGCGCCCCAGCTCGCCTTCCAATTGTTGTCACCGAAGCGGAGGCCGGCCGTGCACTGATAGGTGTCGCCATCGCAGTTGAGCGCCGTCACCGGAACCGGAGCGGCGGTGGCGGGGCCGGCCAGCCCGAAGGCCAGTGCCGCGAGAGCAGCGCAGGTGCCGACGATGGTGCGTCGCATAGCCGTGTCCTTCCGTCGTGGGCGCGCAGTGCGCCCGACCACGGAGCAGGATCTGCTGAATTCCCGTCGTTCCGAGGCCGCACATCAGGGCCTTCAACAGAAGGTGTGAAGCCCCGCACCCACGCCCGAACCGGGCCCGGCACCGACCCTCGGTACGGGTGGTGAACAGCGCAAACGTAGTGATCCAGGGGCGCGAAGAGGGGCGCATTCGCGGTGCCCCCGGCCTTGTATGGCGCACGCCCCGAGCGCGGTCCGACCGCCCGCGGCAGCCCCGGCGGACCGGTGCATCCGTGCGGAACAGCTGTGGGGATGAGGGCACCGTCCAGAGGGGTAGATTCTCCGATTCGCTGCGCCCCGGTGGGCACGGTCCGTCACCGGTACGGGTGGCCGGTTGCTCCGTTTGGCGTCGGTGGTCCTGCGAAGTGGCAGGGTCGGTGCTGGGCTGGCGACGCAAGCCGTGCACCGGCTTCCTTGGTGTGCCCTTGTGCCCTTTCCGTATCGACCTCCGCCTCTGCGTGCCGGGAGCCGTCTTCGCCTGCATGCGAATTTCCCGATGCCCCCGGAGCACCCGCAGCTCGCCCGAAGGAGAGAAGTGACCACTACGTCGTTGCGCCCGACCGGTGCCCCGGAAATCGAACAGCTTCCGGAGCCGCCGCTGCGCAGATCCATGGAAATCCAGGGCAACATTCTTTCCGGTTTCAACAAGGACTATATGGCGTTCCGCTATGTCCGCTTCCCCGACGGTGCGAGTGGCCGTGGCTGGCTGTCCGTCATGCTGAATACGGTCTCGGTGACCGCCACGGTCGAGGACTTCAACGAGGAGTTCTCGCTTTCCCGCCGGGCTTACGGCCAGGATCCGTTCCTCGTCGCGACCTGGGTCGGAGTGTCCCTGACGTTCCAGGGCCTGCTCCAGGTGGCCCGGGAACCCGAGAAGGTGAAGAAGGATCTGGCGCCGTTCGAGTCGTTTGTGAAGGGTGCGGCCGGACGGGCTCCGGACCTCGGCGACGACGGGACCAGCGCGCCCGAGCACTGGCATTTCGGCTCGGACCGGACCGGCGTACACGCCGTGCTGATCGTCGCCGCGGACACGGAAGAGGCGCTGAACGAAAAGCTCCGGAATATTGCCGCCGCTGATTCGGCGCACGGGGTGACCCTGGTCCATCAGGACGACGGCCGCACCCTGACCGGAGATCTGCGGGGGCATGAGCACTTCGGGTACAAGGACGCCATTTCGCAGCCCGGCGTCAAGGATTTCCACCGTGAGGACCGGGAGAATCCCGGTGCCCGGGACAACCGCCCGGGGTCGACCCTGGTCGAGCCCGGCGAGTTCGTCTTCGGTCACACGAGTGAGAGCGGAGCGCCGCCCGAGGCTCCCAAGTGGCTGGACAACGGTTCTCTCCAGGTGGTGCGCCGACTGCGGCAGGACGTCCCCGGCTGGAACGAGGCGGTGGAACGTGAAGCGGGCAAGTTCCGGCCGCACGCCATCTCCCCCGAGCTGCTGGGCGCGTGTCTGGTCGGCCGTAAGAAGGACGGCACACCGCTCGCGCAGGGCGAGAACCCGGTGACCGGGGTCGGTCCGGAGCGCAACGACTTCACCTACGAGAACGACGGCAAGGGGAAGCAGACCCCGTGCGCCGCGCACATCCGCAGGTCGAATCCCCGGCACTTCGAGGCCACTCAGAAGCACCGCGTCATGCGCCGCGGCATTCCCTACGGCCCCGCGTACGCGGCCGGCAAGGCGGACGCGGACCGCGGCCTGATGTTCGTGTGCTATGGCACCTCGCTGGAGCGGCAGTTCGAGTTCCTCCAGCGCGCCTGGTCGAACAACCCCAACTTCCTGCCGGGCGACCCCGGTTCTCCCAACGGCATCGACAAGGTGACCGGCACGATCAGGCAGGGCGGTTCGGGCAGCCCGGATGCCCACATCGTGCTGGCCGACGGCGAGGAAGGCACCGTCTCGATGAACCGGTTCGTGCAGACCACCGGCGCGGTGTACGCCTTCACCCCGTCCATCAGCACGCTGCGGCGGCTCGCCGCGAACGAGCCCCTGGACGGGAAGGGCTGAGCCCCCGATGAATGACATCCGCCGTGAGTACACCGGAGCCGAGCGCGCCAACGAGAAGACCTATCAGCAGCTCGCCCGCGAACTGCTGCTGGTCGGCCCCGAGCCGGCCAACGAGGACCTCAAGCTGCGCTACCTCGAAGTACTGATCGACAAGGGGCTGGAGCGCCCCGCCGTCCCCAAGCGCATCCTGATCGTCGGCGCGGGCGTCGCCGGTCTGGTGGCCGGCGATCTGCTGACCCGTGCCGGTCACGATGTGACGATCCTGGAGGCCAACGCCAACCGGGTCGGCGGCCGCATCAAGACCTTCCACGCCAAGAAGGGCGAGCCGCCACCCTTCACCGACCCGGCGCAGTACGCGGAGGCCGGGGCGATGCGCCTGCCCAGCTTCCACCCGCTGACCCTGGCGCTGATCGACAAACTCGGCCTGAAGCGGCGGCTGTTCTTCAACGTCGACATCGATCCGTCGACGGGCAATCAGACCGCCCCGGTCCCGCCGGTGATCTACAAGTCGTTCAAGGACGGCAAGATCTGGACGTACGGCGACCCCAGCCCCGAGTTCCGGGAGCCGGACAAGCGCAACCAGACCTGGATCCGCACCAACCGCGCCCAGGTGCGCCGCGCCCACTACGCCAAGGACCCGTCCCAGATCAACGAGGGCTTCCACCTCACCGGCTGCGAATCGCGGCTGACCGTGTCCGACATGGTCAACCAGGCGCTGGAGCCGGTGCGCGACTACTACTCCGTGCTACAGAGCGACGGAAAGCGCGTCAACAAGCCCTTCAAGGAGTGGCTGGACGGCTGGGCCGGGGTCGTCCGCGACTTCGACGGCTTCTCCATGGGCCGCTTCCTGCGCGAGTACGCCGGGTTCAGCGATGAGGCCATCGAGGCGATCGGCACGATCGAGAACATGACCTCGCGGCTGCACCTCGCCTTCTTCCACAGCTTCCTGGGCCGCAGCGACATCGACCCCACCGCCACCTACTGGGAGATCGAGGGCGGCAGCCGGAAGCTCCCGGAGGCGCTCGCCAAGGATCTGCGCGACCAGATCGTGATGGGCCAGCGGATGGTCCGGCTGGAGTACTACGATCCGGGCCGCAACGGCCATCACGGCGGACTCGCCGGACCGGGCGGCCCCGCCGTCGCCATCCAGACCGTGCCCGAGGGCGACCCGTCCGGCCCGGTCGAGACCTGGACCGGGGACCTGGCGATCGTCACCATCCCGTTCTCCAGCCTGCGGTTCACCGCCGTGACCCCGCCGTTCTCGTACAAGAAGCGCCGGGCCGTCATCGAGACGCACTACGACCAGGCGACCAAGGTCCTGCTGGAATTCTCCCGCCGCTGGTGGGAGTTCACCGAGGAGGACTGGAAGCGGGAGCTCGACGCGATCGCGCCGGGGCTGTACGACTACTACCAGCAGCGGGGCGAGGACGAGGCCGAGGCCGCGCTGGCCGTTCCGCAGAGTCTGCGGGACCTGCCCACGGGGCTGCTCGGCGCCCATCCGAGCGTGGACGAGAAGAACATCAGCGCACAGCAGGTGGAGTACTACCGCAACTCCCCGCTGCGCGGCGGGGTCCGCCCGGCCACCCATGCCTACGGCGGCGGTTCCACCACCGACAACCCCAACCGCTTCATGTACTACCCCTCGCACCCCGTCCCCGGCAGTCAGGGCGGCGTGGTGCTGGCGGGCTACTCCTGGTCGGACGACGCCGCGCGCTGGGACTCCTTCGAGGACGCCGAGCGCTACAGCTACGCCCTGCTCAACCTCCAGTCGGTGCACGGCCGCCGGATCGAGGTCTTCTACACCGGCGCCGGCCAGACCCAGAGCTGGCTGCGGGACCCGTACGCCTGCGGAGAGGCCGCGGTGTACACCCCGCATCAGATGACCAGCTTCCACCTCGATGTGGTGCGGCCCGAGGGGCCGGTGCACTTCGCCGGTGAGCATGTGTCGCTCAAGCACGCCTGGATCGAGGGTGCGGTGGAGACGGCCGTACGGGCCGCCCTCGCCGTCAACGAGGGGCCCGCGGCGGACGAGAGCGCCATGGGCGCACGGGCCGCGGCGCCCCGCGAGCGCCGGGCCGCCGCCGGGTCGTCGGACCAGCCGCGCGAGGGGGTGCTGACGTCATGACCAGCTCACCGACCTGCACGGTGGCCGAGTATCTGGCCCGCCGGCTGGAACAGCTCGGCATCACCCATCTGTTCGGCGTTCCGGGCGACCACCTGGGCCCGTTCCTGTCGACCCTGCACGAGAAGACCACGGTCCGCTGGGTGGGCACCCCCACCGAGGGCGGCGCGGGCCAGGCCGCGGACGCCTATGCCCGGGTGAAGTCCGCCGACGCGGAGATCATGCTCGGCGAGCAGGGCATCGGCGCGGTCGCGGTCACCTACAGCGTGGGCGCGTTCAACCTGCTCAACGCGATCGGCGGGGCCTTCGCCGAGTACGTACCGCTGATCGCGATCAACGCCGCGCCCTCCTACGAGCAGTGGCTCAACCAGCAGGCGATCGGCCTGCTCACCTCGCACATGTCACAGCGCCCGGAGAGCAACCTGGAGGTCTACCGCCAGGTGACCGTGGACGCCCAGGCCATCTCCAACCCGGGGCTGGCCCCCACCCAGATCGACAGCGCGATCACCGCCTGCCTCTCGCACCGCCGGCCGGTCTATCTGGAGGTGATGGATGACGTCTGGGGAGCGCGGTGTCCCGCACCGCAGGGCCGGCTGACGCGGCGCGAGCGGCCCGTCACGGTGAAGAAGCAGCAGATGCTCGACCGCGCGGTCGAGGCATGTGTGGAGCTGATCCGGCAGTACGGCAACCCGATCCTGTGGGCCGGCGAGGAGATCGACCGCTTCCGGCTGTCCGACGAGTTCGAGAAGCTGGTGCACGAGACCCGCATCCCGTTCTGCACCACCGTCGGCGCCAAATCCGTGGTGTCCGAGTACACCCCGGGCTTCTCCGGCGTCTACAACGGCAAGGCCAGCAACCCGAAGGTCGCCGAGGTCTTCAACAACGCGGGCTGCCGTATCGGACTGGGCTCGTGGGCGACCTCGAAGAACCTCGGCGGGGTGCAGTCGATCGGGGACGACTGGGCGGTCGCCGCCCACGACGGCGTGCATGTCGGCGCCTCGTACTTCCCCGATGTGCAGCTCGCCGGGTTCCTCCCCGCGCTGCGGGAACGCCTGGTGGCCGAGTTCGGGGACGGTGCCTTCGCCGCGGACTACTTCGCCCGTGCCCACAAGGCGGGCCTCGCGGTCCCCGACAGCACCGCCGCCTACCTGGCCTCCCAGACCGGCGGACCGTACCCGGAGAACCTGACGTACGACAGCCTCTTCCGACACCTCAACGCCTTCCTCGAAGCGCAGACCAGCGAGCCGCCGGAGGAGCGCAGCAACCCGTTCACGGTGGTGTGTGACGCCGCGTTCGCGCTGATCGGCTCGATGAATCTGCGGATGGCCGAGCGCGCCTCGTACGTGGCGCAGAACAGCTGGCTGTCCATCGGCTACTCGGTCGGCGCGGCCACCGGGGTGGCGCTCGGCCGGAGCCAGGCGAAGAAGCGGCCGATGGTCTTCGTCGGCGACGGCTCGTTCCAGGAGACGTGCCAGGAGATGTCCACCCATGTGCGGCACGGTCTGCGCCCGGTGGTGTTCGTCCTGGACAACGAGGCGTTCTACGGCATCGAGCAGATGCTGGTGCACCCCTGCTACTACCAGGAGGGCACCCCGCGCTCCGACGGCGCCGAGTTCTACAACGAACTGCACCCCTGGCGGTACGAGAAGCTCGCGGACGTCTTCGGCTCCACCAAGCACCCGATGCACGGCTTCGCGGTCCGCCGGCACGACGAACTCACCACCCTGCTGGCGCGGATCGCCGAACCCAGCGACGCGATCAACCAGGGCCCGATCGTGGTGCGGGTACAGCTGGACCGGCACGACTATCCCGAGGCGCTCCAGTACAAGATCGCCGAGAACTGTCCGCAGCCCGCCGGTGCGGCGTCGGAACGGAGCAGGCGATGACCGGCCGGAGCACCCGGCGGCCCGCGGCGGACGCCCCCGTGGACGACTCGGCGAAGGTGCTGCGGCACGCCATGAGCGGGCTGTCCGGGCCGGAGGCGACCGGGTGGACCGGCACCGTACGGCCCGCCGGAAAGCCGGGAGCAGGCGCGAAGGTGCTGGTCCTGGGCGCCGGTGTGGCGGGCCTGACAGCGGCGTACGAGCTGAGCATGCTCGGCTACCAGGTCACCGTCCTCGAAGCGCAGGACCGCATCGGCGGACGCAACCGCACCGCCCGCCACGGCGACCAGCTCTACGAACTCGATGAGCACGGCACCCCCACCCCGACCCACCGCTGCGAGTTCGACGAGGGCCTGTACCTCAACCTCGGGCCCGGCCGTATCCCGTACCACCACCGGCGGGTGCTCAAGTACTGCCGGGACTTCGGTGTGGCCCTGGAGCCGTACGTCATGGAGACCACGGCGAACCGGGTCCGTCCGCCCCATGCCGAGGTGACCTGGCCCAACCGGCGGGTGGCGAACGACACCCGTGGCCACCTCGCGGCCAAGCTCGCCGAGACACTGGAGGGCCACGACGCCTTCACGGGTGAACTCCGCGATCTGCTCCGGGTGTTCGGCGCGCTCGACGCCAACGGTAAGTACCGGGGCTCGACCCGCTCCGGCTATCTGGACAGCCCCGAGATCGCGGAGTGGCCGGTCCCGGCCCCGCCGCTGTCCTTCGAGGATCTGGTGCACTCGGGCTTCTGGAAGACCCGCTTCTACCAGCCGGTCGACTATCTGTGGCAGGCGACGATGTTCCAGCCGGTCGGCGGCATGGACCACATCGTCAAGGCACTGGCACGGGAGGCCAAACGAGCCGGGGCGAAGATCGTGCTCGGCGCCGAGGTCCGCGAAATCGAGATCGGTCCGCGCGGTCTCGGCGTCAGCCTCAAATACCGCAAGGGCGACGACGAGCTCCAGGCCGACGCCCGCTACTGCGTCAGCAACATCCCCGTCCCGGTGCTCCGCAAAATCAAACTCACCCACTTCTCGGACCCCTTCCAGCAGGCGCTCCGCGTCGTGGAGTTCGAGAAGACCTGCAAGGTCGGCTGGCAGGCGAACCGCCGCTTCTGGGAGGGCGACCTCGGCGGCACCGACGACACCGAGGGCATCTACGGCGGGATCAGCTGGACCGGTCACAACATCACCCAGATGTGGTACCCGTCCAACGACTACTTCTCCACCAAGGGAACCCTGACCGGCGCCTACAACTTCGGGACCGCGGCCGAGACCCTCGGCAAGCTCACCCCGGAGAAACGCCTGCAACTGGCCCGCGAAGGCGCCGTCCAACTGCACCCGGAATTCAAGAACAAGGACCTCGTCCCCGACAAGCAGGGCATCTCCATCGCCTGGCACAAGGTGCCCTACCAACTGGGCGGCTGGGCGGCCTGGAAACCACAACAGGCCTCCCACAAGAAGGCATACAAACAACTGCTCCAACCCGAGGGCACCGGCGCCTTCTTCGTCACCGGCGACCAGATCTCCCCCCTGCCCGGCTGGCAGGAAGGCGCCATGATGTCGGCCCACTACGTCATCCATCAGATCCTGGGCATCATGCCCCTGACCGCCCCCGAGGAGATCGCGGTACCCGACTCGGTCGCGTTGACGCAGGGTCTCTTCTAAGACACCTGTGACGCGCCCGAGCTGCACGGGGCCCGGCCGGCAGCTGCGACTGCCGGCCGGGCCTCCGCGCTGAACACCCGGCTCACCTGCCGATAGGTTCTGACCATGACTGGTGAGTGGCGGGCGGACCGGATCGGGGCGGCGCTGCGGGGTGAGAACCCGACGGTGCTGCGGCGGCTGGATTCCGGGTTCGCGGCGATCGGTGATGTGCAGTTTCTGCCGGGGTACTCGGTTCTGCTGGTGGACGGACCGCAGGTGCAGCGGCTGTCGGACCTCCCGAAGAGCAAGCGGCTTTCGTTCCTGTCGGACATGGACCGGCTCGGCGAAGCGGTCGAGCGGACCTGCCGTCGGCTGGACCCGGCTTTCCGGCGGGTCAATCTGGAGATCCTGGGCAACACGGATCCCTTCCTGCATGCGCATGTCTGGCCGCGGTTCGACTGGGAACCGGCCGATCTGGTGGGTGCGCCGGTGTGGCTCTATCCACGCGACCGGTGGAGCGACACCCAGTTCCGGCTCGGCCCTCAGCACGATGCCCTGCGGGAGGCCATCGGCAGCGAACTGGACCTGTTGCGGTCGGAGGTGTGACGGGGGTGGGAGTGGGCTGGTCGTCCCGCAGGGGGCGCCGGACTCGGGGCGGGCCGGGAATGACACCGATGCGTAGGTGAGCACGGCGCCGGCGGCGAGCGCGAAGCGATGGCGGGTGCCAGCAGACACGCCCTAGGAGTCGTCCCCGCCCATCGGCTGTTGGAGGCCCCGGTCCGGGGGTGATGGGGGGAGGACGAGTTCGGCGACGGCTCCGCCGTCGGGGGCGTTGGAGAAGTGCAGGGTGGCGCCGAGGACCCGGGCCTGGCCGACGGCGATGGTCAGGCCGAGGCCGTGCCCGGTTTTTTTGCCGCTTCCGGAGTGGCTGCTGAAGCGCTGGGGTCCGTGGTCGAGGAGTTGGCCGGGGTAGCCGTCGCCGTGGTCCCGCACGGTGATGGTCAGGCCGTCGACGGTCAGGATCACCGGCGGGCGGCCGTGCTTGTGGGAGTTGGCGACGAGGTTGCCGAGCACGCGCTGGAGTCTGCGCTGGTCGGTCTCCACCAGGGCGTCCCGCTCGATGCGGACCTCGGCCGCCAGCCCGGTGGCCCGCACCGCACGCTCGGCCAGCGGCCCCAGCTGATGCAGGTCGATATCGGCCTGCTCCACCTCCGCGTCGAGACGGGAGATCTCCAGCAGGTCCTCGGTCAGCCGGCTCATGGTCCCGATCCGGTCCTGCACCATCTCGGTCGGACGGCCGGGCGGCAGCAGTTCGGCCGCCACCCGCAGCCCGGTCAGCGGGGTGCGCAGCTCATGTGCCACGTCGGCGGTGAAACGCTGCTCGCTGTTCAGCTTGGCCTGGAGTGCGGCGGCCATCGCGTCGAGTGCGGCCGCCACCGCGGCGGCCTCGTCCTGGGCCTGATCGGGGTGCAGGACCCGGGGATCGTCCACCCGGGCGTCGAGATCGCCGGTGCTGATCCTGCGGGCGACCTGGGCCGTGCGGTGCAGCCGACGGGTGATACGGGAGACGGCGAACAGCCCGACGAGGAGGGTGAGGGCGATCGCGAAGGCCGAGGAGCCGATGATGGCCCGGTCCAGCCCGCGGAGCGCGGCCGCCCGCTGGGTGTGGTCGAGGTGGACGGCCAGCGCCCGGCCGTCGGCGGGGGTGACGGCCCACATCACCGGGCGGCCCCGGTGTTCGCCGAGCTGGGTGCCGCGCTCGCCCTGCCGCGCCATGGCGCGGAGCGGGGCGGGGAGGTCGGCGGGGTTCACCGCGGCGTTGCGGCCGAGCGGCTCCCCGGCGACATACGCCGCCGCGACGGTGTCGAGCTCGGCCAGGGCGGCACTGCGGGCCTGCTCGTCGGTCTGCCGGCCGACCAGGACGTGCACCAGCACGCCGACCACCGTGGCGAGCACACAGCACATGACGATGACGAAGACGGCGAACTTCCAATACAGCGTCGCCGTCCATGCGGGCAGCCGCAGCCGCGCACAAGGCCGGCCGGCGCTCATGGCGTCCTCTTCGGTGCGGGGGTGGCGGTGTCCGCTTCATCGAACTCCATGGCCCGCAGCGTCATGGCCTGCGTCCGGGGGTCCCACTCGTAGACCGTGCGGGTGGCGTACCCGGGGGTGCCCGTGGGCTCCCGCAGGATCAGCTCGCCGTTCGCGATCTCCACCGACAGCGGAGTCGCGGCGGCGTCCATGATCCGGGTCACCACCCCGTGGCGCAGCCGGAAGACCCACAGGGCCAGGGACCGGTCCGGCGCCTCGATGCCCACGATCAATTCGGGCTTCCCGTCACCGGTCAGGTCCTGGTACTGCGGTTTCCGCACCGGGCAGTGCTCCGGTGCCTCGGCGCAGGCATCGATCCGGCTCTCGGTGGCGGAGTCGAACTGCGGTCCGCCGTCGAGGGCGGAGCCCGCGTCCATCTGTGCCTTGACGACGGTGAGCAGCGGCGCCTTGCGGATGTCCCCGGACGGCACCCGGGGCACCCCGGGAACGGCGGCGGGGAGGTTCTCGCCCCTGCCCCGCTCGGGCTGCGGCGCGGGCCTGCGATCCGGCCACAGCCGCACCGGGGCGGACGCGGCCGAGGTAGGGCCGGCGCTCCGCGGCTCCCCGCTCCCCGCGCAGCCGCCCAACAGCGCCACAATGCCCGTCGCCGCAAGTGCGAGCGACGTCATCCGTACCGGCCCCGGGGAAGGCAAGGAGCGGAGCAGAGGCACATCTCTTCCAGTCGTGGTGCGGGCTGGGCCTGTCCGGATCATAGTCGCTGCGTCTTACCACACAGCCGGAGATATCCGATATGCCCGAAAGGTGAGTATCCGGCCGCTATCCGGTGAAGCCGGCGGGGTCAGGTGCCGCGGACGCCGGGGAATCCTCGTGCCGCTCGCGCGGCGGCGCCCCGGCGCGGCGGGCTCAGCCGACCTGGGCGGACGGGGCTGAGCCTGCCGGACCGGGGCGCCGGCGGCGGATTGCGGGGTGGTTACGGGGCCATCTCGTACGCCCCGGACAGGGCCTCCACCCGCTGCCAGACGCGCGTCGAACGGGCGTCGTCGACGACCGGGCGGCGGACCGCGCCCAGTGCCCAGTTCTGCTGCGCCTCGGTGGCGGAGTCCTTGCCGTGCAGCTCGACGGCGTGTGCGGAGAAGTCCCGGACGAGGACGGCGAACAGCTCGTCGAGCACGTCCTCGTCGAGGCCGGTCAGCTGCGCCTGCTCCAGGATCAGCTGGCCGTGGACGACCAGCGCGAACAGCTGGCCGATGGCGAGCAGCAGATCGAGGTCGCGGCTCTGCTCCTCGTCGGGGGCGGCGGTGGTGACGAACTCGCAGAGGGCGTCGGCCTGTTCGCGGAAACGGGCGACGTTCGGCACCCCGGCGAAGGCGTCGTAGGCGGTGCGCCAGTCGTGGAAGCGTACGGCGCCCAGACCGCGGGCCGGTCCCTGCCGGAAGAGGAACGCGTCATCGGCCGCGTCGAGGCGCGTCGGCACGGGCGCGTACTCGGCCGGGTTCAGCAGGTGGTTGCCCATGAACTTGAGGATCAGGGCGAGGTTGACGTGGACCGTGCCCTCCAGCTTCGGCAGGCCGCGGATCTCGGTGGCGGCCTGGGCGAAGTAGGTGTCCTTCTCGAAGCCCTTGGCGGCGATCACGTCCCACATCAGGTCGATGACCTTCTCGCCCTCGGTGGTCACCTTCATCTTCGTCATCGGGTTGAAGAGGAGGTAGCGGCGGTCGTCGGGGCCGGCCGAGCGGAAGTAGTCGACGGCGCGGTCGCTGAACAGCTTCATCCCGACGAGGCGGACGTAGGCGTCGGTCAGCTCGCGGCGGACGTGCGGGAAGGCGGTGACGGGGCGGCCGTAGAGGATGCGGTTCTGCGCATGGGTGACGGCCTCGTACATCGCGTGCTCGCAGATGCCGATCGCGCCGGTGCAGAGGTTGAACTTGCCGACGTTGACGGTGTTGAGGGCGGCGTCGAAGGCGGCGCGGCCGGTGTGCAGGATGTCGGCGGCGGTGACCGGGTATTCCTCGAGGCGGAACTCGCTGACGTACTTCGAGGAGTCGACGACGTTCTTCACCACGTGGTACGCCTCGTGGCGGCTGTCGGCGGCGAAGAAGACATAGCCGTCCGGGCCCTCGACGTCGGTGCGGCGGCCGAAGACGGAGACGAGTCCGGCGGCATTGCCGTTGCCGATGTAGTACTTGGATCCGCTGGCGCGGAAGCCGCGGTCACCGTCGGGCTCCAGCAGCATGTCGGTGGAGTAGATGTCGGCGCCGTGCGCCTTCTCGGACAGGCCGAAGGCGAACACCTCGCCCTGGGAGAGGAGTTCGGCGGCGCGGGCGCGGACGGCGGCGTTGTCGCTCTGCCAGACCGGGCCGAGGCCGAGGATGGTGACCTGCCAGGCGTACCAGTAGTCGAGGCCGTAGAAGCCGAAGATCTCGTTGAGGGCGGCTATCCGGGCGGTGTCCCAGCGCTTGTCCTGGTGGCCGTCGGCGGCGGAGGCCGGGGTGAGGAAGGTCGCGAACAGCCCTTCCTTGCTGGAGAACTCAAGGAACTCCGACAGCCAGGCGCGGGAGCGGTAGTCCTCGATCAGCTTGCGCTTGCCGCGGTTCTCGAACCAGTCGACGGTGGCGCGCAGCAGCCGGCGGGTCTCGGGGTCGAAGTGCGCCGGGTCGTAGGTGCGGGGGTTGAACAGCAGCGGGTCGGCCATGGAGGTTCGCCTTTCCGGCTCAGGTTGTGGTGTGCGGGTGGTGGACGGGACAGCTCGGTGGCGGACCCGAGCACGGCGGCCGGGCAGCGGTGTGGCGCACCCGGGCGCCGGTTCAGCGCTCGGGTCGGAGGCGGTGGAGGGTGGCGAGCACGTCGTCCAGCCAGTCGAGCGTCATGCGCTCGTAGGCGATTCCGCCGCGCAGTACGACGTGCTGGAGTTCCTGGCCCGCGTCGGGCGTGGCAGGCGCCTCGGGGCCGGTGAAGTCGCGGCGCTCCCCCGCCAGATAGTGCGTGAGTCGCTCGCGGTGGATCTGCTGGTGCCGCTCGACCTCACGGATCAGCGCGGCGGGATCGTCGAAGGCCGCACCACGGATCTTCACCGCGAGGTCGTGCCGGACGCTCTCCGGTTCGATCGGCTCGTGCAGCCACTCGGCGAGCGCCGTCCGGCCGAGAGCGGCGACGGAGTACTCCTTCTTGTCCGGCCGGGCCTGCTGCGACACCTCGCGGACATCGATCCAGCCGTCGCTCTCCATCCGCTTGAGGACGCGATAGATCTGCTGGTGGGTAGCGGTCCAGAAGTATCCGATGGACCGCTCGAACCGCCGGGCCAGCTCATAGCCGGAGCCCGGCTTCTCCAGCAGGGAGACAAGAATCGCGTGCTCGAGCGCCATGCCCCGATCCTTCTATGCAACGAGTTGCATAGACAAGAGGCGCCGCGGGGGTGAGACGCGGCTCACCCGGGCGCGGCGAGGTGCGGGCCGGGCGCCCGGGGTGGCGTCGTGTGGTCGCGGGAAACGTCCCCCTACTCCCCCACCGCCCCATCGGCCAGCTCGCGGGCGATGTCGAGGTGGCCTGCGTGGCGGGCGTACTCCTGGAGGAGGTGGAAGAGGATCCAGATCAGGGTGGGGCGGTCCTCGTCGGGCGGGATGGTTCCGCCGAGGGTGGCTGCCCGGTCCTCCAGGTGGGCCGCCGCGACGATGGCGCGGGAGCGGGTGCACTGCTCCTGGAAGAATTCTTTGATGTCCTCGAATGATTCTTCGGGGCCCACATGCCACGGTCCGGAGCCGTTCTTGAAGTCGGCCCAGGGTTCTTCGATGTGTTCGCCCTCGAACCCCCATTGCAGCCACCGCAATTCCACACAGGCCAGGTGCCTGAACAATCCTAGGGGCGACCATCCGGTGGGCAGGCGGCTGGCCCTCAGCTCCGCGTCGGACATTCCCTCCAGCTTGCGCAGCACGGTGTTCCGGTAGAAATCGAGATAGCCGGTCAGCAGGTCGTAGGGGCTGGTGAGAGTCACCGGAGGCTCAGCGGCGGGTTCGATTTTGTGGACCATGGTGAGGACCTTATGGAGGCGGGGGTGGCCTGTCCAGGTATCAGGCGGGCAAGCAGTTCGGCCGGGCAGTGCCGCCCGGTGGAATGCGCAGGGCCCGCCGGCAGGAGACACCGACGGGCCCCGGGGTCAGCCGGTCAGCACTTCAGATCGAGGACGTGGATGTTGGGGAGTATTCCCTCGATCCGGTAACAGTGGTTCTTGTCGGGCTCGTTGATGTACAGCGGCGTGGAGCCACCCGACCAGTGCACCTGGACCGTGACCCCGGTTGCTTCCGCGGGGAAATACGCCTTCCAGCTGTCGCCCACCGGCCGGACGTTGTGGCAGTAGTTCTTCTTCTCTATTCCGTCCGGGCCCTTCCACTCATAGCAGGTGTCGATGAGCGACGCCGCCTGGTGGTCGAACTGGAGGTAGTTGTCCGAGGCGGCAGTGGCGGAGGGCGCCGTCAGTACCGCGCCGGCCAGGGCGAGGCCCAGGGCGGCAGCACCGTATGCCAGGGAACGCTTCTTGCTTCGCATGCTGGAGTTCACCTCTCGCTTCATTGGTCCGGGCACGCCCTAGCAGGTCTTGTCGGTTCTCTTCGGACCCCAGGTGTAGCCACTCAGCTCGTAGCAGTAGCTGCGGCTCAGGTCGGTGATCTGCGGCGACACATTGTCACCCGCTATTTGCCCGTCCACCGTCACCTCGACCTTGACGCCCTTGGCGTCATCGGGGATTTCCACCCGCCAGTCCGTGCCGATGGCCTTCCCCTTGTCGCAGGAGTCCGGGGTGGTCGAGGACGCCCAGTGGTAGCAGGTCTCGGCGATGAACCAGCCTTTGTTGGAGAAACTGATGTACTTGCCCGAGCCCGCGGCCGCGGCCGGCGGTGCTGTCATCGCGCCGCCGACCAGCGCGATCCCCAGTGCGGCGACCCCGTAGGCCGCCGACTTCTTGATGTTCCGCACAGGATGACCCTTCGTGAGAGTGACGCGCGTGGGAGCGGCGGCTCAGCGCCCGTTCTTGAGGGCGGCGCCGCATGCGACCACGTCGGTGTCGGCGCGTGCCGTGGTGTTGAGCGGGATTTCGGTGCGCAGTCCGGAAATCTTCGCGCCGCCGAACTCGCCGCCCTGGATGGTCACATCGGAGACCCGCTGTTCCATGTCATGGCCCAGCAGGAGCATCCCCTTCTGCCCCGGCTTGATGGTGATCCTGATGTCGCCGCTCTTCGACTCGGTGTTGGTCTCGCTGTACTGCGCGGAGGCGCCCACGCCCAGCTTGTCCTTGACCAGGGTGATATCGACGCTGGCACCGACATTCCAGCCCCAGCTGAAGGTGCGGGTGCCGCTGAGCGTCTGGTTTATTTCCGCGGCGCCGGGACTACAGTTCTGAATGGGACCGATGCCCATACCGGCGTTGTCCACGTCGAACCACTTGGTCACCTGCTTGGATTCCAGGGTCGTCGAGGAGCAGGACACCTTGCTGTCATTGCACTGTTCCAGTGCGCGCTTGACCTCTTCCGCGGAATTCACCTGGTAACCGTTATCGTAGGTGACGGAGGGGCTGCCTTCCTCCACCCACTTGTCGGTATGGCCATTGACGTCGGGGAGGGCGGAGCCCTGGGCGGCGGAGGCCGCGGGCGCCGCCAGGGCGAGCGCGGCGGCGACGGCGCCGAGGGTGAGCGCCATGCGGGATGCGGTGGTGGATGTGGGGATCAACGTTTCCTCGCTCTGTTCTGGGTCATTCCGCTGTGCAGGAAGGCGTGACGGCGGCGCTTCCTGCATTTCCGGGTGGTTCAGCAGCCGGTTTCCTGGAGCTTCGGCCGGTCGACGAGGCCGGTGATCTCGAAGCAGTGGTTTTTGTTGGTGTCGGTCACCGCGGCGGTGTCCACCGTGGCGTAGTCGACGATGCTGGTGCTGAGATCGATCTTTGCGCCGGTCGCTTCCTCGGGGAAATAAGCCTTCCAGGTGTCATTCACCGGCCGCACGTTGTGGCAGTAGTTCTTGCCCTCGGCATCACGCCACTTGTAGCAGGTATTGGCGAGGATGCCGGCGTGGTTGGTGATCTGGATGTAGTTCTGGGAACCCGCGTAAGCGGCGGGCGCGGAGAGTACGGTGGAGAAGCACGCGGCCCCCACCGCGAGAAGACCGAATACAGCCCGATGCTTGATCTGCACGGTAGTTACTCCCTCTTGCACTGTCCGGGGCGCCGGGGAAATTCGACGCCGTGCGATGAGTAAGTCATGAGGGAGCTGCCGAATCAATTGGATCCGGCTAAGACTTCGGTACCCGGAGATTCCTTTGCGGGGCAACCACGAGAAATGCCACGGGAAGACGGGAACCACGGCTTCGGACCACGAGGAACCACGGTTCCCGCGGCCGGCGGACCACGGGAGCGCCGGCCGCCCACGGCCATACCGAAAGCCCCTCACCCGAGGGAAGGTGAGGGGCCTCTGAGGTCTTCTGAGGGGCTTCGGAGGGGCGGCTTCCGACTGTGGGTGCGGGGCCATTGACCGTGCTGCCGCACTCAGGCGTCCGCCGGGTCGCTCCCCCCGCGGTGCCTGCCCGCTTCGGCCATCGCCGCCGCCAGGTGTGGGCGCCCGGTGATCCCCAGCTTGCGGTAGGCGCCGGTGAGATGGGTTTCCACCGTCCGCAGGGAGACGACGAGGAGTTCGGCGATCTGCTTGTTGCTGTATCCCTGGGCGGCCAGGGTGCCGACGCGTTCCTCCCCTGCCGTCAGCCCCCGGATTCCCTGGCTCCCGGAGCGGGCGACCCGGCCGCCGGCGAGGTGCAGCCCCTCCTCCAGCCGCGTGGCGAGCGCCGTGGCGCCGCACCCGACGGCGAGGTCCAGGCCCTCGCGCAAGGTTCTGCGGGCGCCGCGTTTGTCGTCCCGGCGGAGCAGAGCGACACCGAAATCGTGGCAGGCGCGGGCGAGTTCGAGGCGTGCGGGGGTGGGTCTGAGGACGGTCACGGCCTCGGCCAGCATGTCGAGCCCCCGGGAGCCCGCGGCCGCCGCGCCCGCCGCCCGCAGCGCCACCCCCAGGGCCCGCGGGAGCCGGCAGCGCCGGGCGAGGTCCAGCTCCTGCTCGGCCAGCGCCTGGGCCGACTCGGCTTCCCCCAGGGCGAGATGGACGGGGACCGCGCGGGAGCGCCACGGGGACATCGCCGGGCTGACCGTCCCCAGCGCCTCGCAGTGGTGACCGCACTCGCGGAGCAGGGAGAGCCCGGACCGCAGCTCGCCCTGGGCGATCCGCAGGGCGGCCAGGCTCATCAGGAACCGGGGCCGCTCCCAAGCCACTTCCGTCTGCCCCGCCACGGCATGCGAGACCGCGACCCGCTCGGCGGCCTCGACCCGGCCCTGGGCGAGCAGTGCGTCGATCCTGATCGTGTCCAGGGTCAGGGCGTACGGCAGCCGCCCGGTGGGGGACGCGTGGTCGGCGGCGTCCTGCGCCGCGGCGAGGGCCTCGGCGATATTTCCGCGGCGCAGTGCCAGCACGGCGCGGTAGACCGTCAGGGAGGAGACCAGCAGTTCCATGCCGCGGCCCGAGATCTCCCGGGTCAGATGGCGGTTGAGCCGGTCGGCGGTTTCGAGCTCGTCGAGGTACAGCAGTGTCTGGGCGACGAAGTAGTGCAGCGGGAACAGATCATGGGAGAACGCCGGCAGGTTGACGGACGCCCGCTCGATGAGAGCGGTGACGTACGGGGCGGGCAGGGCCGCCCGCAGGGCGTGGAAGGCGCGGATGGCGAGCAGTTGGCGTTCGCCCGCGGTGCGGTCGGCCGGGTCCTCGTCCCCGCCGGGGGACGGCGCCGCGGCCGGGCCGGTGACGGACGGCCGCTCGAACTCCATCCATGAGCGCAGCGCGCCCATCCGCAGTGCCAGCTCGCGGTCGGCGGCACCGGGGCCCGAGCTGAGCCGTTCGCTTAATGCCGCGATCTTCCGGTCCACGCTCGACAGGTCCGTCCGCGACCCGCGGGAGAGGAGCAGGGAGTAGGCCAGCACCCCCAGGGCGTCGCTGCGGGCCGCCTCGTCGGTCAGCCCTTCCAGCGCGCCGGTGACGCAGGAGATGGCCAGCGCGGCATCGTAATGGCTGGCCGCGGTGCCCAGTTCCAGGAGCACCCGGGCGCGCTCGGGCTCGTCCAGCGGCTGGTGCAGCGCGGAGCGCAGATAGGTCACGGCGGTCTCCGGTGCCCCGCGGCGCAGTGCCTCGGTGGCCGCCCGGCGCAGCGCCGGCAGGACCCAGGAACCGTGGACGGGGCCGGCCGCCAGCAGATGGGCCGCGACCTCCTCGTCGGGGCGCCCGCTCAGACAGGACACCTGGGCCGCCCGCGCATGCCCGACGCCGAGTTCCTCGGGGGACAGCGTGGCCAGCACGGTGTCGCGGACGACGGGGTGGGTGAAGCGGGGGTCGCCGTCCGCCCGGAGCAGGCCGAGCGACCGCAGTTCCTCGGCGGCGGACTGCACCACGGCCCGCCCGGTCCCGCAGTGCGCGGCGAGCAGTTCCGGGGGCTTGCGGTCGCCCAGGAAGGCCAGTGCCCGCGCCAGCGCCACGACCTCGTCGGACGCCTGGCAGAGCCGGTGCGAGATCTCCCCGCCGAGGGTGGAGAGGGTGACCGTGGGGATCCGGTCCCGGAATTCCGTCGTGGGCTTCACACCGCTGCGTTGTGCCTGGTGGAGCAGGGCGCGGACGAACAGCGGATGCCCGCCGGTGGCGGCGTGACAGGCGGCGCAGAACGCCGCGTCGGGCTCCTCGGCTCCCCAGAGCGTCCGCACCAACTGCCCGACGCCGTCCACGTCGAGCGGCTCCACGACGAGGGTGCGGCAGTTCGCGGGCCGGACGAGCTCGGCGAACAGCGGATCAAGCCGTCGGCCCTCGGCGCTACGGGTGGTGACGGCGATCAGCACGGGGTGACTGTCCGCCCGCCCGATGAAGTGGACCAGCCAGCGCAGGGACGGCTGATCGATCCACTGGAGGGCGTCCACGGCCAGGAGCAGGGGCTGCCGGCGGGCCAGCCGGGCGACCAGTGCGTCCAGTTCACGCAGCGTCGAGGCCGTCACATTCGCGTTCTCCGGCAGCGGATCCGTGGCGGCGTCGTCCAGGGCCCGCAGCGTGGCCGCCGCCGGCCCTGCCAGCAGGTGTGCCCGCTCGCTGTCGGAGACCGCGGCCAGCAGCGGTTTGAACAGCTGCCGGACGGCACCGAAGGCGAAGGCGCGCTCCAAGGGGTGGCAGCGGGCCCGCAGCACTCGGAACTGCCCGTTACGGTCCCACCAGGTGCTCAGCAGGGCCGATTTGCCGATGCCGGCCGACCCTTCGAGCTGTACGACGCGAGTACGGCCGGACAACACGTCGGCGGCCACGGCGTCCATGGCAGCGAGTTCGCGTTCGCGCCCCACCAACGGCCAGTCGTCACCGCACGCGTCACGGGAATGTGCGAACGTCACCAGTTGCTCAACTCTCGTCGTTCTCGTCTGTTTTCGAGACGTTCCGATGAGGACCGCGGTTGCCTGAGCCGGTCGCCAGATGTCCGCCCACAGCCGGAACCTGCCCTTACATCCCGGCGACGCGTGCAACCATGTCGCAACCTTGCACGGAGTTAACTGGACCGCCGCCGGGACGGCTCGGCGGGCACGGTCCGGGCACGCACAGGCGGGCCCGGGCGGCTGCCCCGGCCCGCCGCTCGACATCCGTTTCCGCCGGTCAGGAGCGGAATGCCCAGGAGAGGACGACACATGTACCCACCGGGGACCAAGAATCTGCCGGTCAGCCGCCCCGCGACGCAGCCGGGCCGGTTCTGATGGCCGGCGGCGACGGGTGCGAGACGGCCGCTCCGGACCCCGAGGCCCCGGAGGGCCCGGCGCGGATCGGGCTCACCGCGGCGGCGACCGAACTGCTGCGGCTGCTGCGGAAGGAGCACGGCCCGCTGATGTTCCACCAGTCCGGCGGCTGCTGCGACGGCAGTGCCCCCATGTGCTACCCGGCGGGGGAATTCCGTACGGGATCGTCGGATGTGCTGCTGGCCCGGCTGGGTGTGGAGGGCGTGCGGGAGCCGGTGGACTTCTGGATGTCGGCCGACCAGTTCGCGCGCTGGCAGCACACGCACCTGACGGTGGACGTCGTACCGGGGCGGGGCAGTGGGTTCTCGCTGGAGGCGCCGGAGGGGGTGCGCTTTCTGATCCGCTCGCGGTTGTTCACCGAGGAGGAACGCGCGGGTCTCGGCGACTGAAGGGGCGCTCGCGGGCCGCCGGGAGACGCCGGGCGGGCACAGAGTGAGGCCCCACGCACGGGGGAGAGCGTGGGGCCTCACTTGTAGAAACGGGTGGCGGGCGGTTCAGGTTCCCGCACGGTGAAGATTTCGCGAGAAAATCTTGTACGGACCGCGCGGTGCCGGTCCGCCTCGCCCCTCAGGCCTCGCCCTGCACCAGCCGTTCCAGCATCTTCTGGAAGTCCGCGTCCGCCACCACCCGCAGCCCGTCCCCGTCCGGCTCGCTCAGCGGGGTCATTACACCCCGGCGCCACCAGAACACCCTGGGGCTGATCGCGCCCGCCGCGTCCTCGTGACCGGCCGCCGCGAACTGCGCCATGGCCTGAAGCGCCGGGATGACCTGCGCGTCGTGGATACGGTGGAACGCCAGCTGGTGCCGGAAGGGCAGGGCGACCAGCGCACCGTCCGGCGTGAGCTCGGTGCCCATGAGCCGCTGCACCAGCTCGTCCAGGACCAGCACCCGGCTCGCGGTGAAGAACGAGTCGCCGAGCAGCACCTCGAACGCCGAGCCGTCACCGCGCCGCACCGTCTCATGCCCTTCGACCGGCAGCGCCCGCAGATTGTTCATCGCCCGGATCCGCAGCTCGGCCACGTCCCCGAGATCGGTCAGCGAGTCCTCGCTGAGCATCTGCACCGCCTCCGGGAGGTCGAGGGCGAGCACCTCCCGCAGCCCCGGCGCCGGCGCGCGGCCGTAGCGGAAGGAGTCCGAGGCGGGCAGCGTCTCCTGGGCGACCACACGGGGGTACAGACAGGCCCGGATCTCATCCTCGCTGAGGATCTCCAGCGGCTGCGGGCCGTCCATCGTACGGAGCACCTTGCCGACATGATCCCGGATCAGCGCGGGCCAGCTGCGCTCCCCGCGCCGGTCGCGGTGACACACCGCGGCGAGGTTGCCGAGGCCGAACTGCCGGCCCGCGGAGTCGGTGACCACGCCCGCGTACGCGGTGACTTCGAGCCCCTTTTCCGCGAAGGCCTGCCGGACCTGTGATCTGAAGACCCCGCCCTCGCGCTCGGAGAAGAAGCTGAACTCCCCGTCGCGTGCCAGGTCGCGGGAATCCCGCTTCGGTCCTCGGCGGAACAGGCCCATCTCTTCCTCCCGGCAGCGGCCACGCACAACGGCCATGAATGGGCCGATCGTAACGGGTGCCCCGCCGGCCTCGTCGCTCTGCTCGCCGCCGTTCACGGAGGTGACCGGCGCAGGGAGACGGGGCGGCGGGGACCGGAGGGAGGAGGAGACGGGTCGGCCCTCAGCCGCCGATCGTGACGTCGATACAGGCGTAGAAGGCATTCGCGGTATCGGAGATGTTCCAGACCGCGAGGATCTTCTGCTTGCCGGTGATGCCGCCGAAGTTGACGGTGTGCGAGACCGTCGCCGGTGGCTGCGCCCCGCCGTCGTTGAACTCGGCGACCTTCTTCCCGCCGACGAAGTACTGCCAGGTGCTGGTGGAATGCCGGGCGGTCAGCCGCCAGTTGAAGGTCTGTGAGCTGCCGATCGGGGTGACCTTCCAGCCCCTGCTGTCATCGTCGAGCTCGGCGAATCGGCTGTTGCCGCCACTACAGCTGGTCAGCCCCTTCGGGCCCTCGACGCTCTGCGGCTCCCACTTGATCGGACCGCAGTCAATACTGCCCGCGGCGCACTGCGCCTGCCTGCTGGGCGGCGAGGACACATAGCCGTGCGCACTCGCCGGACCGGCCGGCAGGGTGACGACGAGCAGCGGGGCGATTCCCGCACCGAGCGCGAGGGCCAGCTTTCTTTTTCTGCGCATGTCAAACCTTTCGCGAGAGAGGCCGCCACACGAGAGCGGCGGACCCGACGCCGCCGCGGCGCCGCACGTCCGCCCCGGGAAGCCTCGTTGAGGAGGGTGAATGACGCGAAGGTGCACACCAATTGGTCTAGACTTTACTCCCTGACCGCGTACGGTCAAGAGGCGCGGCACTGCGTTGCCAGGGCGGCGGCAGGCCGTGCGGGAAGTGGCACGTGCCGGACCTTCAGGTGCTCAACTGACCTTGTCTGCAGACTTCCTGACGTGACGTCAGGACTGCAAGGCGCCCCTGGTCAGTGGGCCGCAGCGACCCCGGCCGGCGCGCTGGAGGCCCGGACCACCAGCCGCGGTGCCAGCCGGACCGTGCGGCGTGGGCCGGGCTCCGCGGCGGACGGCCGGCGGCTCAGCAGACGGGCGGCCTCGGCGGCCAGTTCGCCGACCGGCTGGCGGACGGTGGTCAGCGCCGGGTCGGCGAGGCCGGCGAGCGGGATGTCGTCGAAGCCGGTGACGGCGACCTCGCCCGGTACGTCCGCGCCGAGCTGGCGCAGACGCTGAAGGGCACCGGCGGCGATGAGGTCGTTGGCGCAGATCAGGGCGTCCGGCCGGGAGGGCCAGACACGGTCGACGGCGGCCCGTCCCCACTCCACCGAGAAGTCGCCGAGCTCGACGCGCCCGGGGGCCGTGGGGTCCAGCGCCGCGGCCCCCGCCTCGTACGCTGCACGCCGTTCGACCGCGGCCGACGCGGTCCCGGCGGCTCCCACGAAGCATGGGCGGCGGCGGCCGGTGGCGGCCAGGTGATCGAGTACGAGGGCCATCCCGGCGGCGTTGTCGACGGCGACGGAGTCGGCGACGCCGGGGCCGCAGCCGCGGTCGAGCAGCACCAGCGGCACCTGCGCGGCCGCGCTCGCCACCGCCTCCCGGCTGCGCCGCTCATCGACGGGTATCAGCAGCAGCGCATCGACCTGCCGTCCCAGGAGCGCGCCGATCCGGGCCGCCTCGGTGACCGGGTCGTCGTCGCAGTCGGCGAGCAGCACGGCCCGCCCCTCGGCGTGCAGCGCATGCTCCAGCTCCCGGACGAGGGAGGGGAAGAACGGGTTGGTGATCTGCGGCAGGACGAGACCGACGGTGCCGGTGGAGCGGCTGCGCAGGGCGCGGGCCACATGGTTGGGGCGGTAGCCCAGCCGCTCGGCCGCCTCGCGTACCGTGCGGGCGGTCTCGACGCCGACCGGACGGGTGCCGGCCAGCACACGGGAAACCGTGGCGATCGAGCAGCCCGACGCCAGCGCGACGTCTTTCAGCGTGACTTCGGCCACCGTCTCCCGGCTCCCTTCGCTCGGCCCGCTTGAACCGGGGGGAGCATACGCTCCCGTGTCCGCCTGGCAAACGTTGTCCCACGCGAGGTGGTTCTCCTCGCCACACCGGCAGCACTTTGTCCCGATAGCGCCCGGTAGAGCAGAGATTGAACCGTTGACAACCGGCCAGTCCATGGGTCAAGTTTCCGGAGAACGTTTTCCCGTGTTGCTCGCTCGTGGCTGACTTCCCGCCCGGGCTCGCCATGGGTGACCGCCGGGCGCGCTGTGCACCGGAGCCCATGCCGGCCCCGCACCACCACTCCGCACGACACTTCCGAGCAGCAGAGCAAAGGGGCTCTTCCGTTGGCCAGAAAGATCATCCTCGACTGCGATCCGGGGCATGACGATGCGATCGCCATACTCCTGGCACATGGCAATCCCGATGTCGAGCTGGTCGCCGTGACGACCGTGGTCGGGAACCAGACGCTGGAGAAGGTGACCCGCAACGCGCTGTCCGTGGCGCGGATCGCCGGGATCACGGGCGTGCCCTTCGCCGCCGGCTGCCCGCGTCCGCTGGTCCGGGCCATCGAGACGGCGCCGGACATCCACGGCGAGACCGGTCTGGACGGCCCGGAGCTGCCCGAGCCGGCCATCGAGCTGGACCGCCGGCACGCGGTGGACCTGATCATCGACACCGTGATGTCGCACGAGCCCGGCGAGATCACCATCGTGCCGACCGCGGGGCTGACGAACATCGCGCTGGCCGTGCGCAAGGAGCCGCGGATCGCGGAGCGGGTCCGCGAGGTCGTCCTGATGGGCGGCGGCTACCACGAGGGCAACTGGAGCGCGGTCGCCGAGTTCAACATCATCATCGACCCCGAGGCCGCGCACATCGTCTTCAACGAGCGCTGGCCGGTCACCATGGTCGGCCTGGATCTGACGCACCAGGCACTGGCGACCCCCGAGGTCGATGCGAAGATCGCCGCGGTCGGCACCCGCCCCGCCAAGTTCGTCGGTGAGCTGCTGGACTTCTTCCGCGAGGCATACCGCGAGAACCAGGGCTTCGACCACCCGCCGGTGCACGACCCGTGCGCGGTGGCGTATGTGATCGACCCGGACGTGATGACCGTGCGCAAGGCCCCGGTGGACATCGAGCTGCGCGGTGCGCTGACGGTCGGGATGACCGTGACGGACTTCCGTGCGCCCGCCCCCGAGGACTGCACCACCCAGGTCGCGGTCACGCTCGACCACGAGCGGTTCTGGAACCTCGTCGTGGACGCGCTCGAGCGGATCGGCGACGTCGAGGCATGAACGCTCCCACCGAGATGAACGCTCCCGACGAGATGAGCACCGCCACCGAGAAGAGCACCGTCACCGCGATGAGCACCGCCACCACCCGGCGCCCCGCCGAGGGGACCGGCGGCGGATCCGGGGTCCGTATAGGCGTGCTGGTCACCGCGCTGCTCGCGGCCTGTTTCGCCTTCCAGCTCAACGCCAGCATGCTCAGCCCCGCGCTGAAGAACATCGAGGACACCCTCGGCGCCAGCTCCGCGGAGATCGGCCTCACCCAGACCGCGTTCTTCACCTCCGCGGCGCTGTTCTCGCTCTTCCTCCCGCGGCTCGGCGATGTTCTCGGGCGCCGCCGGGTGCTGGCCGGAATGCTCGGCCTGATGGTCGCCGGCTGTCTCGTCGCCGCGCTGGCGACCAGCGTGCCGATGCTGTTCGCCGGCCGGGTCATCCAGGGTGTCTCCGGTCCGGTCGTCCCGCTGTGTCTGATCATGCTGCGGGTGGAGGTGCAGGAGCCGAAGCGGTACGGCACCCTGCTGGGCGTGATCACCGCCGTCAACGGCGGGATCGCCGGTGTCGACTCCCTCGCGGGCGGCTACCTGGCCGACAGCCACGGCTTCCAGTCGGTGTTCTGGGCGATGGCGGTCGTCGCCGCCCTGGCCGCCGTCCTGGTCGCCACCCTGACCCGCGAGTCGAAGGCGCCCGCCGCGACCCGGATGGACTGGCCCGGGGTCGCGCTGCTCGTGGTCTCGGTCGGCTCGCTGCTGATCGCGCTCAACGAGGCGGGCAAGCTGGCCGCCGCCAACTGGCCGCTGATCGCCGTCCTGCTGGTCCTGTCCGCGGCCGCCTTCGCACTGTTCTGGCGGACCGAGAACCGCAGCGGGCACCCCCTGGTCGCCACCCGGCACCTCAAGCAGCGGGCGACCTGGGCGACCCTGCTGACCACCGTGCTCACCATGACCGGGGTGTTCGCCGTCATGAACGGACTGATCCCGGCCTTCGCGCAGGACGCCGAGGCCGGACTCGGCATGAGCGCCGAACAGTCCGCGTGGTGGACGCTGTCGCCGTACGCGCTCGCCGGACTCGCCATGGGCCCGCTGGCCGGCCGCCTGGCCGCCACCTTCGGCTACGGCCGGGTCCTGCGGTGCGGCCTGATCGGGTCGGTGGCGACCGTGGCGCTGATGCTGTTCACGATGCCCAGCCAGTCGCAGATCCTGCTGCTGGTGACGTCCGTCCTGGTGGGCATCGCCTACGCGGGCGTGGCGAACATCGTCCTCAACGGGCTGGGCATCGTCCTCTCCCCCAGCGAGAACCCGGGCTTCCTGCCGGGTCTGAACGCGGGCGCCTTCAACCTCGGCGCGGGGCTCAGCTTCGCGCTCCTGTACGCGGTCAAGACCGCCGCGTCACCGGCGGACCCGTCGTCCTCCGGCGGCTACACCGCCGGCATGATCGCGGGCGTGGTCATCCTCGCGGCGGCCATCGCGACGTCCTTCCTGATCCCGAAGCCGGTGGCGGCCGAAGCACAGGGCTGAGACGCAGGACTGAAGCGCAGGACTGAAGCGCAGGACTGAGGCGCAGGCCGGACACCACGGGCCGCCCGCCGACCGCGAAATCCGGTCGGCGGGCGGCCCGTTGCGGTGTCCGCCGCCAGTGGTATCCGACGCCAGTGGTATCCGCCGTCAGTGCTGTCCGACTCAGTGGTGTCCGCGTGCAGTGTCCGCGGCCCCGCCGAAGAGCCGGGCCACGGCGCGGAACGGCAGGGTGACGACGGTGGCGACGGCACCACCGATCGACCGGAGAACGTCGGCGATCGCATGCAACATGAGTGCACCTCCGTCATGACCGTCCGGCGCACCTGAAGTGCCGCCGCCGGCCGGGTCGATGGGCCGGGGTCGATGGTCCGGGAGCGCCTGCCGGGCGGCAGATCACCCGGTTGTCGCGTCCTCCGTCCAGCGCAGGATGGCGCCGAGCCCGCCGGACGGTGCCCGCTCGGGGTCACGGACCACCACGATGTCGGCGCCGCTCGCCGCCGCCGACCGCACCAGTGCGTCGTCCGCCCGTGCGGCGGCCGGACGCGTCTCGCCGAGGTACGGCAACTCCGTTCCCCGTACGCCGAGTTGATCGGCTTCGGAGCCCACCCAGACCTGCCGGGCGATGTCCGAGCCGTGCGGGCTGACGAGCAGGGTGTCGATCCGGTGTTCCCGGGCCGCCTCGACCAGGGCGGGGATGCCGGCCGCGGCGTGCGGGGCGCTCTTGCCTCCCGGCCCCGCACCGGTGCGGAAGCGGTCCGCCACCTGCGCGATGTGCTCACGCTCCTGAACTGCCCTGACCTGGGCGATGTCCCGGTCCACCAGCGTACTCTCGGCGCCGGGGGCCCGCCCGCCGTGTTCGCTCTCGTAGGTGAGGGCGCGCAGCGGTTCGGGCAGCTTGTCGTGCACCAGGTGGCGTTCGCGGGCCTCGCCGATCAGGACGATGGCCTCGGCGGCGCACTCCTCGAACGCCTTGCGCACCGCATCGGCGATCTCTCCCGCGGTGTGCTCCCAGGTGTTCTCCACCTTGGCCCGGAAGTGGCCTTCGGACCAGTCGCCCGAGGCGGTGCGGTGCAGGGGCCAGTCGGCGCCGCTGACCTGACCGGCGTCCTCGGTGCCCCGTTCGCCGAGGACGGCGAAGTCCGCTCCCGCACGGTCCAGACGGACGACCAGGCAGACCGGGTCGTCGCCGACCGCCGCCAGGAAGGGAGTGACTCTGGGCACCGGCCCCCAGGCCGCGAACGGGGTGGCAGGAGGCCCGGGAAGCGGGGTGTCGAGCACGATCTCACCATGGGCGGCGAACAGCACCCGCCCGGAGTGCTCCCCGGACTCGCCTTCGTGCCGTGTGAGCAGTGCTTCGTGCACCGCACCGCAGGTGGCCTCGTCCGCGCCGAGCGCGAACAACTGCGCCGTGGTGGCGCTCGCCGTCAACTCTTGCTGTTTCGCGGCGTCCTCGGTGCTGGGCGAGATATCGGCATAGACGGATGCCCAGGGGCCTGGCCGGTCGATGACCGGTTGCAGGAGCGAGATTCGCATGGCGCTGCCTCCTTGGCTTCCTCGGATTCCGTGGATTCTCCTGTGGTACGTGAGCCGTCATCGGTGGGCTGCCTTACGAATTCCCGTTCCCGAAAGGCGTATGCATCCAGGGCATATGCATCTGTCGTTACGTTCCGTACCTGGCCGCGTGATTTCCGTGGGCATGGTGGAAACAGTGCTGCCGGGTTGTTAGGGCTGGGGGACCAGGGAAACTGGGAGTAACGCGACGGGTCTGTATGACTCGTGGAGCCGGAGGCACCCATGGTCATGGAACACGGAACGGACAAGACCGGCCCCGCCCGGGACGAGATGATGAAGAAGCAACTACGGGGGCAATTGACGGCGGAGCGCGCTCTGCGAACGGACGAGGAGCATGAACTCCAGCCGGCGGGCGAGGACCAGCCGGTGGCGGCGTGGTCACCCGAGAGCGAATTCCGGGGCGGCACACCGAGCGGCATGACCGAGGAGGACGTGGGACTGCGCTCCGAACTCGCCCAGCACCTCGGGCGCAGCCTGTACCCGGCCGACAAGTACACGATCATCGAGACCCTGCGCCGCAACAACGCACCGGACCGGCTGATCGCCATGGCCGAGCGGCTGCCCGCACACGAGCGGTTCGGCAATGTGCAGAGCATCGCCGAGGCCGTCGGGATCGCGACGGAACACCGGCGCGCCTGAGGCCGGGCCCGGTCCGCGCATCCTGGCGCTGCCGGGAGCCACCAGGAGGCGGACAATTGGTCGTAGCGCACCTGCCGCACCCCGCGGCCGGGCGGATGGACGGGAAGAGGGAGGGCGGTTATGTCCGACGACGCGATGGGCGACGAGGTCTACCAGCCGCCCAGATCCGATCCCCGGGACAACCCCAACGCCCTCGACATGGAGGACGCCCTCGACGAGCCGGACCTCGACGAGACGCTGGACACCGGCTATTCGCCGCCCGAGCGGCCCTTCGTGGTGAACCACGAGGGGACCACCGCGCGCGAGCTGCACGACCGTGAATCGCTGGAGCACCGGCTGTCGGTGGAGGTACCGGAGGTCTGCGCACCCGACGGCGACGGGATCGGCGATCTCCCGGACGGCGTGGGGGAACCGACCGACCTCGAATGCGGCGACGAGCGGGCCGGCCGGCTGGTGGGCTCCGACGAGGGGTTCTGGCGCGGCGGCAGCAATGACATCGCGGCCCGGGACGTCGGGATCGACGGCGGCGCCGCGTCGGCGGAGGAGGCGGCGGTGCATATCGCCCGGGATGACGCGGGGGACGGGGACAGGGAGGGCTAGGAGGATTCCAAGCGCCCTCGCATATTCCGGATATGCGCGTCGGGCGCCGAATAGCGCACGCATTGTTCGGTCACCTGGCCACAGCGCACGATCGTGTCGATGCTGGGCTGCCCCGGCGGATATTCCAGCGGCGTTTCAAAGAACGCGTTTCAAAGAAAAACCGAGTGCCGTGCTTTCAGGAATTGTCATTGCCAGGACTCCCGCTTCCCGGGGCCCTCACCGGTAAGGAACCGGGTCAGCGCATAGCCGCCGTGGAGCTTGCTGCCGTCGAGCCAGAAGGAGACATGGCCGTCCTCCAGTGCCGCCTCAACGTGCCGCCCAGTGGCTGCCGCCCGCAGAATGACAGGGGACCCATGTGTACCCGGCCGTACACCGGTTAGGCGGACAAGGCACCACGGTGTGCCCGCGCCGGCCGTCGGCCCGCACCGGACGGTGGCCCTGTTCGGCCCGGCGCTCCCGCACCACCCTCGACCGCAGGAGTCCACGTGAAGCGACGTCGCCCTCGGATCGTGATCGTCGGAGCCGGCTTCGCCGGTTACGAATGTGCCCGCACGCTCTCCCGGCAGGCCAAGGGGGCCGCCGAGATCGTGCTCATCAACCCCCATGACTACTTTCTGTATGTGCCACTGCTGCCGGAGGTGGCGGCCGGAATCCTGGAGCCCCGCCGGATCTCGGTCTCGCTCACCGGGACCCTGCCGGGCGTCCGGCTCGTCCTCGGCGAGGTCCATGACCTGGACTTCGATGCCCGCCGGGTGGCCTACACCGACCCCGAGGACCGGGATGGCTCGCTGACCTACGACCGGCTGGTGCTGACCGTCGGCAGCGTCAACAAACTGTTGCCCATCCCGGGCGTCGCCGAGCACGCCCACGGCTTCCGCGGGATGCCCGAGGCGTTGTACTTGCGCGATCACATCACCCGGCAGATGGAGCTGGCCGCCGCGGCCGAGGACCCCGCCGAGCGGGCCGCCAGGACCACCTTCGTCGTGGTGGGCGCCGGCTACACCGGGACCGAAGTCACCGCCCAGGGTGTGCGGTTCACCGACTCCCTGGTCCGGCAGAACACCGGCCTGCGGGACGGCCCGCGCCCCCGCTGGTTGCTGCTGGACCTCGCCGACCGGCTGCTGCCCGAGCTCGACGAGCGGCTGTCCCGCACCGCCGACCGGGTCCTGCGCGCCCGCGGCGTCGAGGTCCGCACCCGCACCTCCGTCAAGGAGGCGACCCCGGACGGGGTCCTGCTCGACGACGGCGAGTTCGTCAGCAGCCGCTCCCTGATCTGGTGTGTGGGCGTACGGCCGGACCCCCTGGTCGAGTCCTGCGGGCTGCCCACCGACAAGGGGCGGCTGTGCGTCGACGAGTTCCTGGGAGTGCCCGGCCGGCCGGAGGTGTTCGCGTGTGGTGACGCCGCGGCCGTACCCGACCTGACCCGCCCCGGCGAGACCACGCCGATGACCGCCCAGCACGCCCAGCGGCAGGGCAAGGTCGCGGCGCACAACGTGGCGGCGTCCTGCGGGCAAGGCACCCCGCGGGCCTACGAGCACCGTGACCTGGGCTTCATGGTGGACCTGGGCGGCATCCAGGCCGCCGCGAACCCGCTGCACGTCCCGCTGTCCGGCCCGCTCGCGGGGGTGGTCACCCGCGGCTACCACCTCCTGGCGATGCCGGGCAACCGCATCCGGGTGGCCACCGACTGGCTGCTGGACGCGGTGCTGCCGCGGCAGGCCGTCCAGCTGGGACTGGTCCGCTCCTGGTCGGTGCCGCTGGACACCGAAACCCCCGAAGTGGCCCGGGTGGGCCGCACCTCCTGAGAGCCGGGCCGGCCGGCCCTCCCCGGATGCCGGATACGGAGGGTTCTGCTTGGCTGGCCGGTGCATCATCCGTGCGGCGTGTACGGGCGGTGTCCGCGAGCCGTCGACCACAGGATTCCGGAGGCGAGAGATGGACCAGCGGTGTCCGGGAATCGGCGGTGCATGCGCTGATGATGGCGGCCCGCTATTTGGCCGGCATCGGACTCGGGCTCACCGTGTGTGTGGCGCTGCCGTACGCCGAGGAGATGACCCGGTGCCTCAAGGCCGCCCGGCGTCGCGGGACACGGTGAGCGGGCAGCTCACGGCCCGCGCCGGACAGGGCGGCCCGCAGACACTGCCGCCGCTCCGTATCGTCGCGCCCGAGATCGAGGGCCCCGAGGACGTGGTGGCCGATGCCGACGGCACCCTCTTCGCGGGCGCCGCGGACGGTGCGATCTGGCGGCTGCGCCTCTCGGCGCCGGGCGCGGCGGAGGAGGCAACGGCCGTGGCACACACGGGTGGCAGACCGCTCGGCCTGCAACCGCTCCCCGGCGGTGAGCTGCTGGTCTGTGACGCCCGGCGCGGTCTGCTGTGTGTCGACCCACGGCACGGAACCGTCCGGGTGCTCGCCGACGAGGTGGCCGGCGCGCCCCTGCGGTTCGCCAGCAATGTCACCACCGCGGCGGACGGCACGGTCTACTTCACCGTCTCCAGCCGTCGCTACGGCCTCGACGAGTGGCTGGGCGACTTCCTGGAGCACACCGGAACCGGACAGCTGCTGCGTCTGCGGCCCGGCGGCTCCCCCGAAGTCCTGCTGGACGGGCTCCAGTTCGCCAATGGCGTGGCCCTGGCCCCGGACGAGTCCTTCCTGGTGGTGGCAGAGACCGGGGCCTGCCGCCTCAGCCGCTATTGGCTCAGCGGCCCCCGGGCCGGCACCGCCGACACCCTGGCCGATGGGCTGCCCGGCTACCCCGACAACATCTCCCCCGGTCCCGACGGCGCGTTCTGGGTGGCCCTGGCACGACCGCGGTCAGCCGGTGTGGCGTTGCTGCACGGCATGCCGCGCGGGGCGCGGCGGACGGCCTGGGAGGTGATGAAGCGGCTGCGGCTCTCGCTGCCTCCGCACCCGACGGCGCGGGTGCTGGCGGTCCGCCCCGACGGCGGCCCGGCCTGGGACCTGCGCGCCGTGCGGTCTCCGTACCGGATGGTTACCAGTGTCTGCCGGACGGCGCATCTCCTGGCCCTGGGCAGCGTCGCGGAACGCGGTATCGCCGTCTGCGCGTTGCCCGGCCCGGACGGCGCGTCCCCCGCGCGCTGACCCGCCGGACGCACGGCGCCCGCGTGCACGAACCGTACTGTGCCGTGCCGTCCCGTGCGGCTACACCACCCGTTCCGCCTCGGCTTCCTCCTCCTCGGGGAGCCGCACATCGCTGACCGCGACATTGACCTCCACGACTTCGAGGCCGGTCATCCGCTCCACCGCGGAGATCACGTTCTCCCGCACCGCCTGTCCCACATCGGGGATGACCTCGCCGTACTCGACGACGATGTCGAGGTCCACCGCCGCCTGTTTCTCGCCGACTTCGACCTTGACACCGTGCGTGGTGGTCGTGCCGCCCCCGGGTACGCGTTTGCGCAGCGCTCCCACCGACCGCGAGAGCCCGCTGCCCAGGGCATGGACTCCGGCCACATCACCGGCCGCCAGATAGGCGATCTTCGCGACCACACCATCGGCGATCGTCGTCCGCCCCAGGCTCCCGGTGTTCCGCGACCCGCGCTCTGCGAACTCGGTCATTGCGCATCACCCCAGTACTCCATCGAGGGGAAGTCTTCGGCCCTCACTTCACGCTATGGCCGTTCGGGTGACGCTGCCTCCCGAAAACGGCCGCGAGCCCCACAGCCCGACACCTTCCTCATTTGCCGATACAGCAACGAAGCTTGTCATTTTCGCCGCCTCGGGCGGACCATCCCGGCAAGGGCGGCAGGCCACGGAAACGGCGCTACCGCACCTCACCGAGGAGCACGGACCGAGGAGGACTCTCATGGCCCATGACGTCACCGTCCCGGACGAGGAGTACTGGGACGCCCGCTACGCGCAGAGCGGCCGGAGTTGGAGCGGCCGCCCCAACTCCGCCCTGATGCGGGAGACCGGCGAGCTCGCCCCGGGCAGCGCACTGGACCTGGGGTGCGGGGAAGGCGCAGACGCGATCTGGCTCGCCGAGCGGGGATGGCAGGTCACCGCCGTCGACATCTCCGGGATCGCCCTCGGCCGGGCGGCCGGGCACGCGGCGGAAGCCGGAGTCACCGACCGCATCACCTGGCAACAGCACGACCTCAGCGCGACGTTCCCGGCGGGCACCTTCGATCTCGTCACCGCCCAGTTCCTGCACTCCCCCAGCGACGCCATGCCGCGCGAGGACATCCTGCGGAAGGCCGCCCGCGCGGTCGCACCCGGCGGCGTGCTGCTCATCGTGGGCCATGCGGGACTGCCCGCCTGGGAGCCCGACTGCGAGGTGCACCTGCCCACTCCGGAGGAAGTCATCGCGGGCCTCGGGCTCGCGGACGGCCGGTGGGATCTGCTGCGCTGCGAGGAACACCCGAGCTTCCGGACCGGCCACGACGGAAAGCCGGACCCCCGCACCGACAACACCGTGAAGCTCCGCCGCCGGACCGCCTGACCCTGCCGCACCGACCCCGGCGAGCGGTCCCCACCCCATCGGATTGCGCCAAGTCCCGTACGGAGAAGGGGTGTTGACTGCCGCCGGGGCCCCGGCCCCGCGATAAGGTCCTGGCGCCGGTCCCGCCCCGGGCCTGCCGGGACCGGGGGCGGCGGGGGCTTGCGGCCGCCAAGGACATCTGTCAAAAGGGTGCCGCTCCCGGTGGCAGATCCGTATCGTCTGCTCGCGCCGGAGCCTTCTCGCCCCGGGATCTCCTCGCGGGATCCCCCCCCGGGCGCCCGTGCCATGGATGGCAGTGCCAGCAGCTAGGGAGCAATGGTGACACCCCTGATCGTACCCGTCATGATCACATTCGGGATATTCCTGCTCGCCATGGTGACCGTGGGCATCTGGACGTATCAGGACACCGTAACCTTCTCCGACTTCGCTCTGGGCGGGCGCCGGTTGAGCGCACCGCTGGCGGCGCTGTCCGCGGGCGCGAGTGACATGTCCGGCTGGCTGTTCCTGGGACTGCCCGGCGCGGTGTACGCGGCCGGGATCGGGGCCTCCTGGATCGCCGTCGGCCTGGCCATCGGCACCTACCTCAACTGGCTGCTGGTCGCGCCGCGGCTGCGCACGTACACCGAGCTGGCCGGCGACGCGAAGACGCTCTCGGCGTATCTGGAGGAACGGTTCGAGGACGGCAGCAGAATGCTGCGCCTGGTCTCGGCGACCGTCACCGTGGTGTTCTTCACCGTCTACGTCGCGAGCGGACTCCTGGCCGGGGGCGTGCTGTTCGAGGGCATCTTCGGCGGCGGCTTCGAGTTCGCGCTCACCGTCTTCGCCGTGGTGATCGTCGTCTACACCGTCCTCGGCGGCTTCCGGGCGGTGAGTGTGACGCACTCGATCCAGGCCACGGTGATGTTCTGCGCGGCGGTGGCACTCCCCGCGATCGGCATCGCGGCGCTGGGCGGCTTCGGCGCGCTGCGCGGAGCGCTCACCCGCGAGAGCCCCGCCCTGCTGGACATGGGGGCGAAGGCCGGCTTCGACGGCAGCCGGTGGACGTCCGGTGGACCGCTCGGTGCGGTGGCGGTCATCTCCCTGCTCGCCTGGGGGCTGGGCTACTTCGGCCAGCCGCACATCCTGGCCCGCTTCATGAGCATCCGCAGCACCAGCGAGATACCCCGGGCCCGCCGGATCGGCACGGGCTGGGTGGTCGTCTGTCTGGCGGGCGCCTCGCTCGTGGGACTGGTGGGAATCGCCGCGCTCGACCAGACGCCGGACAACCCGGAGACCGTCTTTATCGCGCTCTGCGCCCAGTTGGTCAATCCCTGGGTCGCCGGCATCCTGCTGGTCGGTGTGCTGGCCGCGATCAAGTCCACCGCGGACAGCCAGCTGCTGGTCTCCGCGATGGCCCTCACCGAGGACTTCTACCGGGCGTTCGTCAAGCGGCAGGCGTCGGACGCGTCCATGGTGCTGGCGGCCCGCGCGACGGTGGTCGTGGTCGCCCTGGTGGCCTACGTCATCGCGCTCAGCGGCGGCGCGGTGCTGGACATCGTCGCGTATGCCTGGGCGGGCTTCGGTGCGGCCTTCGGCCCGGTGATCCTGCTGTCGCTCTACTGGCCGCGGATGACCCGGGCCGGGGCGATGGCCGGGATCGTGGCGGGGGCGGCCACCGTCGTCCTGTGGAAGCACATCGACCCGCTCCTCGGGCCGCTCCAATCCGGCATCTACGAGATGGTGCCGGGGGTCCTCGCGGCCACCGCGGCGGCGCTGCTCTTCGGCAAGTTCGTCGGCCGCCCGCCGCGCCGCACCTGGTCGGGCTCCATGGAGCGGAGGCACGCCACGACGGTTCCGGTCGGCTGAGGTCGCTCCCCTTCCCCCCTCCCCGCCACCTGGGCCCGTCCCCCGAACAGGACCACTTCAATGCGTGCCGAACTCTTCACCACAAGTAAGTGAACTGTCCGCATAGCGGGCGTTCACGTCGTACGCAAACACCTCCCCCCACACTCGTCAGGCTCACCGAACGTCACCACCAATGAACAGGCACGACAAATGAGTCGGACAAACACCCGGTCGCCCCAGCACTCCCCGGAGGCCGGGCAGAACTCCGAGTCCGTGTTGTCGCACGGCCTCAAGCAGCGCCATCTGTCGATGATCGCCCTCGGCGGGGTCATCGGAGCGGGGCTCTTCGTAGGCTCCGGGGTCGGCATCGCCGCGGCCGGACCGGCCATCGTCCTCCTCTTCATGGGTACCGGCGCGCTGGTCATGCTGATCATGCGGATGCTCGGCGAGATGTCCGCGGCCCGGCCCTCCACCGGCTCGTTCTCGGTGCATGCCGAAGAAGAGATCGGCTCCTGGGCGGGGACCACCTCGGGCTGGATGTACTGGCTGATGCTCTGCGCCGGGGTGGCCGCCGAGGCCACCGCGGCGGGCACGATCATGCACACCTGGGTGTCGTTCATCCCCGCCTACGGCTGGGTCGCGATCTTCATGGTGTTCTTCTGCGCCAGCAATCTGACCGCGGTCAAGAACTTCGGCGAGTTCGAGTTCTGGTTCTCGGCGATCAAGGTCGCCACCATCGTCGCGTTTCTGGTGCTGGGCGTGCTCGGCATTCTCGGGGTGTTCGGCGACGCCCCCGGCACGCACCATCTCACCGGCCACGGCGGCTTCTTCCCGACCGGTGTCGCCGGACTCGCCGCCGGACTGCTGACCACCATTTCCGGGTTCGCCGGTCTGGAGACCGTCACCATCGCGGCGGCCGAGTCCGACAACCCGAGCCGGAACGTGGCCCGCGCCGTCCGCACCGCCGTCTGGCGCATCGCCGTCTTCTACATCGGCTCCATGGCCGTGGTCGTCACCCTGGTGCCGTGGAACGACCCGAAGGTCGCCAAGGACGGCCCGTACGTCACCGTGCTCGACACGCTGGGAATCCCGGCGGCCGGCACGATCATGCAGATCGTGGTGCTGGTGGCGCTGCTCTCCGCGATGAACGCCAACATCTACGGCTCGTCGCGGATGGCCTACTCGCTCGTCAGCCGGGGACAGGGCCCGCGCTTCCTGAGCAAGGTCACCAGGGGCGTGCCGGCGGCGGCGGTGCTGGCGTCCTGTGTGTTCGGCTTCGCGGCCGTGATCGCCGGGATCATCTGGCCGACCACCGTGTTCGCCTGGCTGCTGAACATCGCCGGCTGCTCGGTGCTGGTCGTCTGGTCCATCGTCTGCCTCACCCAGCTGAAGATGCGCCGCCGTCTGGAGCGCGAGGCGCCCGAGCTGCTCTCGGTGCGGATGTGGGCCTTCCCCTATCTGACCTGGCTCACCTTCGCCGCCATCATCGGTGTCTTCGCCGTCATGGCCGCCAGCCCGGACGGCCGTCAGCAGCTCATCGGCACGGCCGTCGTGGTGGCGGCGCTGGCCGGCGCCGGACACCTCAAGCAGCGCCGCGATCAACGGGCCGCCGCCGACAGCTGAGCCGCACAGCGCTGAGGGGTCTACGGGACAGCCCTCAGCCGAGCACGGCACCTCGACGCGGGGCGATCAGCCGCCGTCGCCCCGCCAGATGTTGTCGAAGGCCGCCTTCTCGATGGCGCGGCGCTGCCGCTCCGCCGCCAGTTCCGTGACCGCGTCGTGGACGGCGGCGAGCACGGTGGACACCTCGTCATCGACCTCGGCCGGCTCGCCCCCGGTGTCCGTGCCGTCGATCCCGGCGGCCGTCACGAGTGCGGTGAGGACGGCCTCCCGTGAGGTCCAGCGGTCCGCCGCCCGGCGGTGAGCGGGCGAATCGGCGAGCACCGTCTGCCCGGCCCCGAAGGGCCGCCAGCGACGGTGTTCCCGGGTGAGCTCCCCGTCGTCCTCCAGGGCGCTCAGATAGGCGGCCGCCAGGCCGTGCCCCCGGCGCCACAGCCAGTCGTCGACCGACTCGTACGGCGACTGCTGGACGAGCGATGACGCCGCCTGGTCCAACAGGCGGTCCGGGATGGCCGGCCGGTAACCGGGCACGATCCGCTCACCGTCCAGTCGGACGGCCTCGGCGCTCAGCAGATCGATCAGTTCGGCCCCCGCGAGCGCGAGGGACAGGTCGCCCCGCTCCAGAGCGCCACCGGACTCCGCGTCCATGGCAACGATCATCAGGTCCCGCGGTGTGGTCATGGAGGGCTCCCTGGATCGGTCTCCGGTCCCATGGTCGCGCGTCGGACGGCGGCTCGCCCGCCGACCGCCCCGGACCGCCACGGTCACGCCCCCGGCGGGTTGTCCGGACCTGTCCGAAATCCCGTAATGAATGAGCAAAGCCGCTGCTAATGTCCTCAGTTCATCTACTTTCGAGGACTGTGCATGACCGTGCCCACTCCGTCCGACGGCCCGCAGCCCGGTGACCGGATACCGGATGACCACAACCCGTGGAGACCGCCGCCGCCCGGCGCTACGCCCCCGCCCCGCTGGGAGCCGTACCCGATGGCGCCCCTGCCGGCGCCGCAGTCCCGTAACGGCATGGGCATCACGGCCCTGGTGCTCGGCATCGTCGGTCTCGTCCTCGGCCTGCTCATCATCCTGTTCTGGATGTCCTGGCTGCCGGCCCTGCTGGCCGTGGTCTTCGGCTCCGTCGGGCTGAGCCACGCACGCCGCGGCCGGGCGACGAACCGGGGCATGGCGCTGGCCGGGGTGATCCTGGGTGTGGTCGGTCTGCTGGCCGCAGCCGGCGGCGCCGTTCTCACCGTCACCGCGGTGAAGAAGGTCACCGACGACGCACGCGCCAAGGTCAAGGAGGTGAGGGCCTCCGCCTCCGCGTCGGAAAAGGCCCGCCACCTGTCCTTCGGCGAGTCCTACACCTTCGAGAACGGACTCAGGGTCACGGTCGCCGAGCCGAAGCCGTACACCCCCGACGACTACGTCCTCGGTCACGCCAAGGGCAACAAGGCCGTCCAGGTCATCGTGAAGGTGCGCAACACCGGCACCGAGCGGGTCAAGGTGGACACCGGCCTCCCCGAAGTCAGCGACGCCGACGGAGCGTCGGCGGAGCTGCTGATCGACGGCAGCGGACGCCAGAAGGTCATCACCGGCTACGTCCTCCCCGGCAAGGAGGCCATCGGCAAGTACGCCTTCTCCCTGCCGCCCGACGCCGCCGACAAGATCGAGGTCGAGTTCAGCCCCGACGCCATGGAGTGGAAGGACGCTTACTGGAGCGGGCCCACCGGCTGATCGGACGCCGCCACCACCTGCTTGCCCACCACGCCGCCGCGCTCGAATGCCTGGTGCGCCGAGGCGATATCCGTCAGCGGATACACGCTGTCGATGGCGGGGCGCAGCCGAGAGGGCGATGGTGGCCATCCGGCCCTCGCGGGTCAGCCGTCGCCGGTAGGCGTTCAGGTCCGAGCCGACGGCGTCCAGGATGGCGTCGAAGGGGCCGAGCCGGTCCGGCGTGGTGGTGCCGTAGTCGAAGACCTCGTCGGCTCCCAGCGCGCGCAGCGCGTCGGCGTGGCGGTCGCGGCACAGCGGCTGCGCCGACGGCGTGCCGCTTGAGCGGCTGCACCGCCGAACTGCTGGTCCGTGGCTGCGACTCCGAGCCCGGCGACGAGGACGACGGCACCGCGCGACGCGCCATGAGTCGGGGACGGCCCCCCGACCTGGGTAATCGCAGGTCAAGAGGCCGTCCCCGGCCTCACGTTCACCCGATTCGGGCGATCCCCCGCGTCGCCCGAATCGGGCAGCTTGACCGGATCCGTTCCAGGGGCGGGAATCCGGAGTCATACTGAGTGTGTTGGCCCCCAGCCAGTCAACGCAGGAGTTACAGGATGTCCCCCCGCAGCGCATCGGTCAATGAAGAATTGCGGCGGCGCTCCCGTGAGCGGCTGCTCCAGGCGACGGTCGAGCTGGTGGACGAGCACGGCTATGAGGCGACGCGGCTCGCGGACATCGCCCGGCGGGCGGGGGTCGCGCGGGGGCTGGTCTCCTACTACTTCCCCGGCAAGCGGCAGTTGCTCCAGTCCGCCGTGCACCGGCTGATGCATCGCACGCTACAGGCCGCGCTGGAGCGTGCCCCGCGGCCGAGCGGACCGGACGCGGGGCAGGAGCTGATGGCGCGGGCGATCGACGCGATCCTGGGGCTGGCGCATGATCACCCACTGCTGATGCGGACGCATATGGCGGGGATCCTGACGGCCGAGGGGTTCATCCAGTGCCCCGAGCAGCAACGGCTGGCGCAGTTGCTGCGGGAGACGGTGGTGGCGTACGGCTCGTCCGATCCCGACGCCGACTATCCGTTGTTGCGGGCGCTGTTGATGGGGTCGGTGGTGGCGATGCTGCTGCCGGGAGCGGCCATGCCGCGGGCGCGGCTGCGTACCGAGCTGTTCCAGCGGTACGGGCTGGCGTGGGAGCGGGGGGTCCCGCCGGACTAGGGGGCGCCCGGCGGGACGCGGACACCGGGACCGGTGCGGGGCGGTCAGCGGTAGTCGGGCTGGGTCTGGGCGTTGAGTTCCCGGAGCCGTACGGAATTGGCGCTGTCCGTGCGCCGGTCGTCGAGGGCGAGGATGTCGAAGCCCTTGGCGATGTCGTTGGAGTAGACGTGACCGTTGTAGTAGTACGCGGACCAGGCACCGCCGGTGACCAGTGAGTCCGTGGAGAGCGGACCGCGTTCGAAGTAGCCGATCTCCTTCGGGTGCGCGGAGTCGGTGAAGTCCCAGACGGAGACGCCGCCCTGATACCACGCCTGAACCATGAGGTCGCGGTTCCTGGCCGGGATCAGCGAACCGTTGTGGGCGACGCAGTTCTCGGTGTCGGCCTGGTGGCGCGGGATCTTGTAATAGCTCTTGAAGACGAGCTTGCGGTGGCTGCCCTTGCCGGTGATGTCGTAGATCCCGTCGGCACCGCGGTCCGGCCCGGTCTTCTCGTTGCAGGTGGCCGCCACACCACCGCCCAGCTCGTCGGTGAACACCACCTTGTTCCCTCGTTCGTTGAAGGTGGCCGAGTGCCAGAAGGCGAAGTTGACGTTGTCCTGGACCCGGTCGATGACCTTGGGCGCGGCCGGGTCCGACAGATCCATGAGGATGCCGTCGCCCATGCAGGCGCCCGCGGCCAGCTTCAGCTTCGGGAAGGTGGTGATGTCATGACAGCCGGTGGTCTGCGAAACCCCCGGGTTGGTGGGACCGCCGGGGTTGCCGCCGTCCGGGAAGAGGACGGGGAAGTCGATGACGGCGGCCTTCTCGGGTGCGGCCCGCGGGACCTTGACGACGGAGATGCCGTCGTGCGGCGGCCGGCAGTCGGGGAAGGCCGCGCTGGGGGCGTACGACGAGACATAGACGTAGACGTTGCGGCCCTCGGGGAGCAGCGTGTGGGTGTGCGAGCCGCATGCGGTCTCGACGGCGGCGACGTAGCGGGGGTGTTTCTTGTCGCTGATGTCGAAGACCTTGATGCCTTCCCAGGAGGACTTCTCCGTCGCGGGCTGGGTGGTGCTCGCGCAGGAGTTGTCGCTGCGTGAGGAGTCCGTGGACAGGAAGAGCAGATTCCCGGAGACCGAGATGTCGTTCTGCGATCCGGGACAGAGCACCTGGCTGACGGTCCTGGGGGCCGCGGGCCGGGAGATGTCGTAGATCACGAAACCGTCGTAGTTGCCGGCGAACGCGTACTTCCCCTGGAAGGCGAGGTCCGAGTTGGTGCCCTGGAGCGCCTGCTTGGGGAGGTTCGCCAACGGGCGGACGTTGTCGCTGTGCACGACCTCGTCCACGCCGGGGATCTCGCCGTTCCTGATCGCGGCCCGGGTATCCGCCTTCTGATTGCTACTCATTTCCCGGGCGGCGGAGGGGTGATCGCCGGGGTCGGGGGTCGCGGCCGCCGGTCCGGCCACGAGGAGGGCGGCCGCGAGCCCGAGGGCCGCGGTCATCGCTCCGAGGGATCTGCGCCGCACGCGGGGTCTGTGCAACGACGTCACGAGGACCTCCCTGAAGTCCGTTCCGAGGTGAACGGTTCTCGGCCCCGAGTATCGCGCTCCTCATGTACATATCAATAGGAGCGGATGAAGATGTCACACCCGGCACCCGCGGAAGCGGGCGGACGACGGCCGGGCGGCTCCCATGGAGGGTCCGGCGGACAGGAGGGTGTGCGGTGAAGCGTCCCAGGAGAGCGAGCGTCCTCTTCGCGGCCGGCTGGGGGCCGGTGCTGGCCCTCTCCCTTGCGCTGAGCGGCTGTTCGGCCGAGGACGACGCCCAGGCGAGCGCTGCGGGCGGACCGAAGGTGCTGGCGCCGGGCAGGCCGGGAGAAACGGCCAGGACCCTCACCGCCGACGAGGCGAAGAAGGCGCGCCACGACGACTCCCCCAACTCCGCCGACCTCGCCTACGTCCAGATGATGATCCCGCACCACCAGCAGGCGCTGGTGATGACGGACCTGGCGAAGCGGTATGCCGACAGCGGGCGGACCGGACGGCTGGCGGGGCGGATCGCCGCGGCCCAGGAGCCCGAAATCGGCGCCATGCAGGGCTGGTTGAGCAGTCATGGCGGGGACCACGCAGCGGGCGGCGGCCATTCGCACCACGACGGGAAGATGCCCGGGATGGCGACCGCCGCCCAGCTCGACCGGCTGCGGGCGGCGCGCGGCGCACCGTTCGACGCGCTCTTTCTGACGTTGATGATCGCCCACCACCAGGGGGCTGTCTCCATGGCGACGGAGGTGCTCTCGAAGGGCAACAACGCGCTGGTGGAGGAGATGGCGAGCGAGGTCATCGCGCAGCAGGGCGCCGAGATCGGGCGGATGCGGCGGATTCAGGCCGAGTTGACGCCCTGAGACCACGCCGCCAGGGCCTGTCTCCCCGGCCCACGGAGGTCGGGGAGACAGGCCCTAACGCTTGTTGTGACGTGGCGTCAGCAGGCCCTCGTCGCGGGCGCCGGCGATCAGCCGCAGCGACCGCCGGCGGTTGCGGCCGGTGGCGTGCATGACGGCCAGCACCGGATCGCGTCCTTCGCGCTGCGCCTGGCGGTACGCGACCGCGGCGATCTTGCGGCGCTCACCGGCCCGGGTCCGGGCGAGGACGGCCGAGCGGGCCCGCTCGGCCGGTGGGGCGGAGGGGGACGAGGGAGACGACTCCACGGCGTCGGGGGGCGTCGAGGACGCGGCGGGGACGGACGCCTCGGCGGGGGCGGACCGCCCGGAGCCCTGCTCACCCGGCTGCCCGCAGCCCGGCTCTGCGGGAGAGTCGGCCGACGGGGCGGCAGTCGGGTCGGCGGGGTGGCCGATACCGGTCTCCGGCGCCGCCCGGTGCGGTACGCCCTCGTCCTGGCCGCGCCCCGGCGCGCCCGTCGACCCCGCTTCCATCGCCCCCGCCCCCGTCGTGCCCACCCCCGCCGCCTCGCCCGTCGCCCCGCCCGTCTGATGCGTCACCCGCTCCGCCGCCCCTGCCGCTGCCTCCGCCCCGGCCGCCGTCGGCGCTGTTTGCGGCTCGCCCGCCTGCGCCGGTCCGCTCGTGGGCCGGGCGTTCCGGGTCGGCCCGTGCGGCACCGCCGGCCGCGGCCCCCGCAGCGGGTCGGCCGCCGCACCGCGCCCCGGCTCCGGCGGCGGCCCGGCCTGCGGTCCCCCGTCCCGTTCCGGTGCGGCGTCCGCCGGGCCGGCCTGCCGTGGTGTGGGCCGGGCCTTCCGCGGCTGCCCGGTGGCCGCCCGGAAGGCGTCGTCGAGGGGGCCCTCGATCCAGCGGGCGAGGTCGGCGAGGCCGTCGAGGGGCAGCGGCGGGTCGGCCCGTACGTCCTCGACGGTGATGTGGTCGTCGGAGACCGTCACAAGGACATCGACCCGGGCGCCGTCGGCGAAGGTCAGCCGGGCGCTGCACCAGGGGCCCAGCGGATCGAGCCGGGGCAGCGGGCAGCCGGGACCGGCGGAGCCGGCCGGATCGTCGGGGGCGGCGGGGTCGGGAGCGGGCGCGGCGGAGCCGTGCGCCTGGAGCTCCCATGTGGGCCACTCCAAGGGCGCGCCCTGGGCTTCATATCGGTGATTAACGGTATAAAAGTCACTTTCCGACACATTGAAAACCTAGCCCCCCGCTCACCCGGCCCAGTAGCGCGGCACGCTCATCCCACGGGGAGCAACCCCGATAGCGCATCTCCCGCCGCGCGCCCGCCGGTGCGATCCTGGGGGTATTCCGCGGAAGGGGCCACTCGTGCTTCGTGTCGCAGTGATCGGTTCCGGGCCCAGCGGCGTCTACACCGCCCAGTCCCTGATCGAGCAGCAGGCCGTACCGGACCTTGAGGTGTACGTCCTGGACCGCCTGCCCTGCCCGTACGGCCTGGTGCGCTACGGCGTGGCGCCGGACCACGAGAAGATCAAGTCCTTGCAGAACAATCTGCGCACGGTGCTGGAGCATCCCCGGGCGCACTTCGTGGGGAATGTCGAGGTGGGGGCACCGGGGCTGGGCGTCCCGGAGTTGCGGGAGATCTTCGATGCGGTGGTGTTCTGTGTGGGCGCCGCCACCGACCGGCATCTGGGCATCCCCGGCGAGGACCTGCCCGGCAGCCGTCCGGCGACCGAGTTCGTCGCCTGGTACAGCGCGCATCCGGACGCCGCCGCACTCCGCTTCACCCTCGCGGCCAGGTCCGCCCTGGTGATCGGGGTGGGGAATGTGGCGGTGGACGTGGCGCGGATGCTGTCCCGTGGCGCCGCCGAACTCGCCGCGACCGACATGCCGCAGGGACCGCTCAGCGCGCTCGCGGACAGCCGCGTCGAGGACGTCTGGATGGTCGGCAGACGCGGCCCCTCCCAAGCCAAGTTCACCACCAAGGAGCTGCGGGAGCTGGGCTCTCTTCCGGATACGGAGGTACGGGTACGGCCCGAGGAGCTGGCCCTGGACCCGGCCTACCGGGACCCGGGCGCGCTGCCCGCGGTGGCGCGGCGGAATGTCGAGGTGCTGCGGGGCTGGGCGGAGCGCCCGGCGGCCGGCCCGGAGAGCCCGGACGCCGCGCCGGAGCCGTCGCCCGCGCGCCGTCGCCGCCGTATTCATCTGCGGTTCTTCCTGCGGCCTGTCGAGATCCTGGGAGATGCCACCGGCGTCCGGGCGGTGCGGTTCGAGCGGACGGCGCCGGACGGGCACGGCGGGGTCTCGGGTACCGGTGAATTCGAGGAGATCGAGGGGCAGTTGGTGCTGCGTTCGGTCGGCTACCGGGGGACACCGCAGCCCGGTCTGCCGTTCGACGAGACGACGGGGACGGTGCCGCACCAGGCGGGGCGGGTGCTGCGGGACGGCTCACCACTCCCGGGGGTGTATGTGGCGGGCTGGATCAAGCGGGGCCCCACGGGGGTGATCGGCACGAACCGGCCGTGCGCGAAGGAGACCGCGCAGTCGCTGCTGGCGGACGCCCCCGCGCTGGCGGAGCACGCCTCGGCCGGCGATCCGGTGGCGGCGCTGATCCGGGCGGGGCAGCGGCCGGTCACCTGGCCGGGCTGGCTGGCCATCGAAGCCGCCGAGGCGGCGTGGGGTCGCGGACTGGGGCGGGGCACCGTCAAGCTGCCGGACTGGGCAGGGCTGTTGGAGGCGGCGCGCGCGGCGGAACGGATCCGCTGATCCACGGGCCGGAGGCGTCCGCCACTGACGCGCCGTACTGGCCGCCGCCCGTTCACTCCTCCCCGAGGCGGCGCGCCTGAAGCTCGGCTCCCCGGAGGACGTCGTCGATCAGGCCGGGGAAGAGTGCGTCCAGGTCGTCCCGCCGCAGTCCGTTCATCTTGGCCGTGCCCCGGTAGAGCTGCTGGATGACGCCGTGTTCGCGCAGCACCCTGAAGTGATGGGTGCAGGTCGACTTGCTGACCGGGAGTTCGATGTCCGCGCAGTTCAGCTCGCCCTCGGCGGCCGCGAGGGCGCGGACGATCCGCAGGCGCATCGGGTCGGCGAGCGCATGCAGCACCTCGGCGAGCCGGATGTCCTCGCGGGCCGGGTGCTCCAGCGAACGGGAGCCCGACGGGGTGCGCGGGGAGGTGGTATCGGTCGGCATGAGGGCTCCTGATTCTTCTGCGGGGCGCGGTAGGGCCTGGCGCACCGACCCACCCGTTCATTGTACGAGAAGCGTCGTAGTTTGACATCCACCGTAGTACGACGGCTATCGTATGACCGCGGGTTCCGGCCGGTACCCGTTCATCTTCAGGTACAGGAGCCTGCTGTGAGCGCACTGTTCGAGCCCATCACCCTCCGCTCGCTGACCGTCCCGAACCGCCTCTGGATGGCCCCGATGTGCCAGTACTCCGCGGCCCCCGACGGCCCGGCTGCGGGGGTGCCCGGCGACTGGCACTTCCAGCACCTGGCCGCGCGGGCGACGGGCGGAACCGGCCTGATCCTCGCGGAGGCGACCGCGGTGAGCCCCGAGGGGCGCATCACCCCGTACGACCTCGGGCTGTGGAACGACACCCAGACCGAGGCGTTCCGCCGCATCACCGACTTCCTGAAGGCGCAGGGGACCGTGCCGGGAATCCAGCTCGCCCACGCCGGGCGTAAGGCATCCACCGAGCGCCCCTGGGTCGACCGCGGCGCCCCGATCCTCCCTGGTCAGCGGCATGGATGGCAGCCGGTCGCACCGAGCCCGGTGCCGTTCGGCGACGGGTTCGCGACCCCGGCGGAGCTGTCCGTGGCACAGATCCGTGAGCGGGTCGCGCAGTTCGGCGCGGCGGCCCGGCGGGCGCTCGCGGCGGGCTTCCAGGTGGCCGAGGTCCATGGTGCGCACGGCTATCTGATCAATGAGTTCCTCTCTCCCTTCACCAACCGGCGCACCGACGAATACGGCGGCTCGTACGAGAACCGGACGCGCTTCGCGCTGGAGGTCGTGGACGCCGTCCGGGCGGTTTGGCCCGACGAACTGCCGGTCTTCTTCCGGATCTCGGCGACCGACTGGCTCACCGAGGACGAGAGCGACGAGCGCGAGGGCTGGACGGCCGACGACACCGTGCGCTTCGCCCGCGAGCTGCGGGAGCACGGAGTCGACCTGCTGGACACCTCCACCGGCGGCAACGCCCCCGACGCCAAGATCACCCCGGGGCCCGGCTACCAGGTGCCGTTCGCGGAGCGGGTCAGGAAGGAGAGCGGTCTGGCGGTGGGCGCGGTCGGTCTGATCACCGAGGCCCGGCAGGCCGAGAAGATCATCGCGGACGGCCAGGCCGACGCCATACTGCTCGGCCGGGAGCTGCTGCGCTCCCCCAGCTTCGCGCAGCACGCGGCGCGGGAACTGGGTGCGGAGATCGCCATGCCGAAGCAGTACCACCGGGCCGCCTGAGGCCGCCGGACGGACCTGCGGCATCCGCGGCGAAAGCGGGTGCCGCACCGTCCGACCTGCACGGATATCCGCCGGGACGCCATTGTCAGTGGTCGGGTGCAGACTTGCCACTATCTGAGACAACGGCGTCCCGGAGGTGTTCCGGCATGACTGACGTACTACTCGCGGTGGGCACGCGTAAAGGGCTCTTCATCGGCCGTCGGCGGCACGGTGACTGGGAATTGAGCGGTCCCCATTTCCCCGCCCAGGCGGTGTACTCCCTCGGGATCGACACCCGCCGCGCGATCCCCCGGCTGCTGGCCGGCGCCGACAGCGCCCACTGGGGCCCGTCGGTCTTCCACTCCGACGACCTGGGCGAGACCTGGCACGAGCCCGCCCGCCCCGCGATCAAGTATCCACCGGACACCGGGACTTCGCTGGAGCGGGTGTGGCAGCTGCATCCGGCCGGGCCCGCCGCCCCCGATGTGGTCTACGCGGGCACCGAGCCCGGCGGCCTGTTCCGCTCCGAGGACGGCGGCGAGACCTTCGAGCTCGTACGGGCGCTGTGGGACCACCCGAGCCGGGAGCAGTGGGTGCCGGGCGGCGGCGGGCTGGCCGTCCACACCGTGATCACCGACCCGCGGGACGCCGACGCGGTCACCGTCGCCGTCTCGGCGGCCGGGGTCTTCCGTACCCGTGACGGGGGCGCCGGCTGGGCACCGTCCAACAAGGGCGTCAAGGCGGTCTTCCTGCCGGATCAGCATCCGGAGTTCGGCCAGTGCGTCCACAAGATCGCGCAGGACCCGGTCAACCGCGACCGGCTGTATCTACAGAACCACTGGGGCGTCTACCGCAGCGATGACGCGGGCGCGACATGGACGGACACCGGCAGCGGGCTCCCCTCGGACTTCGGCTTCGCGGTGGCCGCGCATCCGCGCACGGGCGATGTCGCCTATCTCTTCCCGATCACCGCCGATATCGACCGGGTGCCGGCCGGACACCGCTGCCGGGTCTACCGCACCGCCGACGCCGGCCGGAGCTGGGAGCCGCTCAGCGCGGGCCTGCCGGAGGAGGACCATTACGGCACGGTGCTCAGGGACGCACTGTCCGTCGACGACAGCGACCCCGCGGGGGTGTATTTCGGCAACCGCAACGGCGAGGTGTACGCCAGCGCGGACGACGGCGACAGCTGGCAGCAGCTCGCCTCCCATCTGCCGGATGTGCTGTGCGTACGGGCGGCTGCCGTTGCCTGAGGGGGGAGCATGGAGGGCGGGGGAGAGCGCCGGAGCACCGGGTAACGGAGCGGTGGGAGAAGACAGTTGGGGGCTCCCGCCGCTCCGGGCGGCCGGGCTCGGGCCATCGGTTGAAGAGGAAGGGGCCGTGGCCAGTAGGGTGATCCCGTGGCTGCACAACCTCTCCAAGACATTGTCGAACCGGGCTGGGCCAAGGCACTTGAGCCCGTCGCCGGACGGATCGCCGCGATGGGTGATTTCCTGCGGGCGGAGATCGCCGCGGGACGCACCTATCTGCCGGCCGGCAACAACGTGCTGCGCGCCTTCCAACAGCCCTTCGACGAGGTGCGGGTCCTCATCGTCGGACAGGACCCCTACCCCACCCCGGGGCATGCGGTCGGGCTCAGCTTCTCCGTGGCGCCGGACGTCCGCCCGTTGCCCGGCAGCCTGGAGAACATCTTCCGCGAGCTGCACTCCGACCTCGGACTCCCCCGCCCCTCGAACGGCGATCTGACGCCGTGGACCCGCCAGGGCGTACTCCTGCTGAACAGGGCGCTGACGACGGCTCCCCGCAAGCCCGCCGCGCACCGCGGCAAGGGCTGGGAGGAGGTCACCGAGCAGGCCATCCGGGCGCTGGTGGCGCGCGGGCGCCCGCTGGTGTCGGTGCTGTGGGGGCGCGACGCCCGAAATCTGCGGCCGCTGCTCGGCGAGCTGCCGGCGGTCGAGTCCGCCCACCCCTCCCCGATGTCCGCCGACCGGGGCTTCTTCGGCTCGCGGCCCTTCAGTCGGGTGAACGAGCTCCTGGTGCGACAGGGCGCCCAGCCCGTCGACTGGAGGCTGCCCTGACTTCGGGCGATAGTGTGCCCCGCATGACGAATGCGAACATCCCTGCGGGTTGGTACGCCGACCCGCAGGGCACCCCCCACCAACTTCGCTGGTGGGACGGGTCCCAGTGGACGGAACACACCCACCCGGGACAACCGGCCGCGGCGCCCGCCCAGGGCCAGGCTCCACAGCCCGGCCCCCAACAGGCTCAGCAGGCGCCCGCGCAGCAGGCCACCCAGCAGCCCGCGCAGCAGCAGATGCCGCAGCAGTTCGCGCCGCAGCAGGCCGCGAAGGCGCCGGGCCAGGCACCGTATCCGGGTCCGCAGCAGGGCGGCGCGCCGCAGGGCCAGGGCTATGGCCACCCGCAGCAGGCGCCCGGACAACCGATGCCCGGTCAGCCGATGCAGCAGCCGTACGGGCAGCAGCCGATGGCGGGGCAGCCGGGCGGGAACCCGGCCGCCGTGCAGCAGCAGGTGCAGCAGAAGGCGGGCGTGGCGCCCGGCGGGCCGGGCGGTGGCACCCTGTTCACCGAACCGGTGCTGGTGGTCAACCAGAAGGCCAAGCTGATCGAGGTCACGAACGAGTACAGCGTCTTCGACCAGCACGGCAACACCCTGGGCGCGGTCGTCCAGGTCGGCCAGAGCACGGCCAAGAAGGTGCTCCGGGTGGTCTCCAGCCTCGATCAGTACATGACCCACAAGCTGGAGATCCGGGACGCGTACGGCCAGCCGCAGCTGCTGCTGACCCGGCCCGCGAAGATCATCAAGTCCAAGGTGCTCGTGCAGCGTCCGGACGGTTCGCCGGTCGGCGAGATCGTGCAGCAGAACGCCATCGGGAAGATCAACTTCGCGATGATGGTCAACGGCCAGCAGATCGGCGCCATCAAGGCGGAGAACTGGCGCGCCTGGAACTTCGCCATCGTGGACCACGCCGACACCGAGATCGCCCGGATCACCAAGACCTGGGAGGGCCTCGCCAAGACGATGTTCACGTCCGCGGACAACTACGTCCTCCAGATCCACCAGCAGCTGCCCGACCCGCTGCTGAGCCTGGTGGTCGCCACGGCCCTGACCGTCGACACCGCGCTCAAGCAGGACGCCCGCGGCTTTGGGTGAGCCGGCCGGCCACCGCCCGGACTCCCTCCGGGCCGGCCATGTCCTCGGCGTCGACTCGGGCGGCTCGGGGCTGCGGTGCGCCGTCGCACGCGCTGACGACGCCGAGGCCCGCCCGCTGGCCACCCGCGCCTCGGACGAGCCGGTGCGCACCGGCCCCGCGGGGATCGACGCGGAGCATCTGCTGTCCCAACTGCTGCCCGCCGCAGCGGAGTTGGCGCGGGAAGCGGGTGCGGACGGGTTCACCGCGGTGTGCGTGGGGGCGGCCGGTATGGCCACGCTCGGCGACGAGCTCCGCGCCCGGCTGCCGGGCGCGCTGGCGTCCGCGTTCGGGGCGCGGCGGGTCGCTCTCGCCGCGGACGCGGTCACCGCGTACGCCGGGGCGCTGGGCCAGCGGCCCGGTGCGGTGGTCGCCGCGGGCACCGGCATGATCGCCCTGGGCACCGACCTGACCCCGGAAGGCGGTTGGCGCCGCGCGGACGGCTGGGGCCATCTGCTGGGCGACTGCGGCGGCGGCGCCTGGATCGGCCGCGCCGGGCTGGAGGCCGCACTGCGCGCGTACGACGGGCGGCCGGGTGGCTCGGCGGCCCTGCTGGCGCGCGCGGAAGCGGTGTTCGGGCCGGTCGCGGGGCTGCCCGGGGCGCTCTACCCGCGCCCCGACCGGCCCGCCGTATTGGCCTCGTTCGCCCCGGAGGTCGCCCGCTGCGCCACCGGGGACGACGCGGTGGCCCTCGGCATCCTGCGGGCCGCGGCGGGCCATATCGCCGAGGCCGCGGCCGCGGTCTGCCCGCCGGGCGACGGCAGCACGGTGGCCTGGACCGGCGGGCTGTTCGGCATGGGCGAACCCCTGCTGGCTCCGCTGCGTGCGGCGCTCGCCGAGCGGCTGCCGCAGGCCCGTACGGCAGCCGCCGCCGGGAGCCCGCTGGACGGGGCGCTGACCCTCGCCGCGGCCCTGGCCGGCGACCGTCTGACGCTGCCCACGGATCGGAAGTTGTTGCAGATCACACGGCCTGCGCCGGGGTGACGCGCGGGATAAATCGGGACGGATACCGCTCCACCGAACCCTCCCTCCGCGCGGGGGTGGTCCGAGGCGTTAGCATGCGACGCCATGAGTTCCCCCACTGGGCCCGCACCTGGCTCGCCCGATTTTGACGCCGCCTCCCCGAGCCCGGGAGCCGCACCCGGTCTGCCGGTACGTATGCCGCGTCGGCAGTCCGGCCGCCACCGCAAGCCGGAGCCGCTCGCCGCACCCGAGGGCGCACCCGCCCTGGTGCTGGCCGTCCCCGGCTCCCCCTCCGCCGCCTCGCGCAGCCTGGCGGAGGAGGTTTCCAGCATCGCCCGCTCCGAACTCCCGGGCCTCGACGCCCGGATCGGCTATGTCGATGGTGGCGACGACGAGTTCCCGTCCCTGGAGGCCGTACTGGCGCACGCCGCCGCCCAGCACAAGGACCGGGTGGGCGCCGACGGACAGCCCGACCCCGGCCCCGCCGCTGTGGTGGTGCCGCTGCTGGCCGGTCCGGACAGCGCACTGCTGCGCCGGATACGCCAGGCGATGATGAACAGCGGTTCCGGCGCCGAGCTGACCGATGTCCTCGGCCCGCACCCGCTGCTCGCCGAGGCGCTGCACGTCCGGCTGTCCGAGGCCGGTCTGGCGCGGGCGGACCGCGCCCGGCTGTTCACGGTCGCCACGGCCGCGGACGGCATCATCCTCGCCACCGTGGGCGGCGAGGAGGCCGTACAGGCCGCCGGGATCACCGGCATGCTGCTCTCCGCGCGGCTCGCGGTGCCGGTACTGGCCGCCGCCCTGGACCAGGAGGGCGCCATCTCCCGTACGGCCGAGCAGCTGCGGGAATCCGGTTCGCAGCAGCTGGCGCTGGCTCCGTACCTGATCGGCCCGGAGATCAGCGACGGCCTGCTGGGGGCGGCTGCCGCGGAAGCCGGCTGCGCGTCGGCCGAGGCGCTGGGCGCCTACGGCACGGTGGGCCGGCTGGTGCTCTCGAACTACGCGGCGGCGGTGGGGATCAACCTTCCGACGCAGACGCAGGGGGTTCCGGTCCGCTAGTCAGGACCGGACACCGTTCTCCGAAGGGCCGTCCTCGCGCAGTGCGCGGGGGCGGCCCTTCGCCGTGTCCGGGCGGAGGGGATACGTCCGGTTCCGCTCCGGGCGGCGCAGACGCCCGCCAGAGGGCCCGGCAGGGCGAAGGGTGCGGTGCGGTCGGGCGCACGGCCGTACGTCCGCGAGAGACGCCCTCAGGACGGCTGCCGTCCCCCTGACGCGCCGACCGATGAGTCCGGGCATCCGACCAGGTCTAACGTCCCGTACAGACCATGCGCCGACCGCTCGTCCCTCGGGGGCGAGCGGGCTGCCCAGGAGGGAAGTTCATGTCGCACACGGATGTCGTCCGCGCCGCCTTCGCGGCCTATCTCGCCCAGGACCGCGCGGCCATGGACCGGTTGCTCGCCGAGGATTTCGTCTTCACCAGCCCGCAGGACGATCACATCGGCAAGGCCGCGTTCCTCGAAATCTGCTTTCCCACGGCGGACCGGCTCCGGTGGCAGGAGATCCTCGATGCCGTCGCGATCGATGCCGAGCAGGTCTTCGTCCGGTACGCGTACGAGCTGACGACGGGCGAGCGGCATCGCAATGTCGAGGTGATGACGGTGCGGGACGGCCGGGTCACCGAGACCCAGGTGTACTTCGGGGGGAGCTTCCCGCAGGGGTGAGGCGGCCGGGCCGGTCAGACGAAGACCACGCAGGAGGCGGCCGGTGCCGCCACGGATCCGCCCCGGGCCGGGATGCCGGTCGCCGGGTCGACGGTGAACCAGGTGACGTCGCCGGAGCGCTCGTTGGCGGCGTAGAGGTGCCGGCCGTCGGGGTGCAGCGCCAGGTCACGGGGCCAGTGGCCGCCGCAGGGGGCGGTGGTGACGAGCGTCGCGGTGTCGCCGGACGAACCTAGGGAGAGCACCGAGAGGCTGTCGTGGCCCCGGTTGGCGGCCCAGGCGAACCGGCCGTCCCGGGAGATGACCAGTTCGGAGGGGAAGGTGCCCTCCGTAGTGGCCCCGTCCGGGAGGAGGCGGGTCTCCCCCAGCGGCGTCAGCTTCCCCCGGCCGGCGTCCCAGCGGCAGACCGTCACCGTCGGATCGAGTTCATTGACGACATAGACACGGTCGCCACGCGGGTGGAAGGCGAGGTGGCGCGGGCCGCTGCCGGGCCGCAGGGCCGCCTCGGTGTGGACGGTCAGCGCCCCGTCGCCGGAGCCGAGGGCGCAGCTGCGTACCGAGTCGGTGCCCAGGTCGACGCTGAGCAGCCAGCGGCCGCCGGGGTCGGGCAGCACGGCATGGGCGTGCGGGCCCTCCTGGCGGTCGGTCCGCGGACCGCTGCCCTCGTGGGTGAGCACGGTGGCGGGGCCGGAGAGTGTGCCGTCGGCCCGTACGGGGAGCGTACTGACGCTGCCGGAGCTGTAGTTGGCGGTGATGAGCCGGCCGTCGGCCAGGGTGAGGTGGGTGGGGTCGGCGCCGTCCACGGGGACGGCGGGGCCGAGCAGCTCGGGGCCCCGTGGGGTGAGGGCGAAAGCGGCCGCGGCGCCGTCCGGGGTCTCGCTGACCGCGTAGAGGTACCGGCCGTCGGGGCTCGGCGCCAGGTAGGAGGGGTTGGGGACGGCGTCGGTGGAGTGCAGCGGGGTGAGGGCGCCGGACTCCGGGTCGACGGCCGCGGTGGTGATGCCGAGGCCGCCGGCCGTGGTGAACGATCCGATGTAGGCCCGCCGGCCGTTGACGCTCGTCCCCACTGGTCCGCCCTTCGTCCGCCTGCCCGTTGAGGTGCTGCGGCGACGCTAACAGGCAGGGGCTGGGCGTCCGGGGCGATGGCCGGTTCCCGCCATCGGCCCCGGACCGTAGGTACCCCGGAGGGCGCTCAGGACGCCGCAGGCCGCCGGGCCGCCGGGCCGCCGGTCAGGCGTCGACCAGCTCGGAGCGCGGGGAGCTGCGCAGGGGCGCGGAGAGTTCGGCCAGCGCCCGCTCCAGACCATGCAGATGGACGAGCGCGGGTTCCGCCGCGGGCGGCTGCGACACCGCCACGGCGGCGGCCGCCGGGTGGCGGGGGCTGCGCGGTGCGGTGAGGGCCTCGACGGCGGCTTCCACGCGCTGGCAGGCGGCGGTGAGCCGGGCGTCGTGGGAGGCCTCCGGGTCGGCGGCGATGGAGGCCAGCCCGCGGACCTCACGGGCGCAGTCGTCGAGCAGCGCCAGCACCTGCCGGGCCCGTTCCTTACGGGCGCGCAGCGGGCTGAGGGGGTGCACCAGCGGGGCGAGCGAGAGCCGTACCCGGCTCAGCAGCGGGGCGAGTTCGGCGACGTGCGGGGCGGGATCGGCGGTCGGGGAGCCGGCGAGGCGGGCGGCGGCCTCGGCGGTGCAGCGGTGGACACAGCGCAGCGCGCGCTCGATCCAGGCGTCGGTGGTGGCGTGAGTGGTGACGGGCAGCACGAAGAGCACGGCCAGTGCCGCGCCGAGCGCCCCGACGCCGGTCTCGGCGAGGCGCAGGGTGAGCAGCGCGGGGTCCAGCACGCCCAGCAGCCCGTACAGCAGCCCGGCCATCAGCGTCACCGCGAGCATCATCCAGGTGTAGGAGACCGCGGCCGTGTAGAAGATCCCGAAGACGCTGACCGCGACCAGGGCGAGCGTGGGGACGGGCGCGCCGTGCAGCGGGACGGCGACGACGAGACCGAGGGCGATGCCGAGCACCGTGCCGAGGGCCCGGCGGAAGCCGCGGACCAGGGTCTCACCGCGTGAGGTGGTGTTCACGAAGATCCACCAGGTGGCGCCGACGGCCCAGTACCACCGCTGCTCGGAGAGCAGCTGGCCGACGAGGAGGGCGAAGGCGCTGCCGGCGGTCGCCTGGATCGCCTGGCGGGTGGTCGCCCGGGCCAGCCCCCGGGCGCCCGGCGGGACGGGCACGGCCACCGGGGGCAGCCGGAGCTCGTAGCACCACACGGCGAAGCGGACGGTGGCGGCGGCGAGCAGCGCGAGGGTGACCGCGGTGTACAGCTCGGGCAGCTGGTCCGGCACCGTGTGCAGGAACTGTGTCGCGAAGAAGGTCATGAACGCGAACACGCCCAGGGCATGACCGCGCGGCCCCCAGCGGCGGGCGTAGACCCCCGCGCCCACGACGGCGACGAAGACCGCGTCCCGCGCCACCGGGTGGTCGTGCAGCAGCGCCGCGGCGGCGAGTACCGGGAAGCCGACCGCGGGCAGCAGTGCGGTGGTGACCAGCTGGCCGCGGACCGTGGCGTCGGTGACCGTGAAGAGGGCGAGCAGCGCGGCGAGACCGCCGGTGATGGCCGCGACGAGTGAGTGGCCGGTTAGCGCGCACACCGTGACCGCCAGGCCGATGCCGAGGACGGCCCGGGTGGCGCTGCGCAGCCGCAGCAGTCCCGGATCCGGAGCCACGAACACCCTCTTCAGCACAGCTTCCGCCCCTTCGACAAGCCCGCATGAAAAAGGCGCCGCGGGAGTCCGCAGCGCCATCGACAGGGCCATCACAGCATCATGTCGGCAGCTTGCTCAACAGAGGACGCGAACGCTGTGCCATTGGTACAGTCTCCTGGCCTCCCTGGCCGCCAGAAGGAGGCCAATGGGCAGGGGCGTGACCGAGGGTGACGGCTCCTTTTCAGCCACTCGTGAGGAGAGCGTTGACATGGCCGTGGACGTCCTGGACGCCAAGATCCTGCGGCTGCTGCTGGAGCAGCCGCGCACCAGCGTCCGGGAGTACGCACGCCTCCTCGGCGTCGCCCGGGGCACCGTGCAGGCGCGTCTCGACCGCCTCGAACGGGACGGGGTGATCACCGCCTACAGCCCCCGGTTGTCCCCCGCCGCGCTCGGCCACCCCGTCCTCGCCTTCGTCCACATCGAGGTCACCCAGGGGCATCTGGAGGAGGTGGCGGACGCGCTGGCGGAGGTGCCGCAGATCATCGAGGCGTTCTCGACGACCGGCGGCGGGGATCTGCTGACCCGGGTGGTGGCACGGGACGCGGCGCATCTGGAGGATGTGATCCAGCGGCTGATCAGCCTGCCGGGCGTGGTCCGCACCCGTACGGAGGTGGCGCTGCGGGAGCGGGTGCCGCACCGGATGCTGCCGTTGGTCGAGGCGGTGGGCGGCACCGGGCCGCGCTGAGCCGGGCCGCGCCGGGCCGCGCCGGGCCGCCGCTTGGCATCCTGGTGGGCATGAGCACCGCGGGACGATCCCCGCGCCCGGCGGTGGCCGGTGCCTCAACACCCGGCCACCGTCAGGCACTTCGTGCCCATGAGGGCGCTCAACGAGGGGGCGTCACTCCAGGCCGACGGACTTGCAGGCGGAGGCGATGCCCTCGCAGAGCAGGTCGGTCCGGACGGCGCCGTCGCGCACCACGGTGTTCTTCATATTCTTCTTGGTGACGATCTGCGCCTTGAACAGCTGGGCGGGGATACCGGACTTGCTCTTGCTGTCGGCGGTGGTCGCCGTCAGGGACTTGATGCTCTTGCCGCGCAGCAGACGGAAGGCGATTTCGGCGGCGGTTTCGGCCTCCGGCCGGACTTCCTTGTAAATGGTGAAGTACTGGGTTCCGGCTACCACCCGCTGTAGCGCGGGGAGTTCGGCGTCCTGGCCGCCGACCGGCACATTCTTGATACCGGCCGACTTGAGCGCCGCGGCGATGCCGCCCGCCATACCGTCATTGGCCGAGTAGACCGCGTCGAAGCCCTCCGCGCCGTGGGCGTTGATGACATCGGCCATCTCCTTCTTGGCCGCCGCGGCGGACCAGTCGGGGATGTCCTTCTCGAAGACGATCTTTTGCACCTTGCCGTCGAGGACCGCGTGGGCGCCCTTCTTGTAGGCCGGCGCATTCGGGTCGGTCGGCGAGCCGTTCATCATGACGACATCGGAAGTGGCCGCCTGGGAACCGAGGGCGGTGAGAATCCCCTGCCCCTGGAGCCGGCCGATCTTCTCGTTGTCGTAGGAGACATAGGCCGCGACATCACCCTCGGCGAGCCGGTCGTAGGCGATGACCTTGACGCCCTTCTTGGCGGCCGAGTCCACCCAGCTCTTGGCCGCCGCGGCGTCGACCGGGTCCAGAATGATGACCTTGACGCCCTTCTTCACCAGCGCGTCGAACTGGCTCTTCTGGGTATCGACCTGCTGCTCGGCATTGTGGTAATCGACCTTGCATTCAAGGCAAAGAGAGGCAACGCGCGAAGAAATGATACGGCGGTCGAACTTCTCATAGCGAGCCGCTTTGTTCTCCGGGAGCAGCAGTCCTATGGAGTCCTTGCCGACACCGGCATCCTGTGGTTCGCTTCCGCAGGCAGCCAAGGGTGCTGCCAGCGAAATCGCCACTGCGCCGGTGACGGCACGCCGCATTATTGCATTCATTTCCGGTACCTCCAAAGGGGCCGCCTGACCGGCCCAGAACGGCTGAAGTGAACGCCACCTGCGGCCCTACCGTCAAGAATCAAAGTCACAACGATATGAAAGCGAGTTGTGAGTTGACTCCCTGAACCGCCGTCATCCGGCGGGCGTTCCGGACAGTACCGAAAAGTTCAATTCGTTCCGTATCACTCCGGAACGTTCCACTTACCGGCCGGTCACCCGACCCGAATCCGGAAGGGTAACGGGCGGTAACACCACGCCCTTCCCCACCGATTGGCCCATCAACCAGGGCATATCAGCACGGAGTTGCACGAGCACGCCGGACCGCGAGCGCACGGGTGACACGATCGCCACCTTTCGTCCCACATGGCGGACCGCATGGAGCGCGGAAAAATAGATGCGGGGCACAACTTTCCGGCGGGGTCGCCGAGCCGCTGCGGCGCCGGCCCCCCAGCCCAGGACGGCCGCTGCACCGACCGCCGCCACCCCGATGGCAGGAAACCTCGCCGAATGGTTATCGGTCCCGCGCCGCAATCAAATCCAGCAACGGCAAAGGGAATTCCCGGGAATCTCATCAGCTTGATTTTCAGCCACGGATAACCCCGTCACGGGCGAACGCCGGGCGCCAACGGGCAACGGGCATCGAGCGGCCGCCACCCGGCCCGCCCACCGGCCGCCATCCGGCCGGCCGTCCCGTTCGATGAGATCCTGAGGAGGAGCGGGCGACCCGCCGATCCCCCGCAGACGCCGATGGGCGGCGGACGGCGCCCGATGCACCTGGGCACAGAGCAAGGTGACGGACATGAGCACGGCGTGGCAGCACACCCCCATCTCCGCCGACGGCCGGCTGGGGCTCGCGAACCAGCACCCCGGCCGCAGCGACCCGGCCTACCGGCGCCGTCGGGACGCCCTGGCCGCGCGGGCCGAAGGCCATCGGGTGGGGGCTCCCTACCCGGCCGTCGACTACACCGAGGACGAGCACCGCACCTGGCGGGCCGTACACCGGGCACTCGGCCCGGCACACCACGCCCACGCCTGCCGTGCGGTCCTGGACGCCGGCGAGGACGCGGGTATCCGCGGCGACCGGATCCCCCAGCACGCGGAGGTGAGCGCCGCCCTCACCGCCCGCACCGGATTCGCCTTCACACTGGCCGGCGGGGTGGTGCCCAATGAGCGGTTCCTGGGGGCGATGGAGCACGGCTACTTCCATGCCGTGCAGTTCGTCCGCCACCCCGCCGTCCCGCTGTACGCGCCCGAACCGGACGTTCTGCACGACGTCTTCGGGCATGGCGTCCATTTGTCGTGCGCGCGCCTCGCCCGGCTGTACCGGCTCATCGGACAGGCCGCCAACCGGACCGAAACCGCTGAGGCCCTCGACATCCTCAGCCGGGTCTACTGGTTCACCCTCGAATACGGGCTGATCACCGAGGCAGGCACCCCCAAAGCCTTCGGCGCCGCCCTTCTGTCGTCCTACGGCGAGATCGGTGCCCACGACGGGCGGATGATCCGCCCCCTGGACCTCCGCACCGCGGCCGCCACCCCGTACCGCATCTCCGGCTACCAGCCCGTCCTCTACACCGTCCGCTCCCTGGAACATCTCGAAGACGTCCTGGGTGCCTTCTGCGCGGACTTCGACGACGAGAGCGCGAGCCGCCTGCGCGTCCCGGCGCTCTCCCGCGACCGGGCGTAGCCGCCGCGTACCACCGGACGCCCGCCTGCCGGGTCAGCCGACCAGCCACCCGTGAGGCCGAGCACCGCCGAGCCGTCCAGGTCGCTGAACTTGGTGCCGTTGAACTCGCGCGCCCAGTCCGACGTCTGGAGGCGGAACGCGGGCCGGTCCGCGGTGAGCGCCTCCAGCACGGCCCCGGCGGCCTCGGCGGGAGTCTGCGCGCCGTTGGCGAACTGCGCGTGTTGTGCGCAGCGCGGTGGACGGGACTTGTCACTGTCGCCAGGATCTGCGGGGAGCACGCAGGTTCGGCGACGAGAGGCGGGACGTACGGATGGCGAAGCACTGGGCGGACTTCCAGTACGAGATCTACCTTCATGGCATGACGGGCGCCGTACCGCGGCTGCCGACGGATCTGACCCGGCTGGAGCGGCTCGCCGAGCAGCGGCTCGGGCCCGGCCCGGTCGGTTATGTGGCGGGCAGCGCGGGCACCGGCAGCACCGCTGTCGCCAACCGGGCCGCGCTGGACCGCCGGCGGATCGTCCCTCGGATGCTCCGCGATGTACAGGAACGCGATCTGTCCGTGGAGGTGTGCGGCCGCGCGCTGCCCGCGCCGCTGGCGCTCGCGCCGGTCGGGGTGCTGTCGATCATGCACCCGGATGCCGAGTCCGCCGCCGCCCGGGCCGCCGCGGCCCAGGGGGTGCCGTACGTCCTCTCCTCCGCCTCCAGCACACCCATGGAGGAGGTCGCCGAGGCGATGGGCGACGGGGAGCGGTGGTTCCAGCTGTACTGGGCGAAGGACCGCGAGGTCACCAGGAGCTTTCTGCACCGGGCGAAGGCGGCCGGCTACACCGCCCTGTTCGTCACGCTCGACACCCCGCTCCTCGCGTGGCGGCCGCGCGATCTCGACCAGGCCTATCTGCCGTTCCTGCACGGGGTGGGCACCGCCAACTACTTCAGTGACCCCGCGTTCCGGGCCGGGCTCGCCAAGCCGGTCCAGGAGGACCCGAACGCGGCGGTCAGGCACTTCGTGGGGATGTTCGCCGACCCCGCCAAAACCTGGCCGGACCTGGCGTTCCTGCGGGAGAACTGGGACGGCCCGATCGTGCTGAAGGGCATTCTGCACCCGGATGACGCGCTGCGGGCCGCCGAGGCCGGTGTGGACGGGGTGGTCGTCTCCAACCACGGCGGCCGCCAGGTGGCGGGCTCCGTCGCCGCCGCCGATGCGCTGCCCCGGGTCGTCGAAGCGGCCGCCGACCGGCTCACCGTGCTCTTCGACAGCGGTATCCGCACCGGCGACGACATCTTCAAGGCGCTCGCCCTGGGCGCGAAGTCGGTGCTGGTGGGGCGGCCTTACGCCTACGGGCTCGGCCTCGACGGACAGGCGGGCGTGGAGCATGTGCTGCGCTGTCTGCTCGCCGAGTTCGACCTCACGCTCGCCCTGTCCGGGCACTCCCGCCCCGCCACCCTGACCGCCGACGACCTGATCGAGGAGTCCGTATGACCAGCGCGCCGCACGCGGACCCGGCCCCGGAGCCGCAGCCCGTGAAGAACGTTCTCGCCGTGGTCTCGCCGCATGTCGGCGGCCGGAGCGCCGGAGCCGCGCTGGCCGGTCTGTTCCCCGGCCGGGCCCGGGTCACCGTCGTCGAGTCGGCCGACGAGGACCCGGCGGCGCTGCGCGAAGCGCACCTCCTGATCACCGGGCTGAGCCCGGTCACCGCCGCCCATCTCGCCGCCGCCCCGCGGCTGGAGCTCGTCCAGTGCGCCAGCCACGGCTTCGACTACGTCGACCTGGCCGCGGCCCGCGAGCGGGGCATCCCGGTCTGCAACATCGGCTCCAGCGGCGCGGAGAAGCAGAATGTGGCGGAGCAGACCTTCGCCCTGATGCTCGCCCTCGCCAAGCAGCTGGTCCCGGCCCATACGGCCCTGGTCGAGGCGGACTGGGCGCTGCCGCGGCTCCAGCAGTCGCTGACCGAACTGTCCGGCAAGACCCTCGGCATCATCGGTCTCGGCCACATCGGCGAGGAAGTCGCCCGCCGCGCCGTCGCGTTCGACATGACCATCGTCTATACGGGGCCGAGGCCCGCCGGACCGGAGACCGAGGCCCGTCTCGGCGGCGCCCGGCACCTGGACCTCGACGCACTGCTCCGCACCTCCGACTACGTCACCCTGCACGCCCCGCTCACCGACCGGACCCGCCACCTCCTCGACGCCGAACGCCTCGCCCTCCTCAAGCCCACCGCCTTCGTCATCAACACCGCACGCGGCGCCCTCATCGACCAGGACGCCCTCGCCGACGCCCTGGAGGCGGGCACCCTCGCCGGGGCCGGGCTCGATGTCTTCGACCCCGAACCGCCGACGGCGGCGCTGCGCCTGCTCAAGGCCCCGAATGTGGTGCTCTCCCCGCACGTCGCGGGCGTCACCCGGGAGACCCTGGTCCGTATCGCCCTGGCCGCGGTGCAGAACGTCGTCGGCCATCTGGAGGGCAGGCCACTGCGGGACGTCGTGTCGTGACGGCGGGGCGCCGGGTGGGTGCTCCTTTCTGAATTTCAGCCATTGTTCGGGGTGCCGCTCAGCGGGCTCGCACACCCGAGCGGGCGGTGCGGTGGCGCGTTCCTGGCGCGCCACCGCCATTTCTCGACACCCCCGACGGCTGCCCCCTCGGCGACTGGAGTAGCGTCCGCCCGGCATCGGCTCCGAGGCCCCACCAGGAAAGGCTGGCGCACGCTCGTGGAACCCCGTGGACGTACCCGTTGGGCGATCGGCGGACTGCTCGCCGGCGGTATCGTCGTCAACTTCCTTGACCGTACGGCGATATCGGTGGCGAGCTCCTCGATCGCCGAGGACTTCGGGCTGGATCTTCAGCAACTCGGGGTGGTGCTCTCGGCGTTCACCTGGTCGTACTGCCTGGTGCAGTTACCCGCCGGCATGCTCGTCGACCTCCTGGGGGTCTCCCGGCTCACCCGGATCGCCTCCGCGCTGTGGGCCGTCGCGAGCCTGCTGACCGCGGTGGCCGGCGGGGTCGGGCCGGTCATCCTGGCGCGGCTGCTGCTCGGGGTGGCCGAGGGGCCCTCGATGGTCGGCGCCTCCAAGGCGACCGCGGCGTGGTTCCCGGTCAGTGAGCGCGGGATGGCGACCGCCCTGTTCGACGGTGCCACCAAGCTGGCCAACATGGTGGCGTTCCCGGTGCTGGCGTTCGTGATGAGCGAGTGGGGCTGGCGCGCCGGGTTCCTGTTCAGCGCCGCGATCAGTGTGCTGTTCACCGCCGTGTGGTGGTGGGGCTACCGGGACCCGTCCGAGTACCGCTCGCTGCGGCCGGCCGAGCGGGAGTTCATTCTCCGAGGCGGGGCGCGGGACGCCGACCGGGGCGGGCTGCGGCAGTTCCGCGTGGCCCTGCGTTCCGGCCGGGTCTGGGTCGTGGCCTGCGGTTTCGCCTGTTACGGCTACACCATCAATATCGTGCTGACCTGGATGCCGGAGTTCCTTCAGCGGGAGTTCCATGTGCGGCTGTTGCAGTCCGGCTTCTACTCGATGATCCCGTGGGCGGTGGCGACCGTTGCCGAACTCGCCGTGGGCGGCTGGCTGGTGGACCGGCTGATCCGCCGCGGCCGCGACCCGTGGGTGGTCCGCAGAACCGTGCTGACCTGCGGCCTGGCGCTCGGTGGCACGATCGGCGCCGCGGGCGGCGCCGGATCACCCGCCCTCGCGGTCTGCTGGATGTCCGTCTCCCTGGCGGGGCTGGCCATCGCCGCGCCGGTCGCCTGGGCGCTGCCCGGACTGCTCGCACCGCCGGGCGCGGTGGGTGCGGTCAGCGGGCTGATGAACTTTCTCAATACGGCGGCCACCGCGGGCGGTGTGCTGCTGACCGGCTGGCTGGCGCAGGTGAGCGGGTCGTTCGCGACGCCCTTCCTGTTCGCGGTCGGCGTGCTGGCGGTCGGGGTCGCGCTCTACTGGAGGGCGCTGCGCCCGGCCTCGGTACGGGACGCGGTCCCGGCCCGGCAGCTGCACAAGGTCTGAGGCCCGGGTGGCACCTGATGCGTTAATCCTGTACTTGCATATGGTGTGCAGCAGCTGTGTCAGTCATCACAGATTCGGCCTCCCGCACCAGGGAATCCCTACTATGGCTGGGCAGTTGTCGGCAGGGGGGCGTGGAAAGCGGCTATGCACACCGTCGGCCCGATTCCGCTCCGGTCTGACATGACTCCGGAGCACCCCCGGCGGTCGCCGGAGCCGACCGTCCCGGCCACCCCTCCCCCGGCATCGAGCGGCGCCGCGGCCGAGGTTCGCCGCCGATGAACGATACGTCTGTGTTAGCGACCTGCCTGGCGCGCTTGTCCTGGCCGCCGGAGCGGCTGGCCCGTGAGATCAACCGGCGGTGCGGCAGCGGCACCATCAGCAGCAAGGCTCCATACAACTGGCTGAAGGGCGCCCGCCCCCGGCGCCGGCTGCCGTACATCGTCGCGTCGATCCTGTCCGACCACCTCGGTGAGCCGATCACGGTCGAGGCGCTGTGGCCCGGGCACTTCGCGTCCGCGGTCCCGCCGCAACGGCGGACGCCCGCTCAGCCGCGCCCCGCGGCGCCCGTGCAGCAGCCCGCCGCCCTCGATCCGCTCACCGCGTCGGTGGACTGGCTGGTGGCCGACGACGCGCTGCCGCCGCCCTCGCGGCTGCGCGGCGAGGAGATTCCCGGGATCGCGATCGAGATGCTGACCGCCAGAATCCAGCAGCTGCGCCAGCTGGACGACAGCGGCAGCAGCGAGCTCGTCCTGGACTGGGCGCTCCAGGACCTCCAGTGGGCGGAGAAGCTGGCCGCCAAATACTCCTACGACGCGTCGACCGGACGGCAACTGCACCGCATCATCGCCGAACTCGGCCAGCTCACCGCCTGGCTGACGGCGGATCAGGGCCAGGACGAGCTGAGCAACTCGCGCTTCGTGGCCGCCCTGGGCGCCGCCCGGGCCGCCGGTGACCGGCCGCTCGCCGCGTACATCATCTCCTGTATGAGCTACCGGGCCGGATGGGCCGGCCGCGCGGAGGAGGCGCTGCGGCTGATCCGTATCGCCCGCAAGGGGTCGGCGCAGGAGGACATGGGCATCGGCCAGGCGCTGCTGGCCACCCGCGAGGCCCGGGCCCATGCCGGTCTCGGCGACGAGGCGGCCTGTCAACGGGCCCTGGGCGACGCGGCCGAGCTCAGCCGGGCGGGCCGGCCCCCGGGCGCCGAGCAGCCCTGGGCGTACTGGCTCACCCCCGCCGTCATGGTGGCCGATGCCGGCCGGGCCTGGCTGGAGTTGGGCTGCCCCCAGCGGGCGGAGTCACATCTCACGCGCGGGATCGACCTGCTCCAGGGCAGCCAGCCGCGCAACCTGCTGCTGCACAGCGCCTCGCTGGCCGAGGCGCGGCTGGCACGCTGCGAGCTCGACGGCGCGGCGGCGGCCGCCACGGACGCGCTGGCGCTGGCCGAGCACATCAGCTCGCAACGCGCCCACGCGCGGCTGATGGCGCTGCGGCGGCGGTTCGTGCGGTACGACAGTGCGGTGGCGCGCGACATCGTGCAACGGGCCGACGATCTGCTGGCGGCGGGCCAGGCGCGGGCGGCGTGCTGAGACATGATCACGAAGTCCCCTCGGCCGCCGCGCCGTTCCGGGACCGTCAGCAGTGCCCCGGCCCCCGCTCGTCGTGCGATGGCGCCGGGCGGCGGGCTGCCCGTCACACACTGAGGGCCGGCCCTCGCCCCCGTGCCCCTTCCCATGGCACGACCCCTCGACACGGAACGGCATCCAGGAGAAACAGGAACATATGCGAGTCACTCATGAGGCACCGCTTGCCCCGCTGACGACGCTGGGTCTCGGAGGACCGGCGGCGGTCCTCTTCGAGCTGTCCGACCCCGCGGACTTCCCCGAGTTCGTCGCGCTGGCCGAAGCCTCCCCCGGCCGGCCGGTCTGCCTCGGCGAAGGAAGCAATGTGGTGGTCAGCGACGCCGGCTGCGCGGGCGCGGTGCTGCGGATGAGCACCAAGGGCGTCCGGATGACCGGCCGCACCACCGATGGGCGGGTGCTGGTCGAGGTACAGGCCGGTCACCTCCTCGGCGACCTGGTCGACACCACCGTCGCCGAGGGCCTCACGGGCATGGAGATGCTGGTGGGCATCCCCGGGACCACCGGCGCCACCCCGGTCCAGAATGTCGGCGCCTACGGCCAGGAGACCGCCGACTGCCTGGTGGAAGTGACCGCGTGGGACTGGGAGTTGGGACGGATGGTCACCCTGGACGCGGCGGCCTGCGGACTGGGCCACCGCACCAGCGTCTTCAAGCACTCCCGCCGGTGGACCCTGCTGCATCTGGTCTTCGCGCTGCGCCGGTCCGAGCTGAGCGCGCCGGTGACGTATCGGACGGTGGCCGCCGCGCTCGATGTCCCGGTCGGGAGCCGGGTGCCGCTGAACGAGGTGGCCCAGGCGGTGCTGGCGGTCCGGCGGAGCAAGGGCATGGTGCTGGGCTGTAGTGGCACCGACGACAGATCGGTGGGCAGTGTGTTCCTCAGCCCCGAGATCTCCCCCGCACAGGCCGACGGCCTGCGGGCGCGCAACGCACCGGTGAACCGCTTCCCCGACGGCTCGACGCGGGTGAGTGCGAGCTGGCTCATCCGGCAGGCCGGTTTCGAGCTGAGCACCCCGATCGTCACGGGCGTTCGCGTTTCCTCGCTGCACTACACCCTGGTCGCCGACGAGGGCGCGACCGCCGCCGGTTTCACCCGGGCGATCGAGCTCGTACGACAGGAAGTGCTGCGCCGCACGGGGGTCCGGCTCACCTCCGAACTCGACTTCCTCTGAGCGGGGCCCGACCGGCCTCGCGGAGGCTTTCACCCCGCGCGCGGCAGAGGTGAACACGGCCTCGGAGCAGGGGCGTTGCCCCTCTGAGGGGGTTCTAAACGCTCTTGACGAAGATCGCGACCTCGGATGAAATACCTCGGCGGTTGCGAAATATTTCCGCAACAAGCCGGATTACTCCGGAATTAAATTATCTTTCTTTGGAGGGGACCATGGAGAACGTCACCATCAACCTGGACGAATTCGACCTCGACCTGGACATGGAGATCATGGAGTCGGCCACGACAGCGGCCAAGGCGCAGGACTCGAAGCTGATGACGCAGGTCTGCCCGCCCACCTCCTGGCACTGCAGCTGACACACCGGTGTGGGGTGCCGCGGGAGAGCGTTCCCGCGGCACCCCGCACTGTCGTCGGGCGAGGCGGTGGCAGGTGAACGGGGCGGGGACAGGCGTGAGTGGTACGGGTGATGTGCGATTCGAGTGCGGGAAGGTGGCTCTGGTACGGGCCGCGGCCCTCCCGCTGCCCTCGGACGATCCCCCGGCACCCGGGCCCCGGCCGTCCGGCGAGGCCCCACACGAAGCGGCCCGGCTGCGCGACCAGATCACGCAACTCGCTGCCGTACCACGGCTCATGACGGCGGTGAGCCTGGCCAGCGGGAGCCTGGCGGACGAGGTGGACCGCGCCGTCGCCGGGGAGCCGCTCCGGCTCAAGTCGCTGCGCCGCATCGCGCGGTCGCTGACGAAGTACCGCTCACGGATGTCCCACCGCCCCACCCCGTTCGGCCTGTTCGCCGGGGTCGGTCTCGCCGGATTCGGACCGGCGCCCGCCCGGGAACCGCTCGGAGAAGGGCGCACCGTGACCCGGCCGGACGCGGCCTGGCTGGACGGCGTACTGGAGATGCTGCGCGACCTCCCCGCCGTACTGGAGCGCTCGCGGCTCACGGCCAACAACCTGCACACCGTACGGGACGGCCGGCTGGTGCTCGTCGACCACCACGACCCCACCGGTGAACGGCAGTTGGCGGGTTCGGTGCGCCACACCCGGGTGGTCCGGGCCCTGCTGGCGGCCGCGGCACGGCCCACCCCGTTTCCCCGGCTGGTGGAAGAGGCCCGGCGCGCGTTCCCGCACGCGCCCGAAGGCGCGGTCGAGGGCAGCATCACCCAGCTCGTGCGCGGCCACTTCCTGCTGACCGACCTGACGCCGCCGCCCGACTGCACCGCCCCCCTCGACCACGTACGCGACCGGCTGCACGGGGTCGACCACCCCACCGCCCGTGAACTGTGCGCGATCCACGGTGAGTTGGCATCCCTGGACACCGCACCGCCGGACGACCGGCGGGCCCGGCTGACCGCGGTCTCCGCACGGATGCGGGCGCTGGAGCCGGCGTCCGACGTGCTCCAGACCGACCTGGCCCTGGACCTACGGCTGACCCTGCCGTCCGAAGTGGCCCGGGAGGCGGCACAGGCCGCGACGGTGCTGTGGCGGACCTCCCCCGTCCTCCGGGGCAATCCGCACCTTCGCGACTACCACCTGACCTTCCTCGAAAAGTACGGCACCGACCGCGCGGTGCCGGTCCTGGAACTGCTGGACGACGCCCGTGGGCTGGGGCTGCCCCGCGCCTACCGGCAGCCCGCAGCCGTGCCCGCCCCCGACTCCGGGGAGCGCGACCGGGTCCTCGGCGAGCTGCTGATGGACGCGGCGCGGCGCGGCGTACGGGAAGTGGTGCTGGACGAGGAGACCGTGCGCGCCCTGGAACCGGCGGAGCGCGGGCCGGCCCCGCTGAGCATGGAGGTGGGCGCCGAATTGGTGGCGCCGGACTGGGAGGCGCTGTGCGCCGGGGACTTTCAGCTGGTGCTCGCGCCGCAGGCCGTGTCGCCGCTGGCGGGGGCGATGTTCAGCCGATTCGCGCCGGTATTCGGCCCCTCGGACGCGCGGATTCAGGAGCTGGCGCTGCATGCGGAGCACAGCTCACCGGACGACGAGATCCCGGCCTGTGTCGCCTACCGGCCCCGGGTGGCGCGTTCCGCCAATGTCTCCGCCGTCCCCCAGTGGCTGTCCCATCGCCTCCCCCTGGGCGTCGGCCCCGCCGCGGCGGAGACCGCGCACGATCTGCGCCTGGAGAACCTCGCGGTCCACGCGGACACCGAGGGCCTCCGGCTCGTCGACGGAGCGACCGGCCGCCGGGTGCGCCCGCTCTCGTACTCGATGCTCAACCCGGCCAACGGTCATCTTCCGTACGTGGCCCGGTTCCTGCTGGAACTCGGGCAGGAAGGCCGGTCCTTCTGCGCCCCGTGGAGCTGGGGACGCTGGGCCTCGGCTCCCGCGCTGCCGCGGGTGCGCCACGGCCGGACCGTGCTCTCCCCGGCGCGCTGGCTACCAGACCGGGCCCTGCGCGCCGCGGCCGACCAGGGCGACGAGGAGTGGGGTGAGCAGGTCGGGCAGTGGCGGCGGCGCTGGGAGGTGCCCCGGCAGGTGCTGCTCACCAAGGCCGATCACCGCGTCGCGGTCGACCTCGACGATCCGCTGCATCTCCCGGTCTTCCGTGACGAGGTGCGGCGGGCGGCCGGTCTGACGGTGGTGGAGCGGTGCGGAGGCCGGGCGGAACGGCAGTGGTTCCGGAGCTCTGAGGGCTCCCATGCCGCCGAGTTCGTCTTTCCGGTCTTCGCCCGGTCCGCGGGCCGGAGCGCCCCGCCCGGCACCCGGCAGACCCGCCCCGCCGCGGCACCGATGCCGCTCCCGCTTCCGGCCCCGCTCGCGACGGGCGGCCCGGACGGCGACCGCGACCGCGACTGCGTGCGCGCCCATCTGCCCGGCGGCGAGTGGCTCTACACGAAGCTCCCGGTGCCCCCGGCCCGCCAGCCGGAGGTGCTGGCCCGTCACCTCGGCGCGCTGACGGATCCCGAGCTGCTGGGCAGAGCGGGTGCCGACCGCTGGTTCTTCCTCCGTTACGAGGACCCGGAACCGCACATCCGGCTGCGCTTCCACGGCAAGCCGGAGTCCCTGTGGCCGGTGCTGCTGCCCGAGCTCCACTCCTGGGCGCGGGAGCGGACGGCGGCGGGACTCCTCGGGCCGGTGGTCCTGGGCACCTACGAACCCGAGGTCGAGCGGTACGGCGGTCCGGCCGCCCTCGGGCACGCCGAGCGCGTCTTCCACGCCGACAGCGAGTCCGTCGTCACGCTGCTGGCCATGGCCCCCGACCAGCTGGGCGATCCGTCGCTGCCGGCCGCCCTGGGCATCCTCGACATCCTCACCCGCCTCGGCTCCCCGGACGAGGCGCTCGACTGGCTCAGCGGCCCGTCCGTGCCGGCGCTACGGGGAACGGTCCCGCGGTCCCGGAAGCAGGAGATCGCCGCGCTGCTGGACACGCACGCCCGGCCCCGGCCGCCGGCCGCGGCGGACGGCTGGGGCGTGGGGTGGAGCACCCGCGGCCCGGCGCTGGCCGGTCTGCGCGAGGTGCTGTCGGCCGGTGCGACGGACCGCGACCGGACGGCACGGATCGCCCTGAGCCTGGCCCATATGCACTGCAATCGGCTGCTCGGCCCACGGCGCGAGCAGGAACAGACGGCGCAGGTGACGGCCCGTGAGGCGCTGGCGCTGTGGCTCGGAAGGCGGCGGAACAACCGATGACCGTACCCCTCGCCCTGTGCGACGCCACGTCGGACATCGCGTACCGCGTCGCCGATCTACTGAGCTCACCGGAGCAGGTGGCCGTTACGGCGCACGAGTCGCTCGCCGCGCTGCCGCCGGAACTGCACCAGCCCGCCTGGCAGCCCGCGTCCCTGCTGATGGGGCACCCCGGCATCGCGCTGCTGCACACCAGGTGCGCCCGGAACGACGCCCGGTACGCGGCGGTCGGGCACGCCCATCTCGCGGCGGCCGTCGCGGCGACCACCGACGCCGGCCCGGCCGCGGTCGGTGATCTGCTGCTGCCCGCCCGGCTGCACGCCGACGCGCACGGCGGCTATACCCGGCTGCTGACGCGTTGCGCCGAGGTGCACGCCGACTATGTCCAGGCCCGGGTCGCCCGCCTGGCGGCCCGGCGGCAGGAGGACGGCGCGGGGCTGGCGGCCGACGACTACGACGTGATCTCGGGCCTGGCGGGCGAAGGCCGTGGCCTCCTCCTGGCGGCCGACCACGGCGACGAGCGCTGCGCGCAGGTACTCCGCGAGGTCCTCACCTATCTGGTCGGAATCACGCATCCCGTGCCGTCCCCGGTGGCCGACGGAATCCAGGTGCCGGGGTGGTGGTGCGCCCCCGACCGCTATCTCCTCCCCCGGGACCGCGTGGACTTCCCGCAGGGCGACCTCAACGTCGGTGTCGCGCACGGGATTTGCGGCCCCCTGGCCCTGATGTCGCTGGCGTACCGGTCCGGACACCGGGTGCCGGGGATGGCGGACGCCCTCCGCCGTATGGCCGACTGGGTGGTGAGCACGGGCCACACCGACGACCTGGGCACCCGGTGGCCCGGCCGCGTCGCCCCCGCGGAGGCAGCCGGGGAGTCATCCCACCCGCCCCAGGAGCTCCGTCCGCCCCGGGAGGCGGGGGCGAGGAGCCGGCCCGGATGGTGTTACGGGACAGCCGGGATCGCCTGGTCGCTGTATCTGGCCGGGCGGGCGCTCGGTGACCGCGGGCTGACGGCCCTGGCGGAGGACGCGGTCAGTGGCCTGGTGCGCCGCCCGCTCGATACCGCGGTGTCCGCCGACCCGGGCTTCTGCCATGGCCGCGCGGGCGTCCTGCACACCGTCAGCCGGATGGCCGTCGCCACGGGACGCACCGAGTGGTGGGCGACGGCGGACGACCTCGCCCGGGAGCTCGTGGCGGAGTGCGATGCCCGAACTCCCTTTGGTTACCGCCAGATTGTGCCGCCCGCCCCCGCGTCCGGGCCCGTACCGCACCGGGTGCACCACCCCGGACTGCTGGACGGCGCCACCGGGATCGCACTCGTCCTGGCCGATTACGCCGATGCCCGCCGGGGAGTCGGCGCAGGGGAGGGGAATGGCTGGGACGCGGTCTTCCTGATGGGGTGACGGGCCGCTCGTCTAGCCGGGCGGGCGTCGAGCCGCGCCCCTCGGCCGTCGGCCGATGCCACGGCACGCCCTGGATGCCCCGGCCGGTCAGAACCTGCGGGTGTCGGCCGGTCAGAAACCCGCGGGTGTCGGCCGGATCTCGAAGCCCGTCAGACCCTCCGGCTCCTCCTCCCGTACGGATACCGCGTCGACGGTGGCCAGGGGCGGGCCCTCGTGCGCCCAGTCCACCAGCTTCTGCACCCGCTCGGGCTCCCCCTCGCCCACGGCCTCCACCGTCCCGTCCGGGAGGTTGCGCACCCAGCCGGCCACCCCCAGCCCGTCGGCCGTGCGCCGGCAGGTGTCGCGGAAGAACACGCCGTGCACGTCTCCGGAGACCACCATCCGTCGGCGAATCATCCCTGTCTCACCTCATCACCTCGTTCACCCGGCCCGGCCGTCCGAGCGCAGATATATCCCGGGCCCGCGGTCACCGGGCGGCGCCACGCCCGGACGGCACACGGCTCACGGTGCGGCCCGTGGCCGCGGCGGCACGGGCGAAGGTGATGGCGTCGCGGACGGCCGCCCCGTCCGGATCGTTGTTGAAGTAGGTGTACACGTCGGCCCGGTCCGGCCAGGTGTCGGCGATCCGCCGCGCCCAGGTGATGAGCGCCTGCCTGCCGTAGCGCGGCCAGGGTTCCGCACGGCCCTCGTGGAAACGCACATACCCCCAGTCGGTGGTCCGCCACAGCGGCGCCACGGGCCGGGAACCGCGGTCCGCCCAGCACAGCGCGGCGCCCCGCCGCTCCAGCACCGTACGGACCTCCGCGGTCCACCACGACGGGTGGCGGGGCTCGACGGCGACCCGGGTGCCGGCCGGAAAGCAGCTGAGGCAGTCGTCCAGCAAGCCGGCGTCCGCCTTCAGCGTGGGCGGCAGTTGGAGCAGGACGGGCCCGAGCCGGGGGCCGAGGGCGGCGGCCCGCGACATCAGCCGCCCGACCGGCTCCTGCGGCTCGCGCAGCCGCTTGATGTGCGTCAGATAGCGGCTCGCCTTCACGGCCATCACGAACCCGTCGGGGGTCCGGTCCCGCCAGTCCGCGAAGGTCTTCTCCTCCGGCAGCCGGTAAAAGGCGGCATTGCTCTCCACGGTGGCGAAGTGCCGCGCATACTCCTCCAGCCACAGTCGCTGCGGCCGGTCCGGCGGGTAGAGGACCTCGCGCCAGTCCTTGTACTGCCAACCGGAGGTTCCGACGAGGACGGTCATATCCGCATCCCTGCCCGGTCGGGGGCACGGCATATCAGTCGCCGGATATCCGTCACCGGGCGAATCGCGGTCCTGGAGATGAGGTCGTCCCGCCCAGCGGATGACGCGCGAATTAATCATGTGATATACAAGCATAATGCCTTCGCAGCCCCCTTTACGCTTCGGTGTCAACATGTTCGTTCCCGGTTCGCGACGCGAGTGGAGCGCGAAGTGCCGCAGAGCCGAGGAACTCGGTTTCGATGTGGTCGGAGTGGCCGATCATCTGGAGTTCTCCGCTCCGTTTCCAGCAATGGTGCTCGCGGCCGAAATGACCGAACGGGTACGACTGAGTACGTTCGTGTTGAACACACCGTTCTACAACCCCGTCCTTCTCGCGCGTGACGTGGCGAGCACCGACCAATTCACCGACGGGCGTATGGAACTCGGGCTCGGCGCAGGCTATGTGAAGGCCGAGTTCGACACCGCGGAGATACCGTTTCTCAGCGGCGGAAAACGGGTCGAACAGCTTGAACGGACTGTCACCACGTTGCGTTCTCTGTTCAAGGACTCGGAATATCAGCCGCGGCCGGCCCAGCCATCCGGGCCACCACTGCTGATTGGGGGCTGGGGCGACCGGCTGTTGCGGCTGGCCGCCGAGCAGGCCGACATCATCGCCTTGACCGGAGGCTGGGCCAACACCACCGGTGATGTGCTCCATCTGGCCGGAGTCGCGCAGACGGAAGAACGGGTCGCCTACGTGCGCGGCCTGCTCGGTGACCGCGCAGACGCTGTGGAACTGAACATCATGGTGCAGCAGGTGATTCCGCCCGCCGAACGCGCCTCGGTACCGGACAGGTTCGATCCGCTGCGGCCCGACGCCGCGGACAGCCCCGAGGAGCTGCCCTCCGTGTTGATCGGCACCCCGACGGAGATGGCGCAGCAAATCAAGGAACGCCGCGAACGCTACGGCTTCACCTATTTCACGGTCATGGAATACAACATGGAGAACTTCGCACCGGTCATCGCCGCGCTGCGCTGAACCACACACTTCGCCACCATGCCGCCGACGACGGGGGCTGTGACCGAAAGGGGTGACCCGATGCGCATCGGCTCCGGAACCAGCCGTGGAACGGCCGGCGTTAATCTCGCGCTCGCCGACCAGAGCACCGCCACCACCCTTGTGCTGCTGCGCCACGGTGAGACGGCATTGACACCGGAGAAGCGGTTGTCCGGCAGCGGCGGCTCCGATCCGGCGCTGTCGGAGGCCGGGCGGCGGCAGGCCGAGGCCGCCGGGAGGATGCTCGTGGCACGCGGCGCGGTGCAGGCGGTGGTGTCCTCACCGCTGCGCCGGGCCCAGCAGACGGCCGAGACGGCGGCACGACGGCTGGGCCTGGAAGTCCGCGTCGACGAAGGGCTCACCGAAGCGGATTTCGGCGTCTGGGAGGGACTTACGTTCGCCGAGGTGCGTGAGCGCTACCCGGACGAAATGGCAGCGTGGCTCGCCTCTCCGGAGGCGGTGCCCGGCGGAACCGGCGAGACATTCACCGCGGTTGCGCGCCGGGCCGCGCTCGCGCGGGACCAACTCCTGGCGCGGTACAAGGGGCGGAAGGTGTTGGTCGTTTCGCATGTCGGGGTGTTGCGGACGCTGATTCGGCTGGCGCTGGGCGCGCCGCCCGAGTCACTGTTCCGGATGGAGCTGTCGGCGGCCTCGCTGTCGGCCGTGGCCTATGACGGGGACGGGAATGCGTCGGTGCAATTGCTGAACGATACGTCGCACCTGGCGGGCCACGGCTGACCTCAGGGATTTCCCGTTAATCCCTGAGGCAGCCAATGGAGCGGTGCTCGGCACGGCATCTCGTCGGTCAGCGTCGAATGGTCTTGGTGCGCATGAGGAATTCAGCGAGATAGCCGTCGTGCGGCAGTCCGTGCTGCATCCACGGTGTCGGATGGTCACCGACATAGACGTTGGCGATGGTCGGCTCGGCCATCAATGCGTCGATCAGGTTCGCGTCGGTGGTGACGGCGGTGAGGACGAGGGTGTCGCGCAGCGGCCGGATCCCGGCGTCGCGGTCCCACGGTGCTACCCACGCACAGGGGAAGCCCAATTCCATCCCGAGCTGTTCGGCGAAGGGGCTGTCGAGCTGGTGCACCGCCGGCCGGAGCACCGCGGAACCATCGCCGAGCTCGTCGACGATTCCGTCACCGCCGAGCCACGCCTTGGTGCCCGCTGCCCGCTGCCGCAGATACCCGTCCCACCGACGGGCGGGACCGACGGGCATCACGGGCAGGACGGCGCGTTCGTCCATCGCGGGCAGGCTGGGCAGCGCGGCGAGGCGTTCGGCGATCGCCGCGGCCACGGGAGAAGGGTCGCCCTCGACGAGTACACCGGTGGCGTTGACGCAACCGACGCCCGCACCACTGCTGATCGACTCCACGAGGGTGTCGACGATCGGCTCCCACTCGGTTTCGGCGGTGATGAGGATCTTGGAGCGCCCGGGGCCCTGCGGCAGAATGCGCGGATCGCCCGCATACTTGCCCACGACATCCGCACCGCCGTACACCATTCCGAAGTCGGCGTGCCGGAGGATGTCGTCGGCCACGTGGTGGTCGGTGGGCAGCAACGCGATTGCCTCGTCGCCGAAACCGGCCTCGCGCAGGGCGGTGACCAGCCGATGCGGGGTGAACGGCTCACGACGGGAGGGACGCACGGCAACGCGATAGCCGAGCGCGAGGGCATCGAACCAACCCTGGTGCACCGCAGGGTGATTGCCCGCCGCATGGACGGCGAATACCTCACCGCGCCGGGTCCACAACGCCGCACCGCCCTGAGCCCGCGGATCGCGCCACGAGCCGACCGCAGCGGCCGGCCGCGCGTTCTCCATGGTGTGGTGGATCCGCTCGGCGGCCCGCGCAAGGTCGTCGGTGGCCTGGCGCACCACCGTGATCGGTATCCCGGTGACCGCGCTGACGGTTCGCTGATATTCCTCCGGCGTCAGTCCCGCGATCGACTGCGTGGCGAAGGCCCGGCCCGCCTGTGCGAACGCCGCGATCCGTGCGTCGACGGGTAGCGCCGGCGCTCGGCGCAGGGCCTTTATCGCGCGGGTGACGTAGAGCGAAGGTGCAAGGCTCAGTGTCGCGACCGGGGTTCCGGCAAGATCGCGAATGGTCTCCTGGCGCCGGGACCGATAGGGGCCGCCGGGGCCGAGAACGTCCAGGGACAGCATCAGTACACGCCCTCGATCACCTTCGTATCACCGAAGGACGCGACGGGTGCGACGTCGGCGACCGCATCACCGAAGCCGCCGTCCACCGGTGCGATCCGCGTTGCGGAGTCCCGCTCAATGTTGTTGACCAGCAAGGCAGTTCGGCTCATGTGATGCAGGACTATCTGCCCGCGCTCGCCGTACGGAACAACCCGGCCGGTGTCGGGGTCGATCACCCGGAACGTGGTGTACGGAGCGAAGGAGTCGAACACGCACGGCTCGTCGTCACCGAGGCCGGGTCGCTCCACCGAGGTCCCCAGCATCATCGTGCCGCCGTACCCGCCGACGAACGTGGCGCTTGCGAACACCTCGTCGCGCAGCAGATCCCGGGTGTCAGCGTCCAGATGGGTACCGCCCCAGATAATTGCGCGAACCTTTCGGTTCACCAGCTCGACCAGATCGTCGTGCTGCGCGAGGCGCTCCAGCATCGGCGGGGTGGCGAAGAGGACGCCCACATCCTGGCCGGCCAGAATGTAGCCGACCTGTTCGATGAGGTGGTCGGTGTAGGCGTCGGCCACGTCCGTCCGGCCCTGCGCGAGCAGCTTCTTCACCCATCGCGGGTCCAGATCGATGCTGAAGTTCAGCCCGCCCCGGCCCATCGCGGTGTCGACCGCCATTGCTCCGACATTGTGCGGGCCGGTGGGAACCGCACTGAGCCAGTCGACATTTCGAGGTACGCCGTGCGCATCCAGTCGCTCACTGAACCATTCGACGCTGCGCCGGTGCCACTCCGCGGCGTACATCACTCGCTTGGGCTGCCCGGTGGTGCCGCCGCTCTCGTAGACGGCCGCCCGGTGCTCGTCTCCGTAGCCCCGGGGAATCAGCTCACGGACGCCGACATCGCGCAGTTCGTCCACCACATTGGGAAACAAGCCGAGATCGTCAAAGTCCCGGACATCGGTCAGCGGATCAAAGTCGAGGTCCTCGGCCCGCTTCAGCCAGAACGGTGACCCGGTCTCCGGACTGAAGTGCCACCGCATCATCTCCCGAACGAACTCTCCGCCGGTGTGCTCGACCATGGATTTCCTCTCGAAAGAAGGGAACATGCCGCCGCCGGTGCAGATATCCCTCTGCACCCTGGGCTTCAGCACTTTTCGCTTCACGTGACTGCTCAGGCCCTGGTGGGACCTGAGAGTGATCGTCTTTCCTACCGGCTCTCGGCCGAACCACTGAGGCAGCGGGCGGTGGAGAGGCCGGCCGTGTCGATCCAGGAACTCTTGTCGAGCACAAGATCTCGGATGATCTCTCCGGCGGCAGGTGCTTGGCACAGTCCCTGACCGGAGAATCCAGCCGCGTAGAGGAACGGGCGGGAGCCATCGCGGCCGATGAAAGCCATCCCGTCCGGACTGACATCGAGGTCCCCGCTCCACCCGTGCTCGAGACCGTTGCCGGCGAGGGCCGGGAAGGTCGTGCCTAGGTGGTGTGACACCCGTTGGAGCCAGGTCTGTCGGGTCTCGTCCGGAGCGGGGCGGCCCATCCCGACGAGGATGCGGTCTCCCCAGCTGCGAATCCGCAGGCTGGACGGGTGCATGGTCATCGGCAGAGCGTTGCGCGGGGCACTAGCGGGGGTGTCGGTCAGGAGCATTTCGACGGGGTAAGTGGTCACAGGAAGGGGCACGTCGGCCATGGCCGCGACCTTTCCCGCCCAGGGGCCTGCCGCGCAGACGATGGTGTCGGCGCGGATGCTGCCCGCAGGCGTGTGTACCCGCCCGTCCGGGTCGATGCCGGTGACGGGTGTTTCCGTGCGCAGGATGGCGCCGGCCTTCTGGGCGGCGGTGGCATAGCCGCGCACGATCGCGGCGGGCTCGCAGGCGTAGGCCTCGGGCGACCAGGCTGCCGCCAGGATGGTTCGCTCGTCGACCAGCGGGTTGAGCCGCGCTGCTTCAGCAGCGGTGACGAGTTCGACGTCCACGCCGGCTGCCTGCTGGGCGGCTTGGGTGTGCCGGAAGTCCTGCACCTGGTGTTCGTCGGTGAACAGCACGAGCAGGCCGATACGCGTCAGGCCGAGGTCGGTTCCGGTCCGTTCGGCGAAGGCGTGGTAAGCCGCCAGGCTCCGGACGGCAAGGCTGCTGATGAGAGCGTTGCCGGGAAAGTAGGTACGCACCACGCCCGCGGTGGTCCCGGACGATCCCGATCCGAGCGCGCCACGCTCCAGCAGGACGGTACCGACGCCTGCCTCGGCGAGCCGGCACGCTATGGAGTTGCCGATGACGCCCCCGCCGATGACGACGGTGTCCGTGCGTTCGGGGAGTTGGCTCACGACTGGCGGACCGAGTCGTCGAGGCGCAGTTGGCGCAGGTGGTCTCCGGCGTCCCACGGGTAGAGGTGCAGATTCCAGCCGCCCAAGCAGTTGACGTAGAGGGCCAACTGGCTCACCACACTCAGGAAATCGTCGCGATCGAGCCGGTCGAGGCAGGCCAGGAAGCGCTGGGTGAAACTCCACAGCTGCTCCAGGCCGCAGTAGCCCAGGAACTCGGCCGGAAGACCGACCAGCAGGCGCGTCATGTGGCGCAAGGAATCCATCGGCATGCCCTGGACCGCGGCCCGGACCAGACCGCCGTAGGTGGCATACCCCAGCGGGCGGGTCTCACCGTTGACGAACAGCAGAGTGGGCAACACCGTCTCAAAACTCCCCGCCCCGGAAGGAATCACCCCCTCGTGGAGATCAGCGAGTTCCTGTGGTGCGGACAGCCAAGCCCGATCGGTCGCGGTGTACACATCGTGGATGAGACGTTTCGCCTCGGGATCTGCGGCGGTCAGATGCGGAATACGGTGGCCGCCTGCGGTTCCCGCCTTGCGGACCTCCGCCAGGATCGGCTTCTTCGTCGAATAGACCGAATCCCAGACCGCCTGCCCGGCCTCCTGTAATGCGGGTATATCCTCCTGCCGGATCTGCCCCACCGGGGATGCCGGCATCGGTTCGGTCAATGTGCCGTATTTGATGCCCACATGCTGTAGCGCGGAGCAGAATACGGTCCCATCGGGCGCCTCGCGTCGATCTGCGATCCGGGTGGACGCGGACAGATGCAGCAGCGACGGGATCGGTGCCGCGTGATATAAATGCTGACCCGCCACCAGCGCGTGTCCCTGCAAACTCTGGTAGGGCAACGCCTTCCACAGCGCGTCGGCAAGTTCCGTGTTGCGACCGTCGAGTTCCGCGGTCACGGTGATACCCAGGTCGGGCCAGGCAATCTCGATATGCCGACCGGAAGTCGTTTCAGTCAAGACTTTCCCCTTCGTTCAGTGCGCAGAATTCCTCTGCGTCCTTGCGAATGAGCGCTGTTACTGGATGACGGCGAAGAGCGCGTGCAGCAGGGCGGTGGCCCGTCCGGGGCCGATACGCATCGTGTGCTGCACGCGCCAGCTCTTGAGCTGGGCAAAGGGCCGCTCTGCGGGAACTCGCAGGCGTGCAAGAGCGGAGCCGGAGTCGGCGGTGATCTCCACAGCCGTTCAAAGGTGTGTCGCCGGCGGCGAGGAAGGCAGACAACACGAGCGCCTGGCTTCACGGCGCCAGGGACCGCCGGATACCGTCCGCGTCACCCCATCGGGCGGCGGTCAGATTCTCTCGTCAGGAAACCAGGACGGGGGGAAGTAGCGGACTCTACACAATACTTAGCAAAAATAAACAAGAAAATTGTCGCGCATACCGGCACCACAAGTCACGCCGAAATGCCCGCACTTCAGACTGCCTGGCATATCTTTACGCGATGACCCCTCCGACACATCGAGGGAGGAGCAAGCAATTCAACAACTTAACTGGATAGCCAACTTGCCACTGCCAACCGAACCGGTCTAACAAGGATCCCCCAATCTGCCGAGGTCTTCCTAAAGGATGCCGCCTCTCAATTAGAGAATACATGCCAGAACCAACCGGTCAACCCTGTAGATCGAATTCGGCCCAAGGTGCGAAGGGGGCGTTCCGGCCGAGCCGGCACTCACCGCTGCGGGCAAGGCAACCGGGCGCCCGGCGGCACCCAGTGGTAGCACCCGCCCGCCTCCTCATCGAGCCAGCCGTTGACGCTGTGCAGGCCCCGCTCGTTGAGCTGCGCGTCATGGATGCCGTAGGCCCGTTCCGGCCTGACCGCCCGGACGAAGTCGATGGCCTCGGACGTACACAGCCAGGACGCCTGCACGGGCACGAACAGCGTCTCCACCGGCTTGTCCGGCACATGGAGCGAGTCGCCGGGGTGGTAGAGGCGTTCGTCTATGAGATAGCCGAGGTTGGCGCAGTCCGGGAGGTCGCCGTAGATGCGCGCATGCCGGCCGCCGTGCGCCGTGACGGCGAAGCCGGCCGCGCTGAACTCCTCGTCCGGTTCCACCTCGATGACGTCCAGCAGACCGCCGAAGTCCGCGCCCTTGGGTGCGTAGACCGGCGCGCCGAGTCCCTTGAGGCGCAGCACATCGACATGGTCGGCGTGTTCGTGCGTCACCAGGATCGCGTCGGCACCGTGCAGCGCCCGTGCCTCGCTCCAGATACCGGGGTCGATGACCAGTGTCCCGCCCCCCGGACGCTCCAACCGGATACAGGAATGGGTGTACTTGGTGAGGCGCATCATGGTCTTACATCCTGTCCGCAACATCGACGCTCCGGTAGGCGAGCTGCCGTGGCGTCAGCGTGAGTTTGAGCCGGTGCCTGGTGGGGGCTGCCGTCACCATCTTCCCGGCGCCGGCGTCCGTGACCACCCAGGTGCGGACACCCGACCGTGCCCGGGGGTCGCGCTCCAGCTCGACGGTGAATTCCAGCTCGATCGGTCCCATGTCGAACTGGAGGTCACCGCCGTCGAACGATTCGGTGGCCGCGCGCAGATCGTCGCGTACGGCCTGCACCGCTTCGGTGAGGTCAATCCGGTTCCGGTCCATGCTCCGCTGCTCTCTGTGTGGCTGTGCGACGTGGTCGACGGATTCAACACGATTGATCTCTACATGCGCCGGGATACTGGCCAGCCCCGAGGTGGCCGAGTACGCATCGGCCTCCGCCGCCTGGTGGTAAGCGGACAGCGCCTCGCCCGCGACGTCCCCGGTCTCCCCCTCTCCTCCCGACAGTACGGCGTGCAACTGCTGGGCCCGGCTCCGCTCCGCCGCCAGCGCCGTGTTGCCCCCTGCGGAGAGCCGGTCGTACATCGCCAGGGACTCTTCCAGGGGGACCAGGGCCTGCTCCCACTCGGCCCCGGCGGCCAGCAGGGTGGCGAGGTTGTGCAGGCCACGGGCCAGCTCGGGCGCCACGCTCCGGTCTTCCGCGAAGAGCTCCCGGTAGCCCGTGATCGCCCGGTGTGAGGCGGCGACTGCCTCCGCCGTGCGGCCCGACGAGCCGAGGATCAGCGCAAGGCATTCGAGGGCGTTGCAGCGCAGCCGCAGCGCGGGCGGCCGGAAGGACGCCGGCAGGAGATCGGTGAGCACGAGGCACTCCTGCAACACGTCGACCGCTTCCTCGGCCGCCCCGACCTCGGCCAGGCAGAGGCCCAGCTGAAGCAGCGCGTGCGCCAGCCCGGTGCCGGCGGAGTGGTAGCGGTCGAGGAGTTCCCGGTGGATCCCCACCGCTTCCTGCGCGATGAGGAGGGCTTCCTCTCCTTCACCGGCGGCCCGAAGCCGCTGGCAGGCGGTCAGGAGCCGGTCCGCGAGCTGCGGGCCATAGGTCCGGAAGTCTTCCTCCGCCTGTCCGCGCAGCCGGTCGAGCTCCCCGCTCCGCTTCCTATCCGGCGTGCTCATCGTCACCCCCCATTGCCATGGCTTGTTGCAGCAGCGTCAGTGCCAGCGCGGAATCGAAGATGTCCGCACTGCCCACCGGGGTGTGCCAGCTCATGAGTTTGGCCGGCCCGTCGCCCTGCGGCGCGACCGCCACCGCGGCCGCGGGCTTGTCCGCCGCCGTCGGATGGCGTACGACCGCGGCCTCCGGCACCGCGACGGGAACGGGATCGACGGCCGTCAAGCGCTTCACCAGCGCAAGCCTGCGGGCCCCGCCCATCGAGGAGATCAGCGGCGCATGCCGGAGCTCCGCGGACACCATCGCCGCCTTCGTCCCGTCGAACACCGCTTCCAGATCACGGACTTCAGCTGCCCGGGTGGCGGCTTTCAGCGTGGCGAGGAAGTGCCCGGTGAAGGCCGTGTGATCCGCCCCGTCCGAGTCCTGGGACGGCTGGTTGGGGCCGCTGGAAGCGATCACACAGACACCGTCGGCATGGTCGTCGGGCAGCTCCTCGTCCAGCGGGATCTCGACCTCGGGTGGGCTGAGGCGCAGGTCGCCCGCGCCACTCAGCAGTCCCGTGGCGACCCCGCTGAAGCAGCAGTCCAGGACGATGATCCGGATCGCGGCCGGGGAGCTCCGGACCAGCCGGCGGACCGTCTTGTACGCCAGCCCCGTGGTTTCGATCGAATCAGGGCTCGACGACTGGGAGGCCAGATAGAGGTCGCCGTCGACCTTCCAGCCGTGGCCTACGTAGTAGAGCAGCAGTACGTCGGTGGCGGACTCGGCCGCCCGTTTGATGGCGACCCGCATCCCCTCGCCCGTCCGCGGGTTGGCGACCATCCGGCACTTTTCGCGGGGGAAGCCTCCACCGTCGGACGGGGCGAGCACACTGCGCAGTCCCGCCAGATTGTGGATCGCGGCCGGCACCTCGGGAAACTCGTGGTCCTGGTACTCCGACACCCCGATCAGCAAGGCATACGAGGCGTCGAACCGCGGCAAACGGGCCAATGCTTCACTCTTCGTCAAGCTGCCGGATGACGCGAGCGATCTCCTCGGCGTCCGTCCCGCTGACCGTCACGGTCCGGCCGTTCCGCTCGAAACTCATGGCCAGCTGCGGGGCGTTCATCTTCTTCCACTGGGCGACGGTGTAGCCCAGGGAGCCCGCGCTGAAGCCGGAGCTGACGATCAGCTGCACCAGATCGAGGACATATCCCAGTTCGCCCTCGACCGGTGCGGCGCCGACCAGCCGCACCTCGGCATGCCGGCGGGCGTCCGGTTCGTCGAGCAGCCATTGATGGAGGCTCGCGGCCAACTCCCCTGCGGTGTCGGCACCTTCACACCGGATCGTGATCTGCACAGGGGGCCTCCGGTCCGCGGGCGAATGTGGTCCGAGCATAGAGCCCGGCGGTGCGCCCGGACGGCACTTTGCCGCATCGAAGACGTTCACGAACCCGGCCCCCTGCCCCTCACCCCAGGGGGTGCGCCTCCGCCGCGTCCACGGGTGGTTCGCCGCCCGCTTCGTTGAACGCCGTGAGCGCCTCGATGAGCGAGGCCCGCTGCGCGGGAGCGAGGCGTTCGACGATGGCGCTGATCTCCGCGCGGCGGCGGGCGGTGACCTCCTCGACCGTGCGCCGCCCCTCGTCGGTGAGCTGGAGCATGGTCTCGCGCCGGTTGTCCGGGTTGGCCTGACGGAGCGCCAGACCCGCCGTGATGAGCCGGTCCACCATGCGCATCGCGGTCGACGGGGCGACCTGGAGGAGCTCGGCGAGGGTCACGAGCTTGGTGGCGCCTCGTGTGGAGAGCACCACCAGCATCCGCAACTGCGGCAGTGTCACCCGCTCCTCCACCTCGCCGAGTGACCGCGCGGACACCGCGACCAGCAGCCTCGACGCCGTGAGCACCGCTTGGGTCACCGCATCCACATCATCCGTGCCCCCCGTGGGGGTCATGCGCTCCGCCATCTCCCCTTTCTACCGCCCGGATTCTTCCCGCGTCGTCACGAGACGCCGGAAGGCGCGGCATGGTAGCTCATCGTCGCCAGACGCCCCAGGGATTTGCGCATCGTCACTGAATCGCCTTCTTTGCTCAATGCAAACGTTAGCGTGACCGTGCCCCAACAGCCCCATGGGCGACAGCGCTCCGGCGACCCTCGCGCGCACTCAGGAGGCACGATGAAATCTCATGCGCGGAAAGCCCAGTCCAACTCGAACCGTGGCCGTCTGATAGCCGGCGCGGTCGCTCTTCTCGCGGTCATCGCGAGCGTATCCGTGTGGCTCGCCCAGAGAAACAGCTCCGCGGAAGAGTCGCACTCGGCCCATCTGCCGGCCGCGAACGCGGCCCCGGCCGGGCCTCAGGGAGGTAATGCGGGCCCGCTCAGCGCCCTGGACAAGACCTTCCTCACCAAGGTCCGGCAGGCCGGGCTGTGGGAGATGCCGGCGGGCCGGCTCGCGCAGACGCACGCATCGAGCGAGGCCATCAAGCGCGCCGGTATGCACCTGCTGGAGGGGCACAGCAAACTCGACCAGCTGGCCCGTGAGGACTCCGAGGCGCTGAGCGTGCCCATCCCCGACGAGGCCAGCGCCGAACAGCAGGGCTGGGTGGACCAGTTGAAGGACGCCCGGGGCCAGGCGTTCGACCAGCTCTTCGTGGACCTGCTCCGCGCTTCGCACGGCAAGATCTTCATCACCATCGGCGAGGTCCGCGCCACCACCAAGAACACCCTCATCCGGCGGCTGGCCACTCAGACCAACAACACCGTCCAGGACCACATGGACGTACTGGAGGACACCGGCCTGGTCACCGAGGCGACACTGGACGATGTCGCCTCGACCATCCCCAAGTGACCATCCGCCGACGGGACATGGGCGCGGCCCGGGAAGCCGCGCGCCCCGCCGGGGAACGTCAGTCGCCCCAGATCTTGCGGTACGCCTGGCGGTAGCCCTCGGAGTCCCAGGACAGCGCGCCGCCGCTGTTGCCGGCCGTGGCGATGTGGACGGGGGCGACGTACCCGCTGTCCGGGGCGCCGGTGAAGGCGCGGTTGAACTCGTCGACGATCTGCCAGCCCTGTTCGGAGAGCGGCTCGGGCACGGTGGCGGTCTGGAACTCCTTGCCGTTGACCCGCTGGAAGGCCGATGGATCGCCGTCACCGGCACCGATGTTGAACGGGGCGTCGGCGCCGTCCTTGCCCGCGGCGCGCAGCGCGGGCGCGGCGTGCTGGAAGTACAGGTCGTTGATGGCGGCGGAGTAGGTCCACTTGCGGCCGAAGCGGGACAGCAGGGAGCGGACTTCCTTGAGGGACCGGCGGTTGACCTCGGGAATGGGCATGTTGGTGTAGCTCAGCAGCTTGGTGCCGGAGCAGGTGGCGAGTTCCTTCTTGATCAGATCGGACTTGCGCTTCGCGAACGGGACCGTGGCGTCGGTGAACAGGACGACGCCCGCGCGCCCGTTGGACCGGGCGATGATCCAGTCGGCACTGATCTTCGCGACATCCTCGACCCGGGAGGTGACGTTGCTGAAGAGCTTCGGATCCTTGCTGGGGCCGGGGGCCGGGGCGGCATGCCAGCCGATCAGCGGAATTCCCTCAGAATTCGCCTTCTTGACCTCTGCCGGGGTCGTCCCGAGGTCAAAACCACCGATGACGATGCCATCCGGCTTGAGGCGCAGCGCCTGCTTGAAGGCGGCCCGCAGGCCCTCGGGCGTGCCCTCGCCGTTGAGGGTGCGGGCGTGCCATCCGACGATCTTGGCGGCTTCCTGGACGCCCTGGGCGACTCCGGCGACACCGGGGTTGGTCAGCGTCTGGGCTATGTAGACGACGGACTTGCCGTGGACGGCCTTGGGTCCGGTGGTGGGGCCCCGCCAGGGGGCGTTGATTGCTTCGGCCTTCTTGACCGCCTGCTTGGCGCGCGCCAGGGCGGTGGGGCATCCGGGCCCGGCGGAGGAGTTCCGGTGGGACTCGGTGGCGCCGGCGCCGGGTTCACAGCCGGCGGAGGTGGCCATGACCAGGAGTGCGGCGGCGGTCACGACCGCCTTGCGGGTGGGGTGCACGGGTCTCCTCGCAGGGCGGGATGAGGATACGGGTCGGTGTGGGGGAGACAGGTTACGGGCGGCGGTGCCCGGCGGAGCAGCCGCCTCCGGGAACGTATGACGCATCCCTCCGGCACACGTTCCCGGTGCGGAACGAGCCGCTCCGCGCGCCCCGCTCCCCCGCGGAATCCGGCCAATCATGCCATCGGTCGGCACGGCTCTCCACAGGGAAGGCAACGGGCCAAACATGACAAAGAATTGAATACCGCCTGGCTATTGGTCGTCCTGTGTTGCATGCCCGTGCACAAGCGGTAGTGTTCACGCCCGGTTGGGCAGGTGGCGCAATCTTTTCGTTCGCGTTCGGAGCGAAATCGGCAAACGTCACTTTCCCCCCAGTAGTCGGCGGTCGGCAACAACAACACCTCGGTCACCGCTCAGGAGCACATCGCAAGGAGGCCTGGGTTTCTGTGGACACAGTGGACCCGCCATACGAACCGGACCGGTCCCGGCGTTCATCGATGAGGCCGCGGTTCCGTTCGCAGACCAGCGCGCTCCTGGACCGGTGGCCGTTCCGGCGGAAGCTCAATGTGCTGGTGATCGCGCCGGTCGCGGTCGTCGGCGTACTGCTGGGCATCGGCGTCACCACGCAGATGGGCAAGGCCCTGGACGCCGACCGGACCGCGGAGCTGGTGCGGGACAGCGGGCAGGTCACCAGGCTCATCAACGACATCCAGGCCGAACACCGGCAGGCGCTGCTGCTGTCCGTGGAACAGGAGTCGGCCCGGCCCGGTGCCGCGCTCCCGTCCACCGCCGACTACCGCCGGGCGCAGCGGGCGACCGATGCACAGGTCGCCGCCGTCCAGTCCGCGTTCGGACCGGGCCTGCCGAAGGACGAGGCGCGGGCCCTCACCTACATCCGGGGCCTCGCGGTGCTGCGGGACAAGGCCGAACGGGGCTCGGTCCCGGCCGCCGGTATCGACCCCGCGTACGCCGCCGCGGTCGGCTACCTGATCGACGGCATCGGCCTGGACCGCTTCATCGGCACCTCGTCGTCCTCGGTCACCCACCTTCTCGACACGGTGCTGCGCGCCGACGCCGCCCACGCGGCCTTCGAGAGCGGGGTGTTCTCCGCCCAGACCCGCGACGCCAACGCGCTCACCGAGTACACCCGCGCGGTCGGCGCCCACAAGCTCTACGACGAACAGGCGGAACGCTTCGGCCGGATCGCCGGCCCGGACCAGGTGCTGCGCCTGGGCGGGATCGCGCGCGATGCCGAGGAGAACGGCATCGAGGCCCAGTTCGCGGAGCTCCAGATCGACCCCGGCTCCCTCCAGGGCCAGAGCCCGCAGCAGCTGCGCAAGGCGATGGCCGCCGGAACCCGGCAGGCCGAGGCCCGTCTCGACATCACCCGGTCGCTGATCGAGGAGATCGCCGACGAGGCCGACAGCCTCTCCGCGAGCGCCCTGCGCAACGCGCTGGCGATGCTCGGCCTCGCCCTGCTCGGCTTCACCTCCTGGCTCACCTTCTCCGTGCTGGTCCGGCGCTCGGTGGTCCGTCCCCTGACGGCCCTGACCGGCGCCGCCGAGCAGGTGGTCGACGTGGCCGGCGAGGAACTCGCCAGGGTCGAGGACGACGAGGCGCCGGAGCGCGCCCCGCTGCGGCCGCGGCCGATCCCCGTCCCGGTCCGCGACGAGATCGGCCACCTGGCCGAGGCGTTCAACCAGGTGCAGGTCACCGCCGCGGCGCTGCTGGAGCGGCAGGTACTCAGCCGCCGGAACGTCGCCGAGATGTTCGGCAACGTCGGACGCCGGGTCAGCAACCTCACCTCACGCCAGCTGATGCTGATCGACGCCGTGGAACGCGAGGAGACCGACCCCGACGTCCTGCAGCGGATGTACCGCATCGACCACATCGCCGTGCGCCTCCAGCGCAACGCCGACAGTCTGATGCTGCTCGCCGGAATCCGGGACCCCGAGGTGGAGGCACGGCCGACCACGCTGGTCAACGTCATCCGGGCGGGGCTCGGCCAGATCGAGGGCTACCAGCGGGTGTCCCTGCGGTCCGAGACCGAGGTCACCGTCGGACCCGACATCGTCGACGACCTCACCCTGCTGCTCGCCGAACTGCTGGAGAACGCGGTCTCGTTCTCCCCGTCCGACGCCCCCGTCGAGGTGGTCGTCCGGCCCGGCACCGACATCACCGCGGACGGCGGCGCCCTGATCGAGATCATCGACCACGGCCTCGGGATGAGCGCGGAACGGCTCGACGAGGAGAATTCCCGGCTGATCCGCCGGGAGCGGCTCGACCTCGTACCGACCAAGGTCCTCGGCCTGTTCGTGGTCGGCAGCCTCGCCCGCCGCGCGGGCATCCGGGTCACCCTGAGCCGTACGCCGGGCGGCGGCGTCACCGGCACCGTCTGGCTGCCCGCCGCGCTGCTGCTGGCCGTGCAGCCCGCCGGCACCCCGTCCCCGGCGGCGGACGTGACCGGGGACCGGGAATCGTCGGCGCCCCCGACCGCCCCCGAGCCCGAGTCCACCGCCGGCGAGTCCGAGCCGGTCCCGGCCACTCCCCTGCCGGTGCGGACCCCCGCCACCCCGCCCGAGCGGCAGGCCACCGTGCCGTCGCAGCCAGGCGAGCTCCCCCGGCGCCGCCCGCAGCGTACGGACGAGGAGCAGGCCGACGCCGGGGACGGGCCGCAGCCGGCCGACGCCCCCCGCCCGCTGCGCCGGCGGGTCCGGGGCGCGACGCTCACCATGACCGCCCCGCCGCCCGACCGGGCGGCCCAGGACGTGCGTACGCCGGTCGACGCCGACGCGGTCCGTTCGGAACTCGACGAATTCGAAGCCGCCGTACGCCGGGCGGAGCAGGAGAGTGCTCCGCCGCCGAGGGATTCAGAACCCTCGACGCACCAGCAACCCCGGAAGGAGTCGGGCAGTGAACACGCCGACAGGTAAGAGCGGTTCCGAGCATGCGGAACCCATGGATCTGACCGCTGCCGCGGCCGACTTCACCTGGCTGCTCGACCGGTTCGCCACCCAGACCGCCGGTGTCGTCGACGCCATCGCGGTGTCCTCCGACGGGCTGCTGATCGCGGTCTCCCAACTGCGTGAGCAGGCCGACTCCGAGCGGCTCGCGGCGATCGTGTCGGGTGTCACGAGTCTGGCCGCCGGCGCCTCCGGCAATTACGGTCTGGGCGGCCTCAACAAGGTCATCATCGACTTGGAGGGCGGCCATGTCCTGGTGTCGGCCATCGGCTGCGGTGCCGTCCTCGGCGTGGTGACCTCGAAGGAGGCGAAGCTGGGCAACATCGCCTACGAGATGACCCTCTTCGCCAACCGGGCCGGCAGCGCGCTCACCCCCCAGCTGGTGCTGGAGCTCAAGAAGAACGCCGGCGCCACACCGGCCCGCTGACCGTTCCACTCCGCGGAGGCGGGATACCGGTGCTGAGAAGAGGATCATGATGGCGGACGGCGGACCAGGGCCGGACGAGGGTGGGGGTTCCCCCCGTCCGAGCGGGGCCGAGAGCTTGCCGGAGGGCGGCGCTCCGGGCCCGTCGGAGCCGGCCGGCCGTGCCCCCGCGATCCGGCCATTCCTGCTGACCGCCGGACGGGTGGCGGGGGGCGGCACCGGCCCCCCGCTCCCGGTCGAGACCCAGGTCGTGGCGACCTCGTCCGGGCTCACCGCCCTGGGGTCGCTCGCCTTCGAACAACACGACATCGTGGCCGCCTGCCGACGGCCGCAGTCGGTGGCGGAACTGGCCGCGCGGCTGCGCCTGCACCTCAACGTGGTCCGGGTGCTGGCGGAGGACCTGCGCGCCGCCGGACATCTGGCGGTCCACGTCCCGGACGCCGGCACGACCCAGGACATTTCCGTACTGCGAAGGGTTATCGATGGTCTCCGTGCCGTCCCCGACTCACGGGGCACACTCCGTGACAGCGGTTGAACAGCCGCCGCTACCGGTCAAGCTGGTCATCGCCGGCGGCTTCGGCGTCGGCAAGACCACGGCCGTCGGCTCGATCTCCGAGATCCGGCCGCTGACCACGGAGGCCGCCATCACCGAGGTCGCGGCAGGCGTCGACGATCTCACCCACACCCCCGGCAAGACCACCACCACGGTCGCCATGGACTTCGGCTGTATCACCATCGACCCGACGCTGAAGCTCTATCTCTTCGGCACGCCGGGCCAGGACCGCTTCGGGTTCATGTGGGACGACGTGGTCGAGGGCGCGCTCGGCGGTCTGGTGATCGTGGACACCCGCCGCCTGGACGACTGTTACGCCGCGGTCGACTACTTCGAGCACAAGGGCATCCCCTTCGCCGTCGCCGTCAACGCCTTCGACGGCGAGGTCCACCACAACCTCGACGAGGTGCGCTGGGCGCTGGACGTCTCCGACCACGTCCCGCTCGTCGTCTTCGACGCCCGCAACACGGGCTCGGTCCGGGACGCCCTGCTGGTCGTACTCGAAGTCGCCCTGTCCCGCGCGGAAAACACCGTGGCGGGCTGACTCCCGCACCAGCGTCTCGGCGCGGACGTGTCGATCCCCGGCCCCGCCGCGCCCACCCACACTCCGTAACTACAGGTAAGTGATCAGTTTCACTCGGTATGGAACCCCGCTCGCGGACCATGCCGCCCTCCCGGCTGTCATGATCCCTACCGATGCGGAATCCAGCTGATTCCGCACGCACCGAAATGACGGCGAAATCAGGGGTGTTGGCGTGAATTTAGGGTGGTCGTGGCGGGCTGTGCGACAGCGGACGGGCACCGGCGCGGGGCCCGCGCCGTGCGGGCCGGGGGTGGCCCCTCCGGCCCCTCGCGCACGGGCGGTGAGGCGTTTCGCAGCGGTCGGCGCGGTCGCCGTGCTCCTCGGCCAGCTCCTAGGCGGGCAGCCCGCCGTCGCACAGGCCAGCGCCCTGCCGGGATCGGCGTTCCCCCTCGTCCTCGACGTGGACCTGACGCCGGATCCGGTGTGCAGCGGCCCCGTGCACGGCCGGGTACAGGTCTACGACCCCGCCGCGGCGAAGCACGGAGCGACCGTGGAGTGGCGGGTGCGCGCGGGGGCGAAGCAGCTGGCCGGCGGGCGTCTCGCCATGAACGCCAGTGTGGGCACGGCGACGTTCGACATCCCCTTCGACCGGGTGCCGGCCACCGAGACCGCCTTGCAGATCGACGCCCGTACCGCCGCCTCCTCCGGCGACGAGGCGCCCGGCCGCTACGGCAAGGTCTGGCGGGACACCATACGCCGGGGGTGCGACCCGGTGCGGGTGGCGTCCGTCGGCGACTCCGTGGTCTGGGGGCAGGGCCTGGACCACGACCAGAAGTTCCCCTATCTGACGGGCCAGATGCTCGGCCGGGAGACCGGCCGGGGCCATCAGCAACTGGACTACTCGATCTCCGGCGCGGTGCTCGACGCACCCGGGCTGCCCGCGGGCAACAAGGACGCGGACTGTCTGCGCACGACGGAGAAGCAGGACCCGGACGGCGACGGGGAGATGGAGTTCGGCGAGGTCACCCAGCAAATGCCCGATGTGTTCTGCCAGTTGGAGAAGGCGGGCGCACAGGCACGGGCGGGCGGCTACGGCCTCGATCTGGTCGTGATCAACGGGTGCATCAACGACCTCGACCCCTTCTTCGGCATCGGCGTCGGCATCACCCCCGGCTCGGAGAACCTGCCCGAGGCGGTCAAGCGCGAGTGCTCCGGCGTGGGCGCGGCCCCGGAGAACCCGGCGAAGGACGTGCCCTACTTCAGCGGTGCGAAGGTCGGATACGGCGGACGCGGTATGCAGGCGGCGATCGAGATGGCCCACTCCCTGCCGGGGCACCCGAAGGTGCTCGTGGCCGACTTCTACTACGCGCTGAGCCGCAGCAGTTCCCCGATCCCGCTGAAGCGCTGCTCGGTCCCGGGAATCACCCCGGGGCGGCTGCTTTCCTGCAAGGGCGCCCTCGGCAGGGTGGCCGAGCGCTACGAGCAGTACACCCAACTGGCCGATGCCGCCTACCGCCAGGCGGCGACCGCCGCCAACAAGGCGTCCTCGGACGGCCCGTACGCGACGGCGGCCGACGGACTCTTCACCGTGGACAATGCCGCCCTCACCCCGGACTCCAAGGTCTGGAGCACCCCGGTGACCGACCCGGCGTTCCCGCTGCGCACACGGGCCTGCCCCGAGCTCAGCGCCACTCCGGTGCAGTGTCTGAGCGCGGCCGTCGGCCACCCCGACATCGAGGGCGCCCGGCAGTACGCCGACTCCTTCCTCCTCAACCCGAGCCTGCGCGAGTGGTTCCACCTCCCCCGGCAGGGCCCCCGGGCCCAGCTGAAGGTCCCCGCCCACGCGCACGTCGGCCGTGAAGTGCCCCTGTCGGTGACGGTGGACGGCAAGGCACCCGCGGCCGGATACCGCTACCACTGGTACTTCGGCGACGGCACCCAGCAGGAGACGGACCAGGCGGCCGTCACCCACGCCTACGACCACAACGGCCCCTGGCTGCCACGGCTCGTGATCACCGGCCCGGACGGCAAGAAGGTCCTGGTCGAGGCCCCACGGGCGCTCACCGCCGACTGACACCCCACGGCCCGACGCACCAGGAACGCAGGACACCGTCCAAGGGGCGGCTCGCAGAAGCGGGCCGCCCCTTGGCGCGCCCGCACCGCGCCCGCACCGCGTCCGCACCGCGTCCGCTTGGAGGTCTCGGACGTCGCGAAGACGCTCCCGGCTCTGGCGCGAGCGGCCGGAGAACGATGAGGTGGGATGCCACGTCGAACAGTCGGACGAGGGCCGCGCGCCCGGCACCGCCCCGAGGTGGCACGGGACGGTCCGGACAGCAGCCGCGCGGACGGGAGGAGTGCGGGCTATGGAGTTGGAGCTTCGGCACCTGAGGGTGCTGTGTGCGATCGCCGACGCAGGGAGCGTGGGCCGGGCCGCTTCGGACCTGGGGTACTCACAACCGGCCATGAGTACCCAACTCCAGCGGATCGAGCAGCACTTCGGCCATCCGCTGTTCGTGCGGAACACCTCGGGTGTGGAACTGACCCGGTACGGCACGGACGTCCTGGCGCAGGCCCGCGACGTACTGGCCCGCGCCGCGGCGATCGGCCGCCGGCCCGCCCCGGACGGGACGACAACCCGCCGCCCCCTCCGCCTCGCCGCGACCAACTCACCGGTCCTGGCCGGCATGCTCATCCGCCTCCGCAGCCAGCTGCCCGAGCTGGCGCTCACGGTGAGCAGTGTGTATCCGTCCTCGGAGATCGTCGAACTGCTGGAGCACGGCGAGGTGGACGCCGCGATCGCCGCGGACTACCCCGGCCGGGAACTGCGGCACTCCGCCACCGTGACACACCGCGGAATCGTCACCGAACCCTCCTTCGTCGCCCTGCCGGCCGGCCACCGGCTCCGGCACTGCCCCGAGGTGACGCTCGCCGACCTGGCCGACGACGCATGGTTTCTGACCCCGGACGACGGCGCCGGCTGGCCGGGAGTGTTCTACGCGGCCTGCCGGGCGGCCGGATTCACCCCGGCGGCGGTGCACGAATTCCTGGGCGACCAGCAGCAGTTACAGAACATGATCGCCGAAGGCATCGGCGTCTCCATGGTGCAGGCCACGCTCCGGCCGATCCCCGACGTCCTCATCAAACCGCTGGTCGGCACCCCCCTGTGGTGCCGCTATGTACTGGCCTGGCGCCGCGAAAGCCTTGCCGACGAGCTGGCGGACACCCTCTTCGGCTCCGCCGCCGCGGCCTACCGCGCGCTCATCGCCCAGTCACCCCACTTCCGGACCTGGGCCTCCCGAACCTGGAGCGTGGCCAGACCCTAGGACTGGCCCCCAGCTACGACCAACGAACCGCCACAGAACGGCAGTTGTCAGTAGCCGACCATCAAGGGACATCCCTTCCGGATGTTATGACGAACCCGTCCCATGTGCTATGTCACACCTTATTGTCGCGGTCGCTGTGCGCTGAGAAGGTGCCACTCACGCCTCAGCTCAATCCCGAGGCGCATCTGTCCACGAAGGAGCATGGATGCGCTACCGCTTCCCCCTGCCCAGATGTGCGGCCGGCGGCCTGGCCGCCTGTCTCGCCACGGCCGGCCTGCTGGCCTCACCGGCACTGGCGGCGCCACACACGCCGGCCGCCGACCGGCCCGTCCCCGCGTCCCGGACCGCCGCCCACCCCGTACCTCCGACCGGCCCGACAGCCGGCGCGAACGAAAGGTCCGCGCTTCAGGGCCGACCGCGCGGCGTCGCCCAACTCCCCCCGCTCAGCGCGAAGAGTCCCCCCACTTCTTCGACTGCGGCGGATGGCCGGAAGGACGCGGACCACGGTGCCGCGGCGGCGTGCAGCCCGTCCGACTTCGGCAGCCGCACCGGACCCGAACTGGTCACCTTCATCGAGGCCTCGACCACGGACTGCGTCAACACCCTGTTCAGCGTCACCGGCAAGGACGCGAACAACGTCTTCCGCGAGGACCAGATGGTCACCGTGGCCAACGCCTTCCAGGGCGGGGCGACGTCGTATCCCGGCAACAACTCGGAGCATGTGTGGCAGCTCGTGCTGTTCCTGCGCGCGGGCTATTACGTGCAGTACAACCACCCGGACGATGTCGGCGACTACGGCCCGGCCCTGGCGACCGCCTCCCGGAGCGGCCTGGACGCGTTCTTCGCCAACTCGCACACCAAGGAGGTCACTTCGGACAACGGCAACGTCCTGGGCGAGGTCATCACCCTCTCGGACAGCGCCAATGAGCAGGCCCACTACCTGACCACCTACAAGCAGGTGCTGAGCGGGTACAACAGCTCCTACGACGACATCCCCAGCATGCTGGCCGCCGTCAACAACGTCTACACCCCGCTCTGGCGCGGGAACTGGAACCCCGACTACGTCAAGGCGGTCACGGCGGACCCCAGCATCATCGACACCCTCAACACCTTCGCCCTCGACCACCTGGACATGCTGGACACCGACAACTCCTACCTCGACTCCAACGCCGGGATGAACGTCGCCCGGTACGTCGAGCACGCGCCCCTCCAGGAGAAGGTTCGGCCTCTCATGAAGGGCCTGCTGGACGCCTCGAAGATCTCCGGCCCGACCGCGCCCCTGTGGGTCACCGTCGCTTCCCAGGCCGACGCCTACGACAAGGCCAACTGCTCGTACTTCGGCGTCTGCGACCTGTCCGACCAGCTGACCAAGGCGGCCCTGCCGGCCACCCACAGCTGCGACGCGAACCACACCGTCAAGGCTCAGTCCCTGACGCCCGAGGAACTCGACGCCACCTGCGCCAGCGTCCTGGCCCAGGGCCCGTACGTGCAGAACCTGGTGAAGAACAACGGCCCGATCCCCGGCCAGTACGAATCGACCATCGATCTCGTCGTGTTCGGCAGCCGCAAGGACTACCAGACCTATGCCGGGGCCATCTTCGGCGTCGACACCAACAACGGTGGCATCACCATGATCGGGGACCCCACCAAGCCCGACAACAAGCCCATGTCGATCATGTACCAGAGGAGCGACGACAACGGCTTCCCGGCCCGGATCTGGAACCTCAACCACGAGTACACGCACTACCTCGACGCCCGTGACGACATGAAGGGCGACTTCGGCCAGCAGACGTCGGTCCCGGACATCTGGTGGATCGAGGGCCTCGGCGAGTACATCTCGTACAGCTACCGCAAAATCACCAACACCCAGGCGGTCACCGAGGCCGGCAAACACACCTACAAGCTGAGCACGCTGTTCCAGAGCACCTACAACAACAGCGACGTGACCCGCACCTACCCCTGGGGCTACCTCGCCGTCCGCTACATGTTCGAGAAGCACCCCCAGGACATCGCCACCATGCTCGAACACTTCCGCACCGGCGACTACCCCGGCGGCTACGCCGTCTACAACACCGACATCGGCACCCGCTACGACGCCGACTTCGACTCCTGGCTCACCACCTGCGCCTCAGGCGCCTGCACCGCCAAGCCCTCGGCAAAAACCACACCTTCAGCACCAGGTCTCTAGCCTGCCCGTCCATCTGAGCCAGAGCTTCGGCCCCGGGTGCCTACTGGCCCCGGGGCCCCTCCGCCAAGCGGACCAGTACCGGCGGACCAGGACCAACGGCCGATCGCGCCCCGCTGTCCCGGGTTATACGTTCCTTGGACCACCGTCCGACGGGCCCTGCCAGGGGCCCGCGCGTCCCTGAGGAACTGCCATGCGCGTCACCGGCTTCGACCACCTCGTTCTGAACGTCGCCGACATCGAGCGATCGCTCGCCTTCTACTGCGGGCCGCTCGGTCTGGAGCCCGTTCGGGTGGACGACTGGCGCGCGGGCGCGGTGTCCTTCCCCTCCGTGCGTGTGAGCCCGACGACCATCATCGACCTCATCCAGGGGCCCCGCGAGGGCTCCAATGTCGACCACCTCTGTCTGGTCGTCGAGCCCCTCGACTGGCAGGAGGTCATCGACTCGGGCGAGTTCACCGTGCTCGACGGCCCCGGGCCGCGCTTCGGCGCCCGTGGCGAGGGTCAGTCCCTGTACGTCAGCGACCCGGACGGCAACACCGTCGAACTCCGCTGGTACGCACACGATGCGTAGATGTCCTGCCCCGCAGGGCGTCTGACAGGTTGTCTGGCGGGGCAGCCGGGCTGACGAGGGCCTGACGGCTCGTCCGACGGGTCGCCCGACCGATCTGCATGGTCAGGCAGGCAGCCCGCTGCTGGGGTTACCCCCACTCCCGAACGGTGGACCGCCGGATAGGCAACGGTATGTGCGTGCGGCGATCGTGTCGTGTACGGGCTTTCCGCTCACCCGGCGGCGACGGCCCCGGCGCACAGTGCCGAGAGGCAACAGCCCGTCAGACGCTGCGCTCCGGAGGGCCACCCGAAGGATCACGAAGGGGGAAGAGTGGACCGTTCGATGGGGCGCGCGCTCTCGCGCCGTACGTTGCTGGCCTGCGCGGCGGGTGCCGGTGCGGGAGTCGTGTGGGGAACTGCCGGGAGGGCGGTCGCCGGCGGGTGGGGACAGCCGGGGGTGCAAAGGGCGGTGGACGCTGAGGTGGCGCGCCTGGAGCGGGGGCTGATCGCACTGCGGCGGGACATCCAGCGGCATCCGGAGGGGCCGGGGCAGGAGCAGCGCACCGCCGGTGTGGTGGCCCGTGAGCTGCGGGCGGCCGGGCTGGCCGTCACCACGGGGGTGGGCGGCCACGGCGTCGTCGGCGTCCTGCGGGGCTCGTGTCCGGGCCGGACCGTCGCGTATCGGGCGGACATGGATGCGGTGCCGGCCAAGGACATCGTTGGGGGCGGTCCGGCACCGGCCCATCTCTGCGGGCATGACATCCACACCACGGTGGCCCTCGGCGTCGCACAGGTCCTGGCGCGGCTGCGCCGGCAACTGGCGGGAACGGTGGTGTTCCTCTTCCAGCCTGCCGAGGAGAGCCTGTCGGGGGCTCGTGCACTGATCGACACAGGTGTGCTGGAGCGCACCCGCGTGGCGGAGATCCACGCGCTGCACTGCGGGCCGTTCCCCGTCGGCCGGTTCGCGGTGACCCCTGGCTTCGGGATGCCGGGCCAGGACAAGGCGGAGGTGACTGTCTCCGGGCCGGACGCGCCCGATGCCGCGCGGCGACTGGCCACCGAGATCGGCGCGCTCGCCACGGTGGCACTGCCGCAGACTCCCGCGGACCTTGAGCAGATCGTCGCCGACGCCCAGACTCCCCACGGGCCGCTGGCCGAGTTCGTGGCAGTACGGGCCCGGGCGCAGGAGGCCAAGGTGAGTGTCTCCTATCGCTGTTGGCCTCCGGAGCGGTATCGGGAGGTACGCCAGGACATCCAGCGCCTGGCCACGTCATACCCGGGGGCCGGGGTGAGCTTCCCCGCCGAGCCGTTCCCGGCCATGGTCTGCCCGGAACGCGACGCCCGTGTGCTCGCCCACCACCTGCGGCGCACACTCGGCCGGGACGCGGTTACCGAGCTCCACGCCGCCTTCCCTCCCTTCAGCGGCGAGGACTTCGCCCTCTACCTGGACCGCGTCCCCGGCACGTTCACCTTCCTCGGCGTCCGCGCCCCCAGCGCCCCCATCACCACCAGCTACCCGCACTACCCCGACTTCGCCCCGGACGAGCGCGCCATCGGCGTCGGCGTACGGGCGATGGCGGGCTGGATCTCGGAGCGGACCCACGGGGCGCAGGGCCTGGCTGGTGGGCGCGGGGCCTGACCGCCGGAGCGCAGGGCTTGACCGGCGGGGTCGGCAGGGGCCGGCCGGTAGGTCTGCCCGGCGGTTATGGGCCGAGCCGGAGGCGGCGGGGGGCAGGCAGGATGACTGAGCTTCGAGCAGGCATCGCACCGCGGTGTCACGCTCGTTTGGCCAGCAAGTCGTCCAGTTCGGCTGCGAAGAACTGGGCCGGGTCGAAGCCCATGTTGGTGAAGTGGCCGGCGAGTTCCAGCGACAGCACGCCGTGCAGCCGGGTCCAGAAGGCCAGGGCCCGGTGGAGGGCCGTGGGCGGGGCGGGGTGGTCTCCGGCCCAGTCCCGGTGGTCTTTCAGGTGGGCGCTGAACGGAGCCGCGCGGTCGTCCGGAGCGAGCGCCGTGCACGCGTCGAGCAGATTCCTCATGATCTCGGAGGCGATACCGGTGATGTCCTCGGGCGCGTGGTAGCCGGGGACGGGGGTGCCGTAGATGAGGAAATACCGCTGGGGGTCCTCCAGGGCCCAGCCGCGCAGGGCGTGTGCCAGTCCGGCCAGGTCGGCGCCGTTGGTGGCGGCCGCGCCGATGGTCTCGCCAAGGCTCCGGTATGCCTCACGGATGAGTTCGGTGATCAGCTCGTCGCGGCTGGCGAAGTAGCGGTAAAGCGCGGGGCCGCTCAATCCCATCTGCTTGGCGATCGCGTTGAGGGAGAGCGCGGAGGCGCCCGCCGTGGCGATCTGTTCCCAGGCGTGCTCCATGATCTCTGCGCGCACCTGGGCGCGATAGCGCTCCCGCGGCGTCCTCGTGTCCGTCTCCGCGTCCGCCTTCACCACGGCCTGCCACCTTTCCCAACTCAATTGGCTACACCTTACAGATTACGTTAGAGGTTATCACGCATCTATTGCCCCCTCGCATCGCGTGAGTTATAACTTCTAACGACACAAACAAGGTCTAGCCAAGTGCGGGGTGCGCAGTACGGCTGCGCACCCCGCACACCACCGAACGAGGGGAACCCCGTGGCCACCACAGCCGAGTCAGCTCAGACCCACACAGCCCGGCCCGTTCCACTGCCGGTGACCATCTCTTCCTGGGCCGTCCCCGTCATGGTGGTCGGGCAGTTCGCTTTGATGGCGGTCCTCCCGGTGGTGATCGTGCTGGTCGGCACGCACCGTTTCGTCCGCGACCGGGCGGCGCGCTGGGCGGCCACCCTGCTCGCCGCCGCCTACGCCGTCCCACTCGTCGTATGGCTGGTTCGGCCCGACGGGGCGCAGAGCCTGTCCAAAGACATGCACCCGGTGTTCGCCGGGCTGACCGTCGCCACGTCCGCCGCAGTCATCGTCGCCCTCCACCGGGCGCGGGCCCGTCGCCTTCCCACGCGATGACACCCACTCCGGGCACAGACACCGCCCGCCCACCAACTGACAAGGGAGACCTCATGTCCGGCACCCCCAACACCCGCACCCACAACACCCGCCTCCCCAACACCCGTATCCGCGCCGCCCTTTTCACCGTCCCGCTCGTCGCCGTAGGAGTCCTCGGCACCGCTGCCGCACCGGCCGGAGCCACCACCTCTCCTGCCGCCAGGTCCCTCACCTGCCGCGGCGAGAGCGTCAACCCCCAGGCCCTCGTCCGCTACCGGACCGAGACCGTGATCCACGCGCCGCTGCGCACCATTTGGAGACTTCAGACCGACGTGGAGCGCTGGCCGTCCTGGCAGGACGCCGTCACCACCACGGAACGCCTCGACCACGGCCCGTTCCGCGAGGGTTCGGCCTTCCGGTGGACAACTCCGGTACCTCCCAACCCCACCCCCGCCACCAGCCTCGAAATCACCTCGACCGTCGAGCAGCTCAAGCGCCACTCCTGCATTCGCTGGACCGGCCCCGCGGTCGGCGAGGGTCTGCGCATCGACGGCGTGCACGTGTGGAACTTCACCAGGGTCAGGGGCGGCGTCCGCGTGAGCACCGAAGAGACCCACACCGGCGCCGAGGTCGAAGCCGACGTCCCCGCCGCGACCAAGCTCCTCCGCCAGGGCCTCGAAGCCTGGCTGCACGACCTCAAAACCGCCGCCGAAGCCCCCACTCACAACCGGCCGCACTGAACCACGAACCACGAACCAGGGCCCGATCCGCGCCGCCGTTCTCCTCAGCGTCTTACGCGATGAGGCCGGCGGCACGGCACCCCGGGCGGACCGGCACACGCGGGTCGATCGATCCCCTCAGTGACCGTGGCCGTGACCGCTGTGGCCGTAACCCCCGCCCTGGCCGCCAACACCGTGGTCGCCGTGGCCGCCACCGCCGTGCCCACCGCCATCCTCGGCACCGCCCTGGCCCCCGCCGCCGACGATCGTCCACGGGCGCATCAGGTCGTCGTCTTCGTGTTCCAGAAGGTGGCAGTGGTGGACGTACGTCGCCGGAAGTGCGGTGCCGCTGCCCGGGATCGACGCGATCGTGTCCGTCGGCGGGGTGAATTCCCCGGTGATGATTCTGGTCACCGTCTCCGGATATGACTTGACCGTGTCCTTGTAGGACCGTGCTTCGTCCGGGTCGGGCGGAATCGGCGGGCCGGTGAGATAGTTCGCCAGCACCGGTTTGTCCTGCGCTTTGCGGCCACCGTCAATCCACTTTTCGTAATCCGCCTGGTAGCCGGCTGCATCGATCGGCTGCCTGTTCAGCACCTGGAAGTTGACGAGGTGGACATGCATCGGGTGGGCGTCGTGGTTGGGATTGATGTACTCCCAGATCTCGGTCGAGCCCGCCTTGATGAAGTCCTGCGACGGCTCCATGAAGGGCACCGCGTTGAACGTCATTGTGCCGAAGAGCCTGTGCTGGTACAGGACCCATTCCCGCCGACGCGTGTGCGGTTTCGGCTCCATGGGTGGAACGTCCGGCAGTTTGAGTTTCTTGGGCGTCGTTGTCCGGTCCGCGCCTCCGGACAGCGGTTTGGTGACCTGGAATTGCATGATTTCCGAGATTTCCGGTCCCTGGCCGGGCATGCCGGGGTAGTGGACCGGCGCGTGGTAGTTCGTCAAGGTGACCTTGGTGCCCCTGGGAATCTGACTGAAGTCGACGATCAGGTCGTACCGCTCGGCCGGCCCGATCAGGAAGTTCAGCATTTGCAGCGGAGCACGGAATCCGCCGTCGGTGCCGATCAGCCAGAACGGCATATTGGGCTGAGCCAGTGCGGTCCTCGGAACGTCGAACCGCAGCCGCCAGAAACGCTCGTTCGAGGCATTGAGAATGCGCAGCCGGTAGCGTCGCGGCTCAACGGCGAGGAAGGGGTACGCCTTCCCGTTGACGACCGGGGTGTCCTCACCTTCCCGCTCGGTCATGGTGTAGGCGAGCGAGCCGTCCCGGCCGAAGGTCCGGTCCTGAAGGATGAGAGGGACCTCGAATTCGCCTCGCGGCAGCCCGTGGCGCTCGTCGGCGGGGTCACGAATGAGGTAGAGACCGGCAAGGCCCGCGTAGACGTTGACGCTGGTCATCCCCATGCCGTGATCGTGATACCAGAGCATGGACGAACGCTCGTGGTTGGTATAGGCGCAGATCGCTTCGTTGGGTTTGACCCGGCTCGGGTCCAGGGTGGTGTAGGACTCGGCATGGAAGCCGTCCGGGCTGAACGAGTGCAGCGGCATACCGTCGGACTGTGGTGCGGTAAAACCGCCGTGCTGGTGGACGACGTTCCACACACTGACATTCTCGGGAAAGGGCGGCTTGCTCCGGTAGGGAGGCGGAGCCATCGGGGTGAGCTGAGGGTCCCCGTTACGAATGCGGTCGATCACGGACTGGAACAGGTGGGTGGTCGGCAGCTTGTTGCGATATTTGACGACCGTCGGGTGGTCCGCGTTCACGCTGATGGTCGGCCCGAGATATCCCATGCCGATCGCCTTGCGAGGATCGCGCGGGTCCTTGGCCCAGTAACCCCACACGGTTGCCGGCTTGAGGTCGCGGTGAAAGCGCCACGAGCCCTGCCGCATCGTGATCTCGTAGTAGTCGGCGCCCGGATAGACGGAAGGATCCGGGATGGCCGTCAACGGCGTGGGCAGCGGGTCAACGTACTTCTCCAGCGGAGGAGTTGACGTCACCGGGGTGTCCGCAGACCCTTTCCCGTGGGACGACGACGCATACTTCTGCGCTCCCAGAACACCCAGTGGAAGCATGGCCGCACCCCCCATGGCGCCGGCCATGAGGAATTTCCTTCGCCCAAACATCGTGTCCAGCCTTCCATCGCCGCACCTAACGTCCCAGGAATACAGGGCTGGTTCGGAACGCTGTCGCAGCACGCCTGATCGGTCCGGGAATGCCACTCATTGAGCCGATCTCGGCGAAAATTCGGCAGGCAGGGAAATGCCGGGCGGCGCCATCTGTAACGCAAACACCCTGAAGGGGACGACATTCCACTGAACATTCCTCTCAGTGAATCAAATCGGCCCAATTCCAGAGCACCGCATCGCTGTCCTCATTCTCTCCGTTGCAACGCGGTGGCCAAGTGATCGCGCGTGGAGTCCTCATGAATGCATGAACCGCTCGTCACCGCCCTGACCGGACCCGGGCACGTCCCGGCCGGCCGACAAGTGGCCGACCGGGACATCGGGCTCAGGCGAGGTCGAACCGATCGAGGTTCATCACCTTGTTCCAGGCCGCCACGAAGTCACGCACGAACTTCTCCCCCGCGTCCTGGGACGCATAGACCTCCGAGACGGCTCGGAGCTGGGAGTGCGAACCGAAGATGAGGTCGACGGCGGTGGCGGTCCACATGACCTCGCCCGTGGCGCGATCCCGGCCTTCGAAGACGTTCTCGGCCGAGGCCGACGCCTTCCACTCCGTGCCCATGTCGAGCAGGTTGGCGAAGAAGTCGTTGGTCAGGGCCTCCGGCCGCTGCGTGAAGACGCCATGGGGGCACCCTGCGAAGCCGGCGTTCAGGGCACGCATCCCGCCCATCAGCACCGTCATCTCGGGAGCAGTCAGCGTCAACAGGCTGGCGCGGTCCAGCAGGAGGGTCTCCGGTGACAGCTTCTCTCCCGCCCGGAGGTAGTTGCGGAACCCGTCGGCCTTGGGTTCGAGCACGGCGAACGACTCCACGTCGGTCTGCTCCTGCGAGGCGTCCGTGCGTCCAGGTGCAAACGGGACGGTGATGTCGTACCCGGCGTTCTTCGCGGCCTGCTCGACGGCCGCGCAGCCGCCCAGGACGATCAGGTCCGCGAGGGACACCTTCCTTCCGCCGGTCTGTGAGCCGTTGAAGTCCTGCCGGATCCCTTCGAGGGTCTGCACCACCTCGGCCACCTCGGGCAGGTCGTTGACCTCCCAGTCCTTTTGCGGCGCGAGCCGGATCCGTGCGCCGTTGGCCCCGCCGCGCTTGTCGGTGCCGCGGAAGCTTGACGCCGACGCCCAAGCGGTGGCGACCAGCTGGGAGACGGACAGTCCCGAGGCGAGGATCCTGCGCTTGAGGTCGGCGATGCCGTCGTCCGCGACCAGTTCGTGATCGACCGCGGGTACGGGGTCCTGCCACAGCTGCGGCTCGGGAATCCACGGGCCGAGGTAGCGCGAGACGGGTCCCATGTCGCGGTGCAGCAGCTTGTACCACGCCTTGGCGAACGCCACCGCGAGCTTGTCCGGGTTCTCGTGGAAGCTCTTCGCGATCGGTCGGTAGACCGGGTCCACCTTCAGCCCGAGGTCCGTCGTCAGCATCATGGGAGCGTGCCGCTTCGACGCGTCATGGGCGTCCGGCACAGTGTTCTGCGCCGCGGAATCCCTGGGCGTCCACTGATGCGCACCGGCGGGGCTCGTCGTCAGCTCCCACTCGTACCGGAACAGGTTGTCCAGGTACTCGTTGTCCCACTTCGTCGGCTCGGAGGTCCATGCGCCCTCGAGCCCACTGGTGAGCGCGTCGGCGCCCTTGCCGCTGCCGTACGTGTTCCGCCAGCCGAGGCCCTGCTGCTCAAGGGGACCCGCTTCGGGCTCCGGGCCGATGTACGAGGGATCGACGGCACCATGGCACTTGCCGAACGTGTGTCCGCCGACGATGAGCGCCACCGTCTCCTCGTCATTCATCGCCATCCGCCCGAATGTCTCGCGGATGTCGCGGGCGGCAGCCATCGGATCCGGGTTGCCGTTGGGCCCCTCCGGATTGACGTAGATCAGACCCATCTGCACGGCACCGAAGGGGCCGGTGAGTTCCCTGTCGCCGGTGTAGCGCTCATCGCCGAGCCAGGTGTCCTCGGGTCCCCAGAAGATTTCCTCGGGTTCCCAGATGTCCTCTCGCCCGAAGCCGAACCCGAAGGTCTTGAACCCCATCGATTCCATCGCACAGTTGCCGGCGAAAACGAGAAGGTCGGCCCAGGAGATTTTCCGGCCGTACTTCTGCTTGACCGGCCAGAGCAGACGGCGCGCCTTGTCGAGGCTCGCGTTGTCCGGCCAGCTGTTGAGGGGGGCAAAGCGCTGAGCGCCGGCGCCGCCACCGCCCCGGCCATCGGCGATCCGGTACGTTCCCGCGGCGTGCCAGCTCATCCGGATGAAGAGCGGCCCGTAGTGGCCGTAGTCGGCAGGCCACCAGTCCTGCGACGTTTTCATCACCTCGATGACGTCGCGCTTCAGGGCGTCGACGTCGAGGGTCGAGAACTCCTCCGCGTAGCTGAAGTCCTCGTCCATCGGATTGGACCGGGACGAGTGCTGATGGAGAATCTGAAGGTCCAGCTGATTCGGCCACCAGTCCCGGTTCGTCCTGGGCCGGGTCGGCGTGGGGGCCGGGGAGGGAATTACTGGGTTCTCGCTTTCGCTGCCGGACACGTCCGTCCTTCTTCCTGTCTCGGTGTTTCCTTCTGCTGGCTGCTTGCTCTTGACGGCTTGACGTGGGTTTGTTCTGTGGTGTCGAACACTGCGACCCGCGCTCGCCGGCGCGCCATGGCGCCCGCCGGCCGGAATTCCGCCTGACCAGACCCGCGGCAGTCAACGCGGGCTACCGGCCGGCGAGAACCCACCCTTGTGCACGACGCCGATGATCGACCTGTGTCGGCGTCCGTATGGTCGCGCACGCAGGCCGCACCGTGACGAGAACACGCTGAGCACCCCGCGTAACAAGCACTCGAAGTCCGCAGAGGATGCAGCCCGCGACGTGAGTGACGGTCCCGTAGCCGCCCCTGCCAGGCATCTACACATACAAGACGACTCCGGCAGGGGCCGAGCCGGTGCTCTGTCTCCGATGAACTACGTTGATCATGCACGGACCGCCGCCGGGGCGTCGCACGCAGGATGAAGCTGCCTGTCGGCAAGGGCAGTTCAGCGATCTGCGCCCGGCCGGCGCGTCACAGATGGCGCCGGTGGGGGAAGACGGCCGGCAACGACGTCACCAGAACGGAGAACAGCAATGCGGTACGAGTCGTCCGCGCAGCCGGACAGGTGCGGTACACCTTCCCTCGCGAGGCCGACCTCGCGTCGCCGGCTGCTGGGAGTGTCCGGCGCGGCCCTCCTCACAGCGGCGTGCAGTCCCGAGGGGAGTAAGCAGGCGGGTGGCGAGGGGAGTGCGCAGCCGAATGCGAAGGGCGGCGGCGCACCCACCGGCGAGGCGCCGAACGGCGCGCTCGGGGTGAACTTCAACGAGGATCCCTCCGACATGAATTTCTCCCAGGTGAGGGCCCTTTCGGCGAAGTGGGTGCGCGGCTTCGTCCCGATGACGGACGACCTCGACACCCACGCCCCGGCCCAGCAGCAGTCCATCGCCAGGCTGCTCGACGCGAGCGGGAACGACTTCACGACGATCCTCTCGCTGAAGTTCCCCTTCCTGACGCTCGGGCAGTCGCTTCCCAAGGTGGGCAGCAAGGAGATGGCAGCCCAGCTGAAGCGCGTGGACCGGGTGCTGGACGCTGTCATGGGGAAGATGGACATCCTCACCATCGGCAACGAACCCTTCCTCGAGACCAAGAAGGACGAGCGCGACGCGCGCCTCAATGTGTTCTACGAGCACGTCGCCGACCACGTCATCGGCTACCGCAGGAAGCACTTCCCGCACGGCTGCCGGACCCGCCTGTACATGGGGGCTCTCAATCGCCTCGACAAGAAGGACGGCCGCACGCCGGCCACCGAGCGGTGGGTCGCCTTCGTCAACAGGAAGCCGGAGCTCGAGGGCCTCGACATCCATCCACACGTGGACTCCCTGGAGGCGGCCGGCAAGTACGTCCAGTACGTCGTGTCCCGCCTCGACAAGAGCAAGAAATTCCTCGCCACGGAGTTCTCCCTGGTGCAGCATTGGGAAGCCCACATGGGCGACAAGATTCCGGCGGCCTACGCCGAGAAGTACAAGGTGCCCCCGAACACCCGCGTGTGGCAGGTGATCGGCAACGCGTTCGAGAAGCCCTTCCCCCAGCAGAGGTGGGACGACTTCCTCGCGATGAGTCCGTGGTTCGCCTCCCGCAAGGACTATCTGACGCAGCAGATGCAGATGTTCCGGGAGACCGGGAAACTCGCGGTGGCCACCTACGGGGTGGTGCAGATCGAATCCATGCAGACGGGCTGGGACGCTCACAAGCAGCCGTGGATCCTCAACCCCCTGTACGCGAACCGCACTGTCCGGAAGGAAAACGGAAGGGTCGGACGGACCACCGTCTGGTTCGACTCCTTCCGTGCCCTGCAAAATGCCTGACCGGCTCACCGCCCGTCACGGCTTCCGCTCGTCGGCCTCCCGGACTGCGTGGAGGTGGATGAGGACATCGAAGGACTTGGCGATCGCGACGTCGTGCGGATTCGCGGGGAACTGCGTGCCGACGTTGAGCGTGGGCCTGGCGACGTTCAGCCAGGCGCGCGCGGGGGCCGGGGCGTTGCGGACGTCGAGGTAGAAGTCCTGGTAGCGGACCTGGTCGAGGGTGTGCTCGTTCCTGCCGGGCCCGGCGGCGCCCACGGTGAACTTCTTCCAGTCGCCGCCGAGGGCGGCGTCCTTCGACAGGAAGGAGCCCCGGTCGAAGGTGAAGCCGATGGGGAGGTAATTCTTGCCCATCGCCTCGCGCAGGAACGCCCCTTGCGTCTTGGGATACGTCTTGGGGTCTCCGGCGGCATAGCTGACGTGGTCGTTGTGCGCCGACAGCAGGACCTTGCGGCCGGTGTGCTGCTGCCACCAGTTGACGTTCTGAGCCATCACCTCGTCGCGGAAACGCTGGAAGGAAGGCAGCGTTTTAGGGTCGCTGGGGTTCATGGTGAGGAACTTGGCGGTCTGGGCGATGGAGCGGGCATTCTGCTCGGCCCAGTCGAAGGCGTCTCCACCGGCTCCCTTCAGGCTGCTGACCAATTCCAGCGCCTGCTGTGCCTTGGTGGCGAGCTGCTGCCGTTCCGCGAGCGGCTTGCCCAGGTAGGCGAAGACGTCGTCAATCGGGCGCAGGCCGGTATAGAGCTCGTTGAGCCTCGCCAGCGCCTCCGGGTGGTTCTGCTGCACATAGCCGGTCACCCGCCCGAAGAACTCGTCGTTCACTGCGGGGGCGCCGATGTCATCGCCCATGAAGTGGACGGTGCGGCCGGGGTGGTGGCGGTTGTAGACCCGCATCCACTCAATAAGGCTCACGAACTCCTCACGATCCCATGGGCTGTTGGCCAGGGCCGCCTTGGCCAACGTACGGGCGTCGCCCTTGCCGGTCTGAAGGTAGTCGTCGATCTGGAGCCCGGCGGACCAGCTCAATTCGAGAGCGAAGGTGGTGAAACCCTTCTCCTCGACCAGGTAACGGAAGACCCGCTCCTTCATGGCGAAGAACTCATGGGAACCGTGGGTGGCCTCGCCGAGGCCGACCACCTTGGCGTCACCGACCATCGAGCCCAGGGCTCGCAGATCGGCGGTGTTCCCCCGGGGCTCGGTCGAGCGCAGCGGGTGGGCCGCCTGCTCCAGTGCGCGGACCGGGTTCCGCTCCCCGCCGGCCGTGTCGGCCGAGGCCGCCTGGACCGCCACAGGAACGAGGACCGCTCCCACCGCCACCACCGCGGCCGTGCCCAGCAGCCCACGCCGACTGATTCGCTTCCGGTGCCTGACCATGCCATTTTCCCCTCAACTTGCATACGCAACTTGAGAAGGATCATCGTCCGCGATCCCCCTGCCATGCGCTGGGGGCAGCCACCGGACTTTTCCGGGGGGATACCCCCCTACACGCGCCCAGGTTGGGCGAGAGGGAAGGCTACGGCGACGGCTGCGAGGGTGGTGAGCCCGCCCGCTGCTGCTCGTGGTCGTGGGACCTGTGGCTGCGGGAGGGGGCGGACTCGCCTGATGCTGTCCACGGCGAAAGCCGGTCCCAGCCGATCTTCAGGGCGCCCCGTTGCGTCTGCCCCTCTCCGCCTCACTCGTGGGTGCGGCTGCCGTGCGGCGGCGGTGGGCAAGCGCGATGACCGGGCTCGTCGCAAGGAGAATGGCAAGGACCACATAGCCGTAGGCGAGGGTAGCCACAGCGGCGGCACCGGCGACGAGCAGCGGGCCGCCCGCGTCGCCGAGTTCGCGCCCCAGTTCGGCGGCTCCCATGGTCTGGCCGATCCGCTCCTGAGGGGTGGAGGCCGCCAAGGCGGCGAAGCCGAGCGGAGTGATCAGTCCCGTACCGATGCCGATCAATACGGCAGCGAGCAGAACACCGGCCAGTCCGGGCAGCACGGCGCAGGCCAAACCGGCGGCCGTGGTCAGCAGGCCGGCGCCGATGCCGCCGGGCGCACTGATGAGCCCCGCATCCAGGGCCCGCCCGACGCGTGGCTGGACGATCGCGCCGCAGGCCGCGAGGACCGATACGACGGCGCCGGTCGCCACCGTGCCCAGACCCGCCGCCCGCCCGGAGACCGGCAGAAAGCCCACACCAACGGACAGCGCGGCAGCCGCACCCGCGAGGGCTGCGGTCGGACGCCAGAAGGCCGGGACGGCCAGCCGCCTGGCCAAATCCACCACCGTCTGCCGGGCCCGCGGCAACGGTCGTACGTACGGCACGGCGAGCGCGGCCCAGATCGCGACGGCCACACCGAGCACTGCCAGCACCGCGAACAGCAGGCGCAGCCCGCCGGCCCACATCAGGACCCCGCCGAGCAGCGGGCCCAAGGTGTAACCGATGCTCTTGTAGAAGCCGTAACTACCGAACGCCCGACCGTGCTTGGCCGCCGGGTTCAGGCGGGCGACCAGCGCGGCGGCCGAGGGTGAGAAGGCGGAGGCCGCGGCGCCCTGGCCAAGGCGGGCTGCCCACAGCCAGCCGGGGCCGACCGCGAGCGCGTACAGTGCCGACGCCACAGCGAAGGCGACCAGTCCGCCGAGCAGGACGGCGCGGGCGCCAATCCGGTCCGCCAAAGTGCCGAACAGCGGCTTGAGCAGCACTTCCGCCCCGTCGTAGACGGCCAGCAGCCCACCGAGGACCATGACGGAGGTCACCGCGTCCGGCGAGAGACCGCCGAGGCTGGCTGCGACGCCATGGGCACCGAACGCGGTGGTGAACCCGGCCGCGTACAGCGGCCACATCTGCCGCTGCGGTGCGGCCTCTGCGTTCGGCGCCGTCACCGGTCCTCCTGGGCCTCACGAGTGCCAGTCAGCGGACCCTGCCTTCGCTGCTCACACCACTGATGCTCATCCGAGCCGTGGTACATGCCGACCGACCTCGACCAGACTCCCAGAGCGGCCCTTTCACCGACTGGCTCCGCCCGGCTGCCAGGGCGACGGTGGCGAGGAGACCGAGCGGAAGTGCACAACGGGGAGCGAGGGCGATTCATCCTCTGACCTGCAAAAACGCAGGCCAGCGGGCATTCGCAGCGAGGCGGGCGCCGGGGCATCCCTGAGAGGCCCCTGACCGGTGAATGTTTCGTCTGCCGCTCGCCCACCGCCCGGAGAGCCAACTGCCTCCGTCTGCGGGATGGTCCCGGCTTCCGGCGAGCCTTCCGCAATCGCGCTGCGTCGTCGTCACGGACGCGACCCGCGCCAAGAGGCACGGTCATCCTGTACGCCTCCAGTGACCAGACGGAGCAGCACTGGACGAGGGGCAGCGACAGCACGATCCTGCCGATCCCGGCAAGGGCTATTGCCTGACGGGGGCCCAGGGAGACATCGTCACCTCGTCGGCAACGCATGCAAGGGCGGGGCAGCCTACCGTCCGGGCCGAGACACCATGCCGACGGTGGCGGCCAGGGTACGCAGGGCGGTCGTGCCGGCGGCCATTGCCGAGGAGACCGGCCATGCCACCCACCGCGTCAGATCGTCTCGCAGGTCGGGATCCACCTCGACGGTCACCCGGAGGTATCTGCTCTGTAGCGTGGTGACTTTGGTGGGACGGGGTGCGGCAACGTCCTGTCCGCGCTGCAATGCCGCGCGGTAGCTTTCCTTGCGCTGGCTCATGTCTCTTCCTGACGCTTGATCAGTTCCTCCGCGAAATCCATGTACGCCGACCCCTTGGCCTGGACCGGGTTCCCGAATGACTGGGCGTACAGGTCGAGCCGCGCGATCTGGGTGTCCAGCACCTCGAAACCCCGCTCGGTGAGTGCCTCACGAGCGTCGGCATCGGGTCCGGTGCGCGTGGCATCCGGACGGTTGGTGCGATTGAGCAGGACCGCCGTGCGAGCCGGCTCGGCACGCAGGGACTGCACGTCCGCCATCTCGCCGCAGATGGGTGCCATCCGGTCCAGTTCGATGGGGGCGGGGGTCACGGGCACGATCCACTCGCCGGCGTACCTCATGATGCTGCGGGTGATGCGGGGATGGTCCTCCATCTGGGGCGCATCGAGCACGACGGCCTGCCGGTTGCCGAGGAAGTCGTTCACGCGCCGGTGGACGTCCCCCACCGGCAGTGCGATCACCGGAAACGGAAAGCCACCGGCCAGCTCGCTCCACCGCAGCGCGGAAGAGGCTGGGTCCCCGTCGACCAGCAGCGGCGACAGTCCCGACTCATGAAGCGCGTGGGCCAGCCACACCGCACTCGTCGTCTTTCCGACGCCGGGCTTGAGGTTCACAAACGCACAACTCAATGGCACAAGAGCTGACAATAGCGGACACGCTCGTCCAGTTTCGGTCGGTACGGGGCGTGGCTTCGTGGTTCACCCGCAAGCAGTGAGAAACAGCGGACAACCGTTGCGGTCGCGGTCGTCCGTAGGCACCACTGGTTGCTCTTTCCTGCCCCTCGCCGGATGACTTACGGCGCCCGCCCATCCGCACCGACTACTCCACTCGGCCCCGCCACTGCCGGCCCACGAGCCCGGGGGGCCGGCGCGACAACGCAGCGCCGTCCGCCTGACTCGCCGCTCGCTCGCTAGCCCAGGAAGCTCAGCCGCACCTGGCGGTGCGGGTTGCCGATGTTGGTGTCCGCGAAACTCCGTTAAGGCAACCCGCACGATACTCGGCGCCCCTTCCGGATCCGAGGCGCCTCACGTGCACGCCAAGTACACGGAGACGGCGCGGGGCGGTCGGTGTGCGGCGAGGCCCCGCCCGATAGGGCGGGGCCTCGGTTGCTAGTGGTCGACGC
>NZ_JBYISA010000015.1:0-187517 GCF_057708345.1 Streptomyces sp. bgisy130
CCCCCCCCCCCCCCCCCCCCCCCCCCCCCCCCCCCCCCCCCCCCCCCCCCCCCCCCGCGTCCCATCGGAGTCAACGCTGGTGCCGGGCCAGCACCTTGGCCCGCACATCGGCGGGGTAGGCGTGCTCGAAATCGGAGGTCACCTGACGCTCTCCGGGTGCGGGGAGGAGCGCCTCGTGTACCACCTTGGTGCCATGTGCGGCATGCCGCTCTTCCTCGGTGTAGCAGGCGAGCAGCGGCAGGATCGGACCGCCTTCGAAGTAGACCTTGCGGTCCACGGGGTGGACCCGGGTGGCCAGTGCCCACATCAAGACATGCTCGTCGGCGGGATCGATGTCGGCGTCGAGCAGGAACACCTGCGGCAGGCAGTGGCCGAACCTGGCCGAGAAGAGGGTCTCGCCGACCCGGCGGGCGAACTCCTCAGGTGTGCTGCCGGGCAGTTGGTCGCGCCAGTCGGCGGGCACGGTCACCGCATACCAGTGGCCGGCGCTGTACATCGAGCCCCAGACGGTGGTGACCGGAAGGTCTGCTGCGCGCAGCGCGGCCACTGCGCCGACGGCCATGCCGATGGTCTGCGAGGTGTGGCACTCGTCGACGGGTGTGCCTTCCGCGACCAGGGGCCAGATCGGGTCGTCGCGGTAGGTGATCGCCTCCACGCTGTAAACCGGCTGGAGACTGGTTTCCGTCGGAATGTAGCCTGCGTATTCGCCGAACGGCCCCTCCACGCCGGATCGTTCGATGGAGAGATGGCCCTCGATGACGATCTCGGCACTGGCGGGGACCAGCAGATCCGACAGTTCGGCCTTGACCACCTTGAGCGGTTCATCGATCAGTGCGCCAATGTAGTCGGCCTCGTTGACATTGTCGGGCAGCGGGACACCGCCGATGAACGGAATGGCCGGGTCGCCGCCCTGCACCAGGGCGTACGGCATGGGCTTGCCGAGGTCGACCCACTGCTGCCAGACCTGGGCGATGTGCTGAGGGTGCAGGACCAGACCGGTCATGTGCTTGCCGTCGACCATCATGATCCGGGCGATGGACCAGTTGGTCCACGAACCGTCCGGGGTCTGGGCGATGATCACGCCGTAGGTGTTGGCGTAGCGGTTGCCGTCCCCGTGGTGCACGAACGGCACCGGGAAACGGGTCAGGTCCGCGTCGTCACCGAGCAGCACGTTCTGCTTGACCTCGGCCTCTTCGCGGCTGACTGACTTCGGCGGGATGCCGGGGCGGCTCCAGGTGGCGACCAGGTGGTCCACCACCTCTCGGCCGGTGGCCTCCGGCGGAAGGCCGATGCTCACCGCGACGCGGGCGAACGGCTTGTCCGGGGCGGCGCTCAGCGCGGCCGGCGAGCCGAGCAGGCGAAAGCCTTCCTCGACACCGCTCACCTTCTGAAACAGCGGTGCGGGAAGACGGCGCTCAACGCTGTAGCGCGTGTGCGCGGCGGCTTCCAGATTCCAGTCGACCTCCGTCTCGATGCGGTCGAGGTCGCCAAGGGCTTCCAGTACCGCAATGTGTTCGCGCAAATCCGAAGGGTGACGCATAGAGGGCTCCTCCCAAAGGTCGGCGGACGGGATGTCCGTGTACTGACTATCAGTGTACGCACAATGATTGCCCCGGGAAACCTGATGCGTGTCGGGCAGCGTGCGGATGCCGCATGTCAGCGCGCGGTAAGCGGCGCATCAGCCCGCCGGTGAAGCATTGCTCGTGTCCGCATCCAAGGAGCACGAGTACCGGGAGGCGGGGGAGATGAGTAACACGGTGAACACAGCACTTCGCGCGAGTGACGCGGTGAAGACAGCACTTCGCGTGGACGAGTCCGGGCTCGATGCCCTCCGCTGGGAGAGCGGCCCGGCGTCGCCCCCGGTACAGCGCGCTCCGGCCCAGCCGAGGCGGGCCTTGGATCACGCCGGGAAGACGGCTCCCCGGGCCGTGCTCGCCGTGCCCTCGCGCGAGCCGTTCGTGCGCACCTGCCGCGCCTTCGCGACGCAGGTGCTCAGCCGCTGGGGCGTTTCCGGAGCGGCGCGGGACTCCGCCGTGCTGGTCATCGACGAGCTCGCGGTCAATGCCGTCCAGCACGGCCACGCCGACACCACGGTTGTCCTGAGCCGGGTCGGGGACATCCTCTTGATCTCGGTCACCGACTCCGGGGCCGCGGTGCCCCATTCCAGGGACGGCACGGACAGCGATGAGCACGGGCGCGGTCTGGCGATCATCGATTTCCTCGTGGAGTGGACCGAGGTGCACCACACCACGGCAGGGCGTCAGGTGCGCGCGGGTCTGCGTCTCCAGCGGGACCTGTGACGGCCGGGTCGAGCCCGTCGACCGGCGGATACCGCTCGTCAGTCACATGTCAGTGCCACGTCAGCGCTTCCTCAGGCCGGTCCTGACGATGGGTGTATCAGGTCCCGCTCGCCCCGCACCGGTCTCCGGTGCGTCGGCGGGCCGCTGAACCGAGAGAGAGGTCGAATATGGCGGTAACTCCGGTCATTCTCAATCTGCGGCGCTGGATAAGCGACAACGTCGAGCACTTTCAGCCGCCTGTGGGAAACAGGGAGTTGTGGAAGGAGGGGTCCCAATTCATTTTCATGGTGTCCCGCGGTCCCAACTCGCGCAATGACTTCCACATCAGCCCGAGCGATGAAATCTTCTATCAGCTCACCGGCGACATCCGCGTCGACTATCGGGACGAGAACGGACACATGGAGAGTGTGACCGTCCGCGAGGGCGATGTCTTTCTGATGCCCGCGATGGTCCCGCACTGCCCGCTGCGGCCCGCCGGGACCTGGGGAGCGGTGATCCAGCGGGTGCGCACCGAGCAGGAGCCCGATTGCATCCTCTGGTACTGCAAAGGCTGCGGTGACCGGCTCAACGAGACATGGTTCGGGCTGTCGGACATCGAGGTCCAGGTCAAGGCCGCCATCGACCGGTTCAACGGCAGTGCGGAACTGCGGACCTGTGCGAACTGCGGCGCCGTACACGATGTCGCCGGGCCCTTCGTGATGCCTCGGAGTGCCGCAGCAGGCGGCCGTAGCCGGAAGGGAGAGCGTGGCGATGACGCGTAGTCAGGGAGGTCAGGGCGTCGTCGCCGACCAAGCGGTACCGCGTGGCAGGTATCCGCACGTCCGGCGGGCCGGCGACTTCGTCTTCGTCTCGGGAATCAGTTCACGACGTGCGGACAACACTCATATCGGCGCGGAGGCCGATGAGTTCGGCACGGTGCGGCTGGATATCCGCGCACAGACCCGCGCGGTGATCGAGAACATCGCACGGATCCTGGCCACCACCGGCTCGGGTCTCGGCGACATCGTCGATGTCACCAGTTTCCTCGTCAGCATGAATGACTTCGCCGGATACAACGAGACCTATGCGGAGTTCTTCGACTTCGACGGCCCCACGCGTACCACCGTGGCCGTCCATCAACTCCCGCACCCGCACCTCCTGATCGAGATGAAGGTCATCGCCTTCAGCCCGGCCGAGGGTTCGCGGTAACACAACTGGCTCATCAACGAAGGAGGATCGACCACATGGGTGCGCGCACTGCACAGGAGTACCTTGAGGGCCTCAATGACGGCAGAGAGGTCTGGCTCGGCGGGGAATCCGTAAAAGACGTCACTTCCCACCCCGCCCTGCGCCGCGGAGCGAGTTCGATCGGCGCCTGGCTCGACCGGCAGCACGAAGCGGAGCTGCGGGACGTTCTCACCTTTCCCTCACCCGAGTCCGGCGATCGCGTCGCCACGTCCTTTCTGCGCCCCGTGACCCAGGAAGACCTGGGCAAGCGTTCCGCGGCCTTTCTCGAAGCCGCACGGTGGAGCGGCGGAATGCTGGGGCGTACGCCGGACTATCTCAACTCGTCGTTCATGGCGCTGGCTTCCGCCTCGGAGTTCTTCACCGCGGTCAACCCCGAGTTCGGCCGGAATATCGAGGCGTACTTCCGCCATCTGCGGGAGAACGATGTCGTGCTCACCCACACCTTGGTCAATCCGTCGGTCAACCGACGGCTCACCGATCAGGGAATCCCCAGCGCACAGGTGGCCCTGCACATCGTCCGGCACACCGACCGCGGCATCGTGGTGCGTGGGGCGCGGCTCCTTGCCACGCTCGGTCCGCTGGCCGACGAGCTGGTGGTGTTCCCCTCCACCTCGCTCAAGGACGACCCGTCGTCGACCCGTTACGCCTTCGCGTTCGCCATACCCTGTGCCACCAGGGGCCTGCGTTTTCTGTGCCGGGACAGCTACGACACGGGCCGGCCGGTCTTCGACGCCCCGCTCTCCGCCCGGTTCGAGGAGATGGACGCTGTCGTCGTGTTCGACGATGTCGAGGTCCCCTGGGAGCGGATCTTCCTGCTGGAGGACCCGTCCTCGTGCAACGCGGTGCATTCCGCGACGAATTCACTGATCCACATGATGCACCAGGTCGTCTGCAAGAACATCGCGAAAGCCGAGTTCATGGTCGGGCTGCTGTGCGCGATGACCGGCGCCAATCAGCGTGACCGCGCCCCGCAGACACAGGCACAGATCGCCGAGGCGATGTGTGTGGTGGAAATGATGAAGGCCTGCCTGACCGCGAGCGAGGCCCACGCCAGGGCCGACGAGTGGGGCACGATGACGCCCGACCGGATGCCGCTGGACGCCGCCCGCAACGTCTTCCCGCAGCAGTACCAGCGGCTGGTCGAACTGGTCCAGCTCCTCGGCTCCAGTTCGCTGATGGCCACCCCCGCCCAGGCCGACCTGACCTCGGCGATCGCCGGTGACATCGACACCTACTTCGCGTTGGAGAACCTCGAATCCCCGCAGCGCATCGGGCTGTTCCGGCTCGCCCAGGACGCCGCCGTATCGGGCTTCGGCGCACGGCAGGCGCTCTACGAGCGCTTCTTCTTCGGCGCACCGGAACGGGTGGCGGGCATGCTGTTCCAGGCGTACGACAAGGAACCCCTCACCAAGAGGATCTTCGACTTCCTCGGCCGTCCGGACGGCCTCGCCGGCCTCACCGACGGTTCGGGACAGCGGGACACGGCATCGGAGGCCGATGATGGACGCTGACTCCTTCCGCCGGGCGCTGGGCAGCTTCCCCAGCGGCGTGACGATCGTGACCACCGCCGATGCGGACGGCGAGGCATGGGGCATCACGGTCAGCGCCTTCTGTTCGGTGTCCCTGTCGCCGCCACTGGTGCTGTTCTGCCCGGCGGTGTCCGCACGCTCCCACCACGTGTTGCGGCGGGCCGAGCGGTACGCGATCAACGTGCTGCGGCCCGAGCACCGCACGCTGGCCCTGCGGTGCGCGAAGGCCGGCGCCGACAAGTTCGCCCGGGCCGGATTCCGTACCGAGGGCGGAGTTCCCGTCCTGCCCAGCGCGCTGGCCAGCCTGGTCTGCCGGGCATCCGCCCGGTACGACGCCGGTGACCACAGCATCCTCGTCGGCGAGGTCGAAAGCGTCCGGGTGAGCGAGGGGCCGCCCCTGGTGTACTTCGACCGCGAGTTCCGCGAGCTGTCACCCGCGCCGCTCCTCGCACCACCCGGCATGGTCGACCGCTACCGCGACCGGCCGCTGTACGAAACGGACGGTGCCGACGGAAGCAATGCGGCGTGACAAAGTGGCCGCTGACCGGGGATGTTACCCTTCTCACATGCGAGTTCAGCTGCTCGGACGGCTGGAAGTGCGCGAGGCGGAACAGCTGGTTCCTCTTGAGGGGCCCCGGCAGCGGACCTTGCTGGCCCTGCTCGCGCTGCACAGCGGAATGGTGGTCTCGACCGACCGTATCCTCGCCGAGGTCTGGGATGAGGACGTGCCCTCGCACCCGGCGAACACGATCCAGGCTCAGATCTCGCGGCTCCGGGCGCTGCTGGGCAGCAAGCGGATCGCCACCGCAAGCGGCGGCTACACGCTGGACGTGGACCGCGAAGACGTAGACGTCTACCGGTTCGAGGCCCTGGTGGCGGCCGGACGCACGGCGCAGAAGTCCGGTGAGCCGGAGGCCGCTGCCGCCACCCTGTCCGAGGCGCTCGCCCTGTGGCGCGGGCCCGCCCTCGCCGACGTCCTGGACATGGACTTCGCCCGGACCGAAGCCGGTCGCCTCGACGAATTGCGGCTCATCGCCCTGGAGAGCCGCATCGAGGCAGACCTCGCCGTCGGCCGCCATGCCGAGGTCATCCCGGAGCTGTCCGCGCTCACCGAGGCACACCCGCTCCGGGAGCACTTCTTCGCCCTGCTCATGACCAGTCTCTACCGCGCCGGCCGCCAGGCCGAAGCCCTGCGGGTGTTCCGCAAGGCCCGCGCCCAGCTCGTCGACGAGCTGGGAGTCGACCCGAGCGAGGAACTTCAGCAGCTGGAGCAGCGGATCCTGATCCACGACGCGGGCCTGCTCGGACCCGCTTCCGCGCCGGTCCCCCAGGCAACGCCCGCGGCCTCGCGCGCCACGGGCAATCTGCGCACCCCCTTGACCAGCTTCGTCGGACGCCATGACCTCCTCGGCCAGGTGCGGCAGTTCATCCGTTCATGGCGGCTGGTCACCCTGACCGGGGCCGGCGGGACCGGGAAGACCCGCCTTGCCCTGGAAGCGGCCGGCGCCGCCGACCTGCCGCTGCCCGACGGCGTATGGGTGGTGGAGCTGGCCCCGGTCTCCGAACCGGACCGGGTCGCCGGCGCCATCCTTCAGGCTCTCGACGTCAGGTCGCAGCCGCCCCCCACCATGCAGGCGGCGCCCGCTCCGGGTACCGTCCGGCCCGCCGTCGACCGTCTGCGGCAGTACCTCCAGGAAAAGCAGCTGCTGCTGGTGCTGGACAACTGCGAACACCTCGTCGAGGCCGTCGCCGAGCTGGCGGAAGCGCTGCTGCGGGACTGCGGACGGCTGCGCATCGTCACCACCAGCCGGGAGCCGCTCGGCGTCCCCGGGGAGATGCAGCTGCCCGTACCGCCCATGCGCTACCCGGGTCCGGCCGAGCAGGACCCCGAGGCCATCGCCGGCCACGAAGCGGTGCAGCTCTTCGTGGAGCGTGCCCGGGCTGTCAGTCCCGGCTTCTGTCTGTCCGAAGGGAACGCCGTACAGGCCGGGGAGATCTGCCGTCGGCTGGACGGTATTCCGCTGGCGATCGAACTCGCCGCCGTCCGTACCAAAACGATGTCGCCCATGGAGATCACCCGCGACCTGGCCGACCGCTTCAGTCTGCTGACGGGCGGCTCCCGCACCGCGACAGCGCGCCACCGCACCCTGGCGGCGATGGTCGACTGGAGCTACGAGCTGCTGTCCGCGGCGGAGCGAGCGGTCTTCGACCGGCTGTCGGTGTTCTCGGGCGGTTTCACCGTGGACGCGGCAGCGGCCGTCTGCGCCGACCTGCCGGAGATGGCCGCGGCGGCCGTGCGGGACTGCCTCGACCGGCTGGTCAACAAGTCCCTGGTCACCGTTGAGGTGGGAAAGGGCGACCGCGCGCGTTACGAGATGCTGGAGACGATCCGGGAGTACGGCACCGCACGGCTGCACGCCACCGACGACTACGGAACGGTACGCGACCGGCACGCCGCGTACTTCCTCGCGGTCGGTGAAGAGGGCGGCAGACAGGTACGCGGGCCCGACCAGCCCGCATGGCTGGACACCCTGCAACAGGAGACGGGCAATCTCGATACCGCCCTGGACTGGCTGCTCGGACGAGGGGAGGCCGAGCCGGCGCAGCGGATGGCGGGCGCGCTCGCCTGGTACTGGTGGATCCGCGCCGAGCACCAGAGCGGTACCCGGCGGCTCCTCGCCGCTCTCGAGCTGGACGGCCGCGCATGCTCGCCCACCGTCCATGCGCTCGCGCTCGCCTGGGCGTCCCACCTCGCGCAGAACGCACACGACCTCGACGCCGCCGTACGCCTCGGCCGCAAGGCGCTGGACGTCGGGACCGCGGCCGGCAGCTCGGACTCCGATCTCGCCCTGGCCTCGGCCTTTCTGGCGCACGCGCTGATGCGCCAAGGGGAGCACGCCGAAGCCGCCCCTCATATCGCCCGCGCCTTCGACGGGCTGGACGAGGCCACCGACCATTGGGTACTGGCGAGTTCCTACCTCGTTGCCGGACTCGGTGCTTTCTGGCAGGGCGATGTCGAACGCGCCACGGAGCTGTTCACTCACGCCCTGACGCATTACCGCCGCAGCGGCGACCAGTGGGGAGTCCTGCGCGCCCTGTTCCGCCTCGGTGCGGTCAGCGAAAGCCGCGGCCGCTACCGTGAAGCGACGGCGCTCGCCGACGAGGGGCTCGGCCTGGCCCGGCACCTCGGGCTGGCCGAGATGGTCGCGGCACGGCTGGCCGACCTGGGGCGGCTGGCCATCCTCCGCGGCGAACCGGACGCCGCCCGTGACCTGTTGCACGAGTCGTTGAACACCGCTGCCTGGATCGGCGCCGAAGAGCCCGCCGCCAGTGCCCGCAACAGTCTTGGCATCCTCGTGCGTGCCGAGAAGGACCTGGAACGGGCCAGTGCCCTGCACACCAGCGCCCTGGAGTCCTATGAACGCATGGCCCTGTCCAGGGAAGCGGGGATGTCCCGGGTCTGCCTGGGCCTGGTGCTGGTCGACCTCGGCAAGACGGCGGAGGCACGGGAGTGCTTCGAGCGCGCCGTCGCCGCCGGCGAGTCGGTGCACGACCCGTGGCTGCTGACCATGGGCCTCGAAGCCCTGGCCGGGGCGGTCTGCCGGACCGAACGGCAGCGCGCCGCCGACCTGCTGGGCCGGGCACGGCAGATCCGCGAGGAGACGGGAATGCCCACTCCGACCTGGCTGGCCGACGACGTGAACCGCACCGCTAAGGCCGTGCAGAGCTCGGCGCCACCGTCACCGACGCCGAACCGAGCGACTCGACCACCGCACGCACCTGCGCCCCCGGACGCAGCGGAACCGCCGCGGTAGCACCGCCGGCGAGCACCACCCACCCCGCGCGCAGCGGCATCCCGGCCCGCCCGGTCAGCCGTGCCGCGGCCGCCAGCGAACGCCACGGGTCCCCGAGGATCGACGCGGTGGCCCCGACCTCGGCGGTCCGGCCGTCCACCTCCAGGAGCACGCCGAGGCAGTCCAGCGACGGCGGCACGGCCTGCCAGGCGCCGAGGACGAATCCGGCGGCGGACGCGTTGTCGGCCACCACATCCGCCAGCGTGAAGCGGAAGTCCGCATAGCGGGAGTCGATGATCTCCAGGGCGGGGGCGACGGCAGTCACCGCCGCGGTGATCGTCTCCGGCGGTGCGCCGGCAGGTATGTCACGTCCGATCAGGAACGCGACCTCGGGCTCGACCCGCGGATGGATGTAGTGGTCCGGTGCGATCCGGTCGCCTTCCGGGATCAGCATGGCGCTGGTCAGGCGTCCCCAGATGACCTCGTCCACGCCCATCTGCGCCATCTTCTGACGACTGGTGAAGCCCATCTTCACCCCCACCAGACGTTCGCCGCGGTCCAGCCGCCGGGCGACGGCCAGCTCCTGTACCGCGTAGGCGTCCGCGACACTCAGCGGAGCTGCTTGTGAGGGCTGCGAAGTGACCTCACCCCGCCGCGCCGCCTCGTCGAGCCGCGCGGCCAGCCTCTCCTCGGGAGTCAATCCACTCATGGCGACCTCTCAGGCGTCGTCTGCGGTGTGTGCCCAGCGTGCGCGGTCGCGCGCCAGTGCTTTCCCTTCGCGAACGCCGCCCGTACCGAACCGAGCCCGGAGACCTGTGCTTCGTAGACGGTCCCGGGCGCCACGCGGACCATGGGGCCGAGGGCACCGGAGAGCACCACATCGCCGGCGGCGAGCGGGTGGTCGGTCCTGGCCAGTCGGCGGGCGAGCCAGGTCACGGCGTTCACCGGGTGTCCCAGGCACACCGCGCCGGCTCCGACGGACAGGAGTTCGCCACCGGCCGTCAGGACCGCTCCGCTCTCCCGCAGATCCAGTCCCTCCAGACGCCGTGGAGTCCCGCCCAGAAGGAACAGGCCACTGGAGGCGTTGTCGGCGACCGTGTCGACGATCTCGATGTCCCAGGCGGCTATCCGCGAATCGACCACTTCGATCGCCGGCACCACATACGCGGTCGCCCGCAGCACATCGGCCGTCGTCGTCCACTCCTCGGCGAGGCCGCTTTCCAGGACGAAGGCGACCTCCACCTCGATACGCGGGTCGATCAACCCCGTGAGGTCGATTTCCTCGGCGTCGCACACCGCCATATCGCCGAACAGCACCCCGAAATCCGGTTGATCGACACCCATCTGCTGCTGAACTGCCGGTGAGGTCAGCCCGATCTTGCGGCCGACGAGCCGTCGTCCCTCGGACAGCGCGCGTCGCGTGTTCACTTCCTGAACCTCATACGCGGCCTCGACATCTCCAGCGCCCAGCAATGTGCGGATGGGTGCACAGGGCAGATTGCTCATACGCGCATTCCAGAGCCGTTGTGCCGCTTCCGCGATGCCGTCGCTTTCTACGCTCGGAAGCATGCTGAGGGCTCCTTTCGGGATTTCCTTGGCTTGCCCGGATTCACGGAACGGACGCCGGACAGCCACACCCTGCTCCCCGGCTCTGCTGCCGGCCTGACATGGCGCTGACACGGCGGCCCGACTGCGTGCCCGGGGGCGTCAGCCCGTCGTCAGGTGCACCTCAGCCGGCGGGCCGACCATTGTCGCCACTCTCGACGCGCACCAAGGCCACGGATGAATTCCGACAACGTGGTCGCGGACCCTCGTGTCAAGAGGAAGAAAGAAGAAGGAGGAGATGTGCACCAGTTGCTTCGCCTGAGTGATGAGGTCGAACAGGCCCTTCGGGAAGGACAGCCGGTGGTGGCATTGGAGACCACCGTCATCAACCACGGACCGCCGTACCCGGGAAATCTTGAATTGGCGTTCGCCATCGGCCAGGCGGTGCGCGAAGGGGGCGCCATACCCGCCACGATCGGTATTGCCGACGGGCACTTCGTGGTCGGGATGAGCGAAAGCGAACTTGAGCGGTTCGCCGGCACCGAGCACATTCCCAAGGCCACTACGCGGGACGTCGGGTTGATCCTGGCCTCCGGCGGCCTCGGGGCCACCACCGTGGCCTCTTCCCTGTTCATCGCCGACCACGCCGGGATTCCGGTGCTCTCGACCGGAGGCATCGGAGGAGTGCACCGCAACGCCTCGGTCTCCTTCGACATCTCCGCCGATCTACCGGAATTGACACGCCGTCAGGTCGCCGTGGTGTGTTCGGGTGCCAAGAACATTCTCGACGTGGGGCTCACGCTGGAATATCTGGAGACGCTGGGGGTGCCGGTCATCGGCTATCGGTGTGCCGACTTCCCGGCGTACTACTGCACCTCCAGCGGGTTCCCCAATCCGCAGCGGGCCGATGAGCTCACGACCTTGGCCGCGGCCATCGACCTGCACTGGGAGGCCGGGGCGACCGGATCGGTGGTCGTCACCTCGCCCATCGAAGCCGAGGACGCGCTGGACAGCGACCGCATCGAGCAGGCGGTCCAAGGCGCCGTGCAGGAAGCCGAACGCGACGGTGTGCACGGTGCAGCAATCACCCCGTACCTGCTGAAGGCCGTATCCGCGGCGACCCGGGGACGGAGTGCGGCGGCAAGCCGTGCGGTGCTGATCAGCACCGCGAAGCTGGCCGGACAGATGGCCCGCGCTCTCGCGGACCGCCAGGCAGCCGAGCGCGACTCCGGCCGTGCTCCGGGACCGGGACGGCAGGCCGGCCGGGCCGGCGACATATGGAAGCGAGTGAGACGATGACCAACCCCAGAACCAGCCCCGGCACCAGCTCCGGCGCCCGCCCGGGAACCAAGGCCGTTGTGGACCACCGCCGGCGACTCCGGCACACCGGCTCCGCCCGTACGGGAACGCTGATCACCAGCTGCCTGGCGGTGTGTCTCGCCCAGATCGCGCTGGCCATGCCCGCGACCCTGAACGGCCTGTTCCAGGAGAGTCTGCACCCGGTCGGGTCCCAACTCACCTGGATCTCCGACGCGTTCCTGTTGCCCGTGACGGTACTGGAGCTGACCTTCGGCGTACTGGGCGACCTCTTCGGCCGCAAGCGGCTGCTGGTCGGCGGCGCGGGACTGCTGGCCGTCGGCGAGGTGGTGGCGGCGACCGCCGGGGGTGTCCCCCAGTTGTGGGCGGGCCAGCTCCTCGGCGGCCTCGGCGCCGCGGCGCTGTTCCCCACCACGCTCGCCATGGTCGCGGCCGGCACCCACACACCGCGCGACCGGGCCCGGGGCATCGCGGTCTGGACCGCCTCGCTCTCCACCGGCGGCTTCGTCGCCCCCGTTCTCGGCGGCATCTCCGGAACCTACGGTTCGTGGAGGCTTTCCTTTGTGATCGTCGCCGCCTTGGGCGTGATCACCGCGCTGGTCTGCCGGCTGCTCGCCGAGGACTCCAGCTCGCCGGAGGGCCGCTCACTGGACCCGGGTGGCCAGATCACCATCCTCATTGGCCTGTTCGCCCTGCTCTACGCGGTGATCCAGGGGCCGACCGACGGCTGGGGCTCCCCGTTGGTGATCGGTGCCTTCGTCGTTGCCGCGGTGTTCCTCGTACTGTTCGTCTTCGCGGAGCACCGGGCCCGCACGCCGCTGCTGCGCCTCGACCTGTTCCGCAACCGCGCCTTCACCATCGTCTCGATCATCACCGTCGTCGGGATGTTCAGCTTCCTCGGCACCGCCTATGCGACCAGCATCCGCATCGGGGTGATCCAGCACCAGAGCCCCCTGCGGACCTCGGTGGCCTTTGTCCTGCTCGGCGGGTTCTCGCTGCTGCTCACTCCGCTCATCTCACGGCTGCTGGAGCGGGCGAACCCGCGCTGGCTGCTCTCCGGCGGCCTGCTGCTGATGGCCGCGGGCGACTTCTGGATGGCGACCCTGGACATACGGGAGACCTCACTCGGCGCGTACCTCGCCCCCCTGGGCCTGGCGGGCATCGGCTACGCGTTCAGCATCGCCTCGGTCACCGCCGTCGCCGTGAACACGGTGCCGATCCGGTACGCCGGTATGGCCAGCGCGTCGAACAGCCTGCTCCGGGACTTCGGTTTCACGCTCGGCCCGGCACTCATCGGCGCGGTCGCCCTCGGCCATGCCGCCTCGGCGTTCCAGTCCCACCTGTCGACCTCCTCGCTTGACCCGACGGCGAAGTCCGCTGCCGCAGAGGTGGCCCAGGCCGGCGGCCCGCTGGCGGTGAACTCGGTTCCGCCGGACTCTGCACCAGGCCAGGCGGTATCCCTTGCCCGGGACGCACTCGGCCAGGGCTACTCCCTCGGCTACGTGGTCTGCGGGACGGCCGCGTTGCTGTCGTGCCTGCTGGCCGTGTCGGCCCTGCGGGTGGCGGGAAGGCCACCCCGCACACCGGGGAATCGCCGGCGACGGACACCCCAGCGGCCCCGGCCCCGGGGCCGCTGTAGCCCAGTGGTGCGGGGCGGATAGCGCATCCAGCCGGGCAGCAGGCCATCCCCGCCACCGGGCGGCCCGGTGTCACTGGTCGCGGAGCGCAGCGCCTTGGTGCTGCCTGGTCAGCGCGCGGGGCAAGGCCGGCGAGGGTGCATGCGGCCACTGGCTCGGGGGATCTCGCAAGCGCTCATCCCGGTGCGAACGTTCGGCCGGCTTAAGCCACAGTCGACGCCGGGGCGGGCGTAGCGCTCCAGGGAGCGGACGGAGGCGTGGCGGGAGCGGGCCAGCAGCATCGGGGGGGAGGTGCCGTCCTCCGCGTCGTGCGTCAGGGCACTGTGACGGAGCCGGTGGAGCGTCCAGCCGTCCAGGTCCTCGATATCGTCGGGTGAGGTGAGGGGTTTGGCCAGCAGCCGAAAGACGGGCGGTTTCGCGCCTCGGCGGGCGGGTCCGGTCGGCGGCGGTTCGCCGGCGAGCATCCATCCCCACGTCGTGAGGGAGATCCGGTAGATCCGCGCGGAGGACTTCGCGATGCCCGCGCCGGTGAGGTACCGCTCGACCGCCGCGGTGTACGACGACGGCGGGGCGGACAGAGGTACGACCCGAGCGCGCGGCAACCGAAGTGCGCTTCCGCTCCCGAGTTCGGTCCCCCAGGTTCGATCGTCACGCCGTCCCGCCCTTCCAGCACGGCCGCAGTCAATGCGTACACCTCGCCCCGGCGGCCGGAATGGCCCGCCGCAGGTCGCGGTGATCACGGTAGGGGCTCTGCCGCAGTAAATCCGGTATTTACTGCGGTAGTTGTGAATACGTCTCCGCGATCGAGTAACCGCCCGAATGCGTTTCTACTGTGCGGACTTGAGGGGAGTGGACTGTCAGTGCCCGAGGCCAGCATGCTTACCTGGGTCATGCCCCAGATCCTCCGTCACGGGCAGGCACTCGGCGAGCAGGTCGACGACGTCGCGCCAGGCTCGCTGCGCGTGTTGTGGGTGGTAGCCGACGCCGGGGCGCACGGTGTGGTCGACCGGTGGGTGGTGGAAGGCGTGCAGGGCTCCGCCGTAGACCGCGAGGCGCCAGTCGACGCCCGCGGCCTGCATCTCGGCGGTGAACGCGTCCCGTTGCGCGGGCGGCATGATCGGGTCTTCCGACCCGACCCCGGCCCATACCGGGCAGCGGATGCGTGCCGCCTCGCCCGGTCGGCCCGTAGTCAGTGCGTTGACCGTCCCGATCGCGCGCAGGCTGACGCCGTCGCGCCCGAGTTCCAGCCCGATGGCGCCCCCGGTGCCGTAGCCGATGGCGGCGATCCGGTCGGGGTCGCTCCGCGGTTCGGCGCGCAACACGTCGAGCGCCGCATGGCCGATGCCCCGCATCCGGTCGGGATCAGCGAGCAGCGGCATGCAACGGGCCAGCATCTCCTCGGGGTCGTCCAGATAGCGCCCGCCGTGGAGGTCGAAGGCCAGCGCCACGTATCCCAGCTCGGCCAGGGCATCGGCCCGGCGGCGCTCGACGTCGCTGAGCCCCGTCCCCTCGGGCCCGATCAGGACCGCGGGCCGGCGGTCGGCACCGGCCGGGAGCGCGAGGTGCCCGATCATCGTCAAACCGTCGGCCGGATACTCGACCGTACGCGTCGTAATCGTCGTCATGAGACGGGACTGTAGTGATCGTCGAGCCCGGTCCGGCCGGTGTTCTGCTGCCGGCAGAACAGCGGGGGTATCCCTCTGAAATACGGCGAGGGCTCACGAGAACGGTCACAAACCCCGTCCCCACGGCAGCGCTATCGGATCACCTGCCCGGGCCACGGTGTTGGAGGCTGACCCTCGCAGCAGGATTCTGGGGTATACCGGCGCGCTCCCGTGAAGGGTGTCACCAGCTGGTTCCCTCACGGTTCAGGCGGCCTGGCCGAGGCCGGCGGCGGTCAGGTCCTGCTCGCGGAGCGGGGTGACGCCGACGTCGAGTTTCGGGTCGTACTCGTACGCCTCGGGCTGGATGCCGAGTTCGTGGGTGCTGCACTCGCCGAACCGGCTGATGTGTTCGGTCAAGTACGGCGAGATGTGCGCCAGGTCTTCCGGGTCGGACTCTGTCGGGAATCTTGAGGACGGACAGTCAACGATCGTGACGTTGCATCAGGCTTGTGGGAGCGTTCTGCCCATGTCCCCCAGGAGCCTGACATGTCCCTCCAGCCCCGTCCCGGAGTCGAGATCCCGGCGCTGACCGTGCGGGTCGCCCGGGCCGGCAGCCCCCACGGCACCACTGGAAGACCCCGGCTTCCACCACAGCGTGCGGTCCGACTTCCGCGACCGGCTCGCCGAGGGCGACCGCGCCGACCGGCTGCTGGGCCTGGCACTGACCCGGATCCGGCGGGCCGGCCTGCTCAAGGGGCGCGCCGCCAGCGCCAGTCGACCATTTCCATAAACCATGAATATAAAACTGCTATGCTTCGAGCATGAGTCGTCAAGACACCGCTCCTGGCGCGTCCGCCGCCATCGGGGCAGCCCTCTACGGCCTGGCCACCAGGGCCGCGAGACGCCTGCCCCGGGACATGAGCCTGACGTCCGCCGCCACCCTGGCCACCCTGGACCGGACCGGCCCGCGGCGCATCACCGATCTGGCCGCGGTCGAGGGCGTCACCCAGCCCGCGATGACCGCCCTGGTCCGGGTGATAGAGGAGTCCGGCCTGGTCGAGCGGCGGGGCGACGCGTCCGACAAGCGGGTCACGCTGGTGTGCCTGACCGAGGCCGGCGCCTCCTATGTCCGGACGCGGCGCCAGGCGGGCGTCCACGCGTTCGAGCGGTTGATCGGCGAGCTCACCGGCGACGAGGTCGAGGCGCTGGTGGCGGCCCTTCCGGCGCTGAAGCATCTGGCAGAGCTCGAAAGCCAGGACCGCGAAGGGCCGAAGCAGTGACCGGGCAGCCGGTCGGCGGGGTCGCGGTGAAGGCGTTCCCGGTGGCGCGTTCCGAGGCGCGGCTGCTGGTCCCCGCGCTGATGTTCATCGCTCTGGTCGTGGCGGCGGTCGCCAGCCTCGGGACGCCGCTCATCACCAGCGTGGCGACCTCGTTCCACGTCTCGCTCGGCAGCGCGCAGTGGACGCTGACCGTCGCGCTGCTCAGCGGCGCCGTCGCCACGCCGGTCCTGGGCCGGCTCGGAGCCGGCCCGCACCGGCGGGCCACGATCCTCGCCACGCTGGCGGTCGTCGTCGCCGGCGGCGCGCTCACCGTGCTGCCGCTGCCGTTCGCGTGGCTGCTGGCCGGCAGGGCGGCCCAGGGCGTCGGGCTCGGGCTGACGGCGCTGATGATGGGCGTGGCCCGGGACCACCTCTCCGAGGAGCGCAGCGCGGCCGTGATCGCCCTGATCTCGGTGATCTCGATCATCGGGGCAGGCGTCGGCTACCCGCTGGCCGCACTGCTCGCCGAGCTCGGCGGGGTACGGGCCGCCTACGGCCTCGGCCTGGTCGTCACCGCCGCCGCCCTCCTGACCGCGTGGCGCTCCATGCCCGAAGCCCCCGAAGGCCGCTCCGCCCACGTGGACGTGGCAGGCGCGGTCGTCCTGGCCGCTGCGCTGCTCCTGGTGCTGTTCCTCGCCGGCGAACGGAATCTGTGGAGCCGGCACCTCGCCGTGGCGGCGGGCCTCGCCGTCGTCGCGGTGGTGCTGCTCTGCGTCTGGACCTTCATCGAGCTGCGCAGCACGACGCCCCTGGTCGATGTGCGGGCGGTGCGGCACCCGGCGGTCGCCGGGGCGAACCTCGCCATGTTCGTCGGCGGGATCGGCATGTACCTCCTGCTCACGCTCATCACCCGGTACGCGCAGACGCCGCACGGCGCCGGCTACGGCTTCGGGCTGACGACCTTCGTCGCCGGGCTGGTCCTCATCCCGTTCTCGGTGCTGGGGTTCGTCGCCGGCAAGCTCACGCCGCGGGTCCGGACGCGGATCGCCGACCCCCTGCTCCTGGCCGGCAGCGCCGTCGTGGTCGGCGGCGGGTTCGCCCTGTTCGCGGCGGCCCGGTCGGACCTGGCCGAACTGTTCGCAGCGATGGGCGTGCTCGGCTTCGGCGTCGGCGGCTTCTCGGCCGCGATGCCCGGCGTCATCCTGGCCGTCACCCCCAAGAGCGAGACGTCGAGCGCCATGAGCTTCAACTACGTGGTCCGCAGCGTCGGGTACTCCCTGGGCAGCGCCATCGGCGGCCTGATCCTCGCCGCGGGCACCGGCCCCGGCCACCTCTTCCCCGACGACAGCGCCTACACCACCGCGGCGCTGGTCGGCATCGGCGCCATGGCGATCACGACGCTGACAAGCCTCGCTCTCGTCCGCCGACGCTCGTCCGAGACCAACCCGTAAGTCCCGTAAGTCAGATGCACGCATCCCAACACTGGAGGTTCCATGCCCAAGGGCTACTGGGTCAGCGTCTACCGCACCATTTCCGACCCTGAGAAGCTGGCTGCCTACAACAAGCTGGCCCGTCAGGCCGTCGAGCCCTGGGGCGGTCGGACCCTCGTCCGTGGCGGTCGGGTCGTGGCGTATGACGCCGGAATCGCCGAGCGCACCGTCCTGGTCGAGTTCGACAGCTTCGAGCAGGCCGTCGCGGCGCGCGAGAGTGCGGCCTACCAGGAGGCGCTGGTCGCCCTCTCCGACGGCGTCGAGCGCGACTTCCGCATCGTCGAAGGCCTCGACTGACCGAGGTCCCGTCGGATCTTCACTGAAGAGCAGCAGGATTCTGGGCTATACCGGCCCGCTCCCGTGAAGGGCGTCACCAGCTGGTTCCCTCACGGCTCAGGCAGCCTGGCCGAGGCCGGCGGCGGTCAGGTCCTGCTCGCGCAGCGGGGTGAAGTCGACGTCGAGTTCCGGGTCGTACGCCTCGGGCTGGATGCCGGGTTCGTGGGCAATGACACCGAGGTTGCCGAAGCCAATCCACTGGGAGAACCGGTTGAACGGCTCGACCTTGTTGGTCGCCGCGGTCACTCGTCGGCGAAGCGGCGCGTCCGAGAGGCAGCGCAGGAGCTGGACGGTGCGGATCACGCGGCCGACCTCGCGGAAGGCGGCGTAGGTGGCGTTCTTCCTCGACCCCGAGCGCAGGCGCTTGAGCAGTGTGGAGGAGGAGATGCTGAACATCACCACCAACGACACTGAGCCGAATGGCGACGGCCGACGGATGCTCAGGGCTTCAAGATCATCCCGTTGCCCCTTTGGCGCGTATCTCGGTCACACCCCGTCGACGCCCGACCAGGGAGGTGGGGCGGGGCAGACCCAGTGCACCGTCGGGCAGCCTCGTATCCGACCGGTCACTCGCCGCGCAGCCTCGGGGCGTTGACCGCCGGGTGTGGTGGCGTGCGCGCTGTGCCGTCGGGATCGCGAGCTCCGGCGGCGAGAACGCTCAGGCTTCATTCACTGAGAGGTCAACTTGGGGCGGGGTCCGGGGTGTTGTGCCGGGTGAACGCCCACAGGATGAGCCCGAGGGAGCTGAACGCGGCACCCAGTGCGCATACGGCGCCCCAGCCGGCCACCGCGTAGAGGGAGGTCGCGGCGAGGGCGCCAGTGGCGCTGCCGATCGAGTAGAAGACCATGTAGCCGCCGATCAGCCTGCTGCCCGCTTCCGGGTGCAGGGCATAGATCAGGGCCTGGTTGGTGACATGGACCGCCTGCACGGCGAGGTCGAGCAGGAGCACCCCGAGGACCAGGGCCCACAGCGAGCTGCGGGTGTAGGCCAGGGGCAGCCATGAGGCGGTGAGCAGGGTCAGGGCGATGCCGGTGGTGAGGCGGGAGAGTCCGCGGTCGTTCAGGCGGCCCGCCGTGGTCGCGGCCAGGGCGCCGGCGACACCGATCAGCCCCAGCGCCCCGATCGCGCTGTGGGGCAGGCGGTAAGGGGCTTCGCTGAGCGGCAGTGCGACGCTGCTCCACAGGGTGCTGAAGGCGGCGAAGATCAGCAGACCGAACAGGGCCCGGAGCCGCAGTAGTCGTTCCCGTGCGAACAGGGTGATCGTGGAGCGCAGAAGCTGTCCGTAGCGCAGGGGTGCCGGCGGAGCGGCGCTGTGACGGGGCAGTACTCGGTGCAGAACCAGGGCGAGGAGAGCGGTGACCGACGCCGAGGCGAGGTAGACGGAGCGCCAGCCCATGAGATCGGCCATGAGGCCGGATACGGTGCGGGCGAGCAGGATGCCGATGACCACGCCGCTGGTGACCAGACCCACGACCCGTCCACGCCCGTCGGGTGGGGCCAGTGAGGCCGCGAAGGCCACCAGCGTCTGCGTGACGACCGCGAGAAGCCCTGTCGCGGCCATGCCCGCGAGCAGGAGCGCCGCGGAGTGGGCGGCGGCCACCACGCCCAGCGCTGCCACCAGGAGCAGCAACTGGGCCACGATGAGCCGTCTGCGGTCGGTCGTGTCGCCCAGCGGCACGAGGAAGAAGAGCCCCAGCCCGTATCCGATATGAGTGAGGGTGACCACGCTGCCGACGAGTGCCGGGCTCATGGCGAGGTCGCGTCCCATGGTCACCAGGAGCGGCTGGGAGAAGTACACGTTGGCCACCGCCGCTCCACAGGCGATGGCGAACAGGATGACGACGCCACGGGGCAGGGCAGGCGCGGAACCTTCCCCGCTTCGGGCCTCGGGACGGGGCGGGCGGCACCGGCGCCGTGACACCGCCTCACCTGTGCCGGGACCGTGGCCGGGTCGGTTGCCGTGCATCGGCGGTTCCCCCTGAATCTGGTTTCATCTTGCTACTAATGGTGACGGGGGTGACCGTAGGGCTTTTGGTAGCATGTTGCAACCGTTTGATGGATGAGGGTGAGGGCGCCATGGTGACCAGGACGCGTTTCGACGACAGCGAATGTCCCGTCGCCCGGTCGGTGGACGCGATTGGCGACTGGTGGTCCCTGCTGATCGTGCGGGACGCCTTCGACGGAAGCCGTCGCTTCGGCGAGTTCCAGCGCAGCCTCGGCGTGGCCAAGAACATCCTCACCGCGCGCCTGCGCACCCTGGTGGCCGGCGGTGTCCTTGAATCCGTCCCCGCCTCGGACGGCAGTGCCTACCGCGAATACGTACTCACGTCGAAGGGCGAGGCGCTCTTCCCCGTCATCGTGGCGCTGCGGCAGTGGGGTGAACAGCACTTCTTCGCCCCCGGTGAAGCGCACTCCCAGTTGGTCGACCGTCGGCAGGGGCATCGCCTCCGCGCACTTGAAGTGCTGTCCGCGGACGGGCGACGACTGAACCCGGACGACACCACCGTCCATAAGATCTCCGCCCAGTGATCTGAGCCGCGAACCAATTCGATTGAGACGGGACAGCGACACACGCAGACATCCGCCGGAGACGCGATCCAGCGATGGCCACACCTGTTGCACTCGATGCGGTGCGCTGCACCGCCGCTGCCCGAAACCCGATCCAGGCCGGTCAGATTGGTCGTAAGTTCATGCCATGACGACGACCGTTGACAAGATGGACTACGAGTTCCGCACTGCCCGGCCTGAGGACACCGAGGCCATCGATGCACTCGATGGGTCCTTCACCACCCGCACCATCTTCCGCGTGGCCGTCACCGAAGACGGGTTCGCCCTCCAGGAAATCCCGGTGGACCCGCCCCTCCACAAAGTCTTCCCGGCGGAGGACACCGACGACGGCGACAGCCCTGCGGGCGAGGAGGATCCGAACAGCCGCACCTTTGTCGCCGTCGGCGCTGACGGTTGTCTGGCGGGCTTCGCCGCTGTCTCCTACGCTCCGTGGAACGGGCGGATGACCATCGAGGACATCGAAGTCGCTCCGGTCCATCGGGGCCAGGGCGTCGGCCGTGCCCTGGTGGGCCACGCCGCCGAGTTTGCCCGTGAGTGCGGTGCCAGGCACATCTGGTTGGAGGTCACCAACATCAACGCCCCAGCGATCCACGCCTACCGGCGTATGGGATTCAGCTTCTGCGGACTGGACATGGCGCTCTACGACGGCACACCCTCATCGGGCGAGCAAGCCCTGTACATGAGCATGTCTTGCCTCTGAGCCGCCGGCAGGCCGGTGACGGCAGGAGCCGATACGTCGCCCGGCGCGACCCTCGTACGTCCTCCACGCAGGTGTCCGTCGTACCGTGCGCTGTGTCGACCAACTCCTGCTCACCGATCACGTCCCGGTCCAGCTCGTGCTCCGGTCTGCTCCAGCCGCAGGAGCACACCGCGCGCAGTGCGGCCGCCCGCGGCCCGCGCGCGACCTGGCCGTCGTAGACGCTCCACTGCGACCGACCCGGCTGCCGAGCCGGTGCTGCCCGACGGGGTCGCCGGGCCGATGCCGGACCGGGACGCGGCGGTCGCGGGCCAACCGGGCACGAGGTCGACCTGCTTGGGAGTGGCCTTTAGGTGGATGAGGAGCTTGGTCTTCTGCGGACGGCAGACAACGCGAAGTTTCCACTATCGGGATTCGCCAGCCCGCAGGCCGCTCGGAGGGCTACCGTACGGACATACTGCGCTTATTGCTGCGGACACCTGAGGAGGAGTCCTGTGTCATCACCCTGTGACCCCAAGTACGCTCCCGCCGGCGACGTGGGCGCAGCGCTCATGATGATCGACTCTCGGCTCAAGGCCGTCTACGACAACAAAACCGATACCGACCTTGAACAGCAGCAAATGATCGACCAGTTCGCCGCGTCCCTGGGGCCTACGGGGGTCGATGCGCTGCTGGACGGCGCGTGCACGTTCATTTACATGTGCATGAAGTGGCTGCGGACGGCCTGCGAGGAACACGACAAGGACGTCATCGAGTACTCGGTGCCCGCCCTTGTGGCCACGATGCGCATGATGCCCAAGACCTTCCGTCCCGAGGTCATCCCCACCATGGCCGGCCTGCTCGTCGCCGCAGGCACCGGCCTGAGCCCCAACTTGTGGCGCGCGCAGTACGGACCCTGGACCGAGGCTGAGATGAATCCCCTGGAAGCTACGGCCGTCCTGCTCGCGGAGCACATCAACCGGATCGCCGGCGACCACGACTTCGCCACCCGCTTGATCACCGAAGCCCTCTCCAGCTCGGACTGAGGCCGACGTGCAACAGCTTCGCTGCTCAAAACCTGCTCCTGACCTCCGCACCTGAAGGAAAGAAGCTTCGCTCCCCTCCCCCACGCTCTCGTCGAGCAGGCCGCGCCCGTACTGCCGGATCGTCTCCAACCAGCGCGGCCGCACTGCTGGATGGTGAGTCCAGCGGCCGTCAGCCGGCAAAGGCAATCGATCTGGGCATGGCCAACCTCTGGCATAGGCTGCCTCAGCAGCTGTACCTGGAGCTGGCCAAACTGGGGAAAGACGGCCTGATCCAGGGCCGCGCCGTGGTCCACTGCACCCCGACACGCGATACGACCACGCCCACTCGCGCCGATGGCCCCGCAAGCGCTGTGCTTCGGTCTGCCATCACCACGCAGGTCGTGTGTGACTACCCCCGCGACCGTTCTTGACGAGCTGCGGCGGCTCGCCAGGCAGTCGGGCTGGTGCCGAACTCATCGCGGAACCAGCGGGAGAAGGTGCTGGGTGCGGAGAAGCCCAGCAGGGTGGCGACCTGGGTGAGGGGGCGGGTGTGGCTGCCGACGTACTGCTGGGCGAGCTGTGCGCGAAGGGAGTTGAGCAAGGAGGAGAAGGTCTCACCGGACCGCGCGAGGTGTCGATGGATGGTCTTGCGGTCGACGCCGAGGCTGTGGGCGACCTGGTGGAGAGAGCAGCGGCCGGTGGGGAGCAGGGCCTCGACCAGCTCGCGGACGCGGTCCACGTCGGCCGTGGGTCGGGGCGCCGCAATCGCCTCGAGGTACTGACGGGCGTAGGGGCGCAGCAGCGGGTCGGAGAGCTGGTTCGGAGCGTCGAGGTCGCTTGCGTACAGGACGATGCCATTGAGGTTCTGGCCGAACCGGACCGCGGGGCCCAGGACACGGTGGTGGGTGGTCGTATCCGTCGGTGCCTCATGGGCGAACAGCACGGAGACCGGTCGCCAACTGCTGCCGACGAGGTTTTGCAGGTAGCGGTGGATGGCGCCGACGAGCAGTTCGGTGGCCTGGCGTCGGCGCGGGGTGGGCAGGTTGAGGCCGAGCTCGATCGTGGCCAGGCCATTGGTCTCGGTGATCCGGCTGTGCAGCGCCTCGTTGTGCAGATGCTGGTTTTGCATGATCACGTCGAGCGCGCTGCGGACGTCCGGCTCCTCGCGGGCGACGAGGCCCACCGGCCCCAGGACCGAGAGCCTGCGGCTCTCCGCGAGCCGTAGACCGAAGTCGTCGTGGCCGGTTGCGGCGGCCGAGAGCTCCATCAGGTCGGCGGCGGCGGCCACCGGGATCCAGGTGTTCGGGACGGCCAGATCGGAGGCGTCCAGCCCCACCGAAGCGAGCAGCGCCGAGAGGTCGCCGTCCAACGAGCGCACCAACTCGACGTAGCCGGTGAGCACGGCGTTGCGGACGAGGAACTTCACGTCTGGTGTACCTCCCGGTCGGCACCCGAAGGACCACAGGCAGTGCCACAAACTGTCAAGCATTGTGCCACGTGAGGCAAAGCATCGGCGCTCTTGCCGCCCTAGTCTTCCGTCACTCGCAGCGACACAGGGCGTGAGCCCGGAGGTGGGCAGGTGGGCATGAGGAGATGGCCGGGGCACAGTGAGCCACCGCTGGTTTTGGACGCTTCGGGATCCGTCGCGCATCTCGTGTCGCGGCGCTACGCCTGGGGCGTGGCGCTGATGGTCGTCGCGCTGGCGGTGACCGACTACATCGACCGGCAGATCGTGGTGTCGACGTTCCCCTATCTGAAGAAGGAGTGGGGGCTGTCCGACACCGCTCTGGGGGCTCTGGTCACCACCGTGTCGGTCACGATCGCCGTCTTCGCGCTGCCGGCCGCGCGGCTGGCCGACCGCTGGGGCCGGGTGAAGACGATCGCCGCGATGGGCAGTGCGTGGAGCCTGGCCGCGCTGGCGTGCGCGGTTTCCGGGAACTACGCGCAGCTCTTCGCCGCCCGGTCGCTGCTGGGGGTGGGCGAGGCGGGCTACGGCCCGGCGGGAGCGGCGCTGCTTTCCGGCTACTTCCCGCAGCGACTGCGGGCGACCGTGCTGAGCGTCTTTCAGGCGGCGGGGCCGCTGGGTGCGGTGCTCGGGGTGCTGTTCGGTGGTGTGATGGCCGGGCAGTTCGGCTGGCGGGTGACGCTCGGCGCGTTCGGCGTGCCGGGGTTGCTGCTGGCGCTGGTCTTCCTGAAGGTGCGCGACTACCGCACTCCCGACGCGTCCGGCGGCAGAGCCGACTCCGGCGCGGGCGAGGGGCTGACGGTGGATCGGGCTCCTTCCGGGCAACAGGACCTGGCGGCCACGGTGCGCGAGCTGTTCCGATCGCGGACGGCCGTGTGGTGCTACCTCGGCGGTGCCCTCAACCTGGTGGTGCTGTCCACCCTCTACACCTGGCTGCCGAGCTACCTGGGTCGTGCCTACGGCCTGTCCTCGGCGCAGGCGGGCGTGAAGGCGGCGCTGTTCATACTGGCGGGATTCGTCGGCGCGATCGTCTTCGGCCACCTCGCGGACCGGTGCGCGGTCCGACGCCCGCGGCGCAGGCTGATGGTCCCGGCGGCGCTCGCCGCAGGCGCGTGGGGGCTGCTGTTCACCGCCTTCGGCGTGCTCGGGCCGGGCGCTGGGCAGTACGCGCTGATCGTGATCGCAGGGCTTCCCGTGGCTGCGGCGCTCGGCACCGCCCCGGCGGCCGTGATCGACGTGGTCCACCCGAGCGTGCGGGCCACGGCGGTCGGAATGGCGGCGCTGGTGCAGAACCTGTTCGGGCTGGCCGTCGGTCCGGTACTCACCGGACTGCTGTCGGACGCCTTCGGTCTGGGGCCGGCACTCGCGCTGATGCCGCTGTTCTGCCTCGCCGCGGGCGCCGCGTTCTGGCTCGGCTCGCGCAGCTACGAGAAGGACCTCGCCGCCGCGTCCGGCGGCGTCCCGGAGGCCACGCCTCCGGGCACCCACGAAAGGGAGTTGCGCGCATGACCATGCATGACCCCGCCACACCTGCCCCTGCGGCGGAGCGTCCGCCGACCCCGGTCGTGGACCGGATGCGGGCCCAGGGCGCCTGGAATCCGCTCTGGGACGGCATGCGGGAGATGGATCCCGCCTGGACCGAGCAGTTCATGGCCATGGCCATGCGGCCATGGACGAGCGGCGTGCTGGAACCGAAGTTCATCGAACTGCTCTGCATCGCCGTGGACGCCTCGGCCACGCACATGTACGGGCCCGGTGTGCGGCGTCACATCCGTGCCGCGCTGGATCTCGGCGCGACCCCCGAGGAGATTCTCACGGTCCTCCAACTGACCACGCTGGTGGGCGTCCACGCCTGCAACGTCGGCGTACCGCTCCTGGTGGAGGAGCTCGCCGCACGCGAGAAGCGTGCCGACACCCCCAACTGACCCCTCATCACCATCCCCTTCACCCTCGCACGGAGGCACGACATGCACTTCCTCGACGACTCGCTGCTGCCCGAGAACCAGGAGAAGCTGGTCATCCAGGTCGCCCCCTACGGGCCCGAGTGGCTGCCGGGCGACAGCGACGACATCCCGGTGACCATGGACGAGCAGATCCAGAAGGCCGTGGACTGCTACAACGCCGGCGCGCAACTGCTCCACATCCACGTACGCGAACTGGACGGCCACGGCTCGAAGCGGCTGTCGATGTTCAACGAGATGATCGGGCGGCTGCGCGAGGCCGTGCCGGAGATGATCCTTCAGGTCGGCGGTTCCATCTCGTTCGCCCCCGAGAAGGAGGGCGACGCGGCGAAGTGGCTGGACTGGGACACCCGTCACATGCTCGCCGAGCTCGACCCGAAGCCGGACCAGGTCACCATCGCGATCAACACCGTCCAGATGAACGTGGTCGAGCTGCTGGCCCAGGAGGACATCGCCGGCACCTCCCTGCAGAACCCGCTGCTCCACACGGCATACCGCGACCTGGTGAGCGAGGCGGGCCCCGCGTTCTACCTGGAGCACCTCAAGCGGCTGACCGCCAACGGCATCCAGCCCCACTTCATGCTCGCCAACCTGCCGCAGCTGGAAACCGTCGAGCGGCTGATCCGTGCCGGCATCTACACCGGCCCGGTCAACCTCAACTACGTCGCCATCGGCGGCGGTGCCTCCGCGGTTCACCCGGCCGACCTCGTCGAGTTCGCCCGCCGCGCCCCCGACGGCGCGGTGCTCACCATCGAGAGCATCATGCGCTCCACGCTTCCGATGAACACCATCGCCCTCGCGCTGGGCCTGCACGTCCGCGTCGGCATCGAGGACAACCTCTGGTCGCCGCGCAAGGAACGCTTCACCTCCGTCCAGCAGGTCGAACAGATCGTCCGCATCGCCGACGAACTCGGCCGGGACATCGCCACCCCGCAAGAGGCCAAGCGCCTCTACCGGATCGGCGAGTACTGGACCGGCGCCGACGAGACGCTGGACCACCTGGGCCTGCCGCCCAACCGCCGCCCCGGCCGGCGCGGCGTCCCGCTGCGCCACCCGGCTCCCTCGCCGGCCGACACGCTCGTCTGACGACCACGACCGACGCCGCACCACACGGCCGGGCCGCTTCCCCGCTCCCCTCGGAACGCGGCCCGACCGCACACCACGGACATCACGGACATCACGGAGGACCGATGCTGAACCTCGCCGTCATGCTGGAGCACAGCTCCCGGACCACGCCTGACCGCGACGCCGTGGTGTCCGGCGACCGCGCCCTCAGTTACGCCCAACTCGACGCCGCCGCCAACCAGGTGGCCAACCTGCTGGTCTCCCGCGGAATCCGGCGCGGTGAGAAGGTGGCGCTGTCGTGCCCCAACATCGCGGAATTCCCGGTCGTCTACTACGGGATCCTCAAGGCGGGCGCCGTCGTGGTCCCGCTGAACACCTTGCTCAAGAGTCGGGAGATCGCCTACCACCTCCAAGACGCGGATGTCCGCGCCTACTTCTGCTTCGAGGGCACCCCGCAGCTCCCGCTGGGCCGCGAGGGCTGGGACGGCTTCTCCCAAGCCGACGAGTGCCGGGAGTTCTTCCTCATCACCGCGGAGCCGGAGGCACTGCCGGCGGACGCCCGGCCACCGGTCCCGAACTCCCCGCAGACGCTTGCGGACGCCCTCGCCGGGCAGAGCACGGACTTCAGCACCCACGTCACCGGGCCGGAGGACACCGCTGTCCTCCTCTACACCTCCGGCACCACCGGACAGCCCAAGGGCGCGCAACTCACCCACAGCAACATGGCACTCAACGCGCTGACGTGCCATAAGCTCTTCGGCAAGGCCGAGCAGGACGTCCATCTGATCACCTTGCCGCTGTTCCATTCCTTCGGCCAGACCGTGCAGATGAACGCCGGGCTGGCCACCGGTGCGACCCTGATACTGATGCCGCGGTTCGACGCCCGCGGTGCACTGGCACTGATGCGCCGCCATCAGGTCACCTTCTTCGCCGGGGTGCCGACCATGTACGGGGCGCTGCTCGACCACCCCGCTCCCGAAGCCGACACCGAGGCCATCGCCGGACAGCTGCGCATCGCCGTCTCCGGCGGCGCGTCGCTGCCCGTCGAGCTCCACCGCCGGTTCGCACGCCGCTTCGGCATCACCCTTCGGGAGGGCTACGGCCTGTCGGAGACCAGCCCGGTGGCGACCTTCACCCCGCCGGACGCCGAGGCCAGGCCGGGTTCTATCGGCACGCCCGTGTGGGGCGTCCAGGTCGAACTCGTACGCCCCGACTGGACCCTGGTCGGGCCCGGCGAGGTCGGCGAGATCGCGATCCGCGGCCATAACGTCATGAGCGGCTACTTCCGCCGCCCCGAGGCCACCGCCGAGGTGATCCGCGACGGCTGGTTCCGCACCGGCGACCTGGCCCGCCGCGACGAGGACGGCTGGCTCTACATCGTCGACCGGGCCAAGGACATGATCATCCGTGGCGGTTTCAACGTCTACCCGCGCGAGATCGAGGAAGTGCTTCTCTCCCACCCGGCGGTCAGCATGGTCGCCGTTGTCGGAGTGCCCCACCCCAGCCACGGGGAGGAGGCCAAAGCCTACGTCGTCGCCGTACCGGGGACCCGGACCACCGAGGACGACCTCGTGGCCTGGTGCCGCGCCACCATGGCCGGCTACAAATACCCGCGCCTGGTCGAGTTCCGGCAGACCCTCCCCATGAACGCCACCGGCAAGATCCTCAAGCGCGAGCTGCGCACCCAGGCCGTGCCATAAAGGTCCGCGGCAACGGCGCATGCGCCTCCTGGCGCCGCCTAGCTGCTGCCGGCCCCGCGTCGCAGTTGCGCCGAAAGGTGGTGTTGCAGCGGCTGACCGACCGCCGCGAGGTCGTGGACAAAGGTGAGAGTGTCCTCGTCGGTCAGGGTGTAGCGGCGGCGGGTGGCGTTGACCTCCTTGGCGGTGGGGGTGAGAGCGACCTCATGGGTGGTGAGGTCGACCACTCCATCGCCTGCACGGCCGACCGAGATCTCCGCGATGCCGGTGGGCTGGGTGATCAATGCCTCCACCCGCCCATCGGGCTGTAGCCGCCACCAGCCGCTTTCCCGGGCCGACGGCCGCAGCGGGGCGTCGTCCGCATCGAGCAGCCAGGAGCGCGCCTCGTAGTGGAGGAAGGGACGCCCGTCGTGGCTGAAGGTGACCTCCTGCGCGTAAACGAACTCCTCGGCCAGTGTGGGGTATCCGCCACGGCCCCGGCCGACCCAGGTGCCCAGGAGCCCGATCACCGGCGCGAGCAGTGCGTGCGGCGCGGGTGCTTCGTCCGGCCGCAAGGCGTCGGGATACGGGTGCTTCGGGGCGTGGTCGAACATGATGTGCGCTCCTGGGTAGAGGCGGGTGCCGGGTGGCAGCCTAGGGGGTCGGTCCACCGGCGCCGGGCAGCGGAGGGCGCGCCACCTGGTGACTGTGCCCGGCCGCCCCCCCTACGCTCCCCCGTTGACGGCCGCCCGCTCCACCGCGCCGTCCTCGACGTGCCACTTCTTGAGGATCTTCGCGTATTCGCCGTTCCTAATGAGGCGGTCGAGAGCTTCCCGTACGGCGTCGCGCAGGGCTGTGTTGGTCTCGGCGACCGCTACACCGTAGAGAAGGGGTTCGAACTGCTCACCGCTGAGTTCGAGGGCCGTGCCGCCTGCGCGGGTCGCGGCGGTGTGGGCCGCGACCGGGAAGTCGTCGAGGCAGGCCGTGGACCGACCCTTGGCGACATCGCCGTAGACCTTCGCCGGTGAGTCGAACTCCCGGATCTTCAACTTCTTGGGGACCTGCCTGTTCAGCTGGTCCAGGAGGTCACGGGCGGCCGTGCCACGCTGGACGGCGACCGTCCTGCCGGACAGGTCTGCGGGGGCCTTGACGCCCTCCGGGTTGCCCTTGCGGACAACGAGCACCAGCCCGGCCTTGAAATAGTCGACCAGGTCGACGCCGCTGCCGGTCTTCGTGCCGTCCGTGCGCCCCTCCTGACGGCCCTTGGTGTCGGCCATCGCCGACATGACCAGGTCGAAGCGGTTCATGTGCAGACCGGTGAGGAGGGTGTCAAAAGTGGCGTTCACGAACTTGACGCGCAGGCCCAGTTCACGGCCGAGGGCGTTCGCGAGGTCGACGTCGAGACCGGCGGGCTTGCCGTTTCTGACGAACTCCATGGGCGGGTAGGCGATGTCCGAGCCGATGGTGACGATGCCCTTGTCGCGTATCTCCTTCGGCAACCGGCCGGAGGGGGTCCCGATGGCGGAAGGGTTCCCGCCCGGCTTGACGCCGCCGGACGGATTCCTGCCGCCGCCGGGCTTGCCCCCGGCGCCCGTGCTGCCGCCGTCCCCGCTGTCCGGCTGAAGCACCCAGGCCAGTGCCCCGCCACCGACTCCGACCCCGACGACGGACAGCGCGGCGAGCACACGGCGCCGGCTCGGGCCCGGGGACGCGGGCCGGCCAGGGGACACGGTCTGCCCAGGGGAGAGCGGAAACTGGCCCGGGGGGACGGCGTGCGGCCCCGGTGACGGAGCGGGGCCGTGGCGCTCCTGCGGCGGAGTGGCGAGGGCTGGGCCGTACCCGTCCGGAGACGAAGTGGCGAGGGCTGGACCGTACTGGCCCGGGGACGGAGTGGCGGGCTGCGGAGGCGCGGGAGTGCCCGCGGGCGGCGGCACGTCGTACGACGGCGGGGGCGGCGCGCCGTCCGCCGTCGTACGGGTCGGCAGTTGGTCGTCGGGGACGTCGGCGGGCACCCCGGCCGGGGGCCGCAGCGCGAACATGTCCGGGGACCTGGGGTCACTGAGCTGCGCGGACAGACGGCGCAGCTGTGAGGCGACGGGCTCCGGCAGCCAGTCGCCGTAGGGGCCCGGTGCGCCCACCCGCGCCATGAGAGCGGGCAGAGCGGGCCGCCGCTCCGGATCCTTCGCCAGGCAGGCCGACGCCAACTCCCGTAGGGCGTCCGTGAGTTCGTCGAGCCGGGGCTCCTCGTGCACGGTGCGGTACATGAGGACCTGCGGATCGGCGTTCCCGTAAGGGCCGCCACCCGTCGCTGCGTACACGATCACCCCGCCCAGCGCGAACACGTCCGCCGCGCCCGTGACCTTGGGACCGGTCATGACGAGTTGCTCCGGCGCCATGAACCCCGGGGTGCCGAGAGCGGTGCCGGTCGTCGTCAGGGCAGTGTCCGCGGCGGAGTGCGCGATGCCGAAGTCGATCACGCGCGGGCCCTCGGCGGTGAGCAGGATGTTCGACGGCTTGAGGTCGCGGTGCACCAGCCCGTGCGCGTGCACCGCTGTCAGGGCATGCAGCAGGCCGGCCGTCAGCAGCCGCACCGCGTGCTCGGGAAGCGGTCCGCAGTCGTGCACGGCATCGGTGAGCGAGACACCCGGCACGTACTCGGTCGCCATCCAGGGCACGTCGTCGTGCGGCGCGGCGTCGACCACCGGTGCCACGAACGGTCCGCCCACCTGCTGGGCCGCGGATACCTCACGGGCGAAACGCGCACGGAAGCCCCGGTCGTCGGCGAGTTCGGAGCGCGCGGTCTTCACCGCCACCGGCCGCCCGTCCGCCGCGCGGCCGAGATAGACCCGTCCCATACCGCCGCCACCGAGCAGCCCGATGATCCGGAACGGACCGATCTGCTGCGGATCGTGCTTCGCCAGCGGTCGCACCCATACCCCCACCCGTGCCAGCAGTTGTCCGACACCATTCTGCACGGCCCGAGTGCTCGGGCGGAGGCTGTTCGGCGGTGGTGCCGAGGGTGTTGTGGCGCCGGCGCCGGTGCGGTGGCGCCGGACGCCGGTGCGGTGGACACCCGCGGGCACACAACTGGGAGTTGGCCACCCGTCCGACTGCCGGACGGATGGCCGCACCGCGGTGAGGCCCACCCGCCCCAGGCAGGGGCGGGTGGGTACACCACTGCTACTCCTGGAGCTTTTCCTGAATCGCCGTCAGAGCGGCCGACACGTGCCCCTCCGTGTTCGTCTTGTCGACGCCGAGGCCGCTGAGCACACCCTCGCCGTTCTCCTGCTCCAGCAGCGCCAGCAACAGGTGCTCCGTACCTACGTAGTTGTGGCCCAGCCGCAGCGCCTCGCGGAAAGTGAGCTCCAGGGCCTTCTTCGCATGGGCGTCGAACGGCACGAGGGCGGGCAGGGGCTCGCTGGAGGGCTCCGGCAGCGCCCCGGCAGCCGCCTCCTTGACCGCCTCCAGCTGTATGCCCTGGGCGACGAGCACCCGTGCGGCCAGCCCCTCCGGGGCGTCGACCAGGCCGAGCACGAGATGCCCCGTGCCGATCTGCGCGTGACCCCCTTCCCGGGCCTTGTTCTGCGACGCGACGACGACACTCCTGGCCCGCGGAGTGAACCTGCCGAAGTCCTGGCTCATGTCGGACGCCGGCTCATCCTTCGTCACAAACCGCTTCTGGGCGGCCTGCCGCGTAACGCCCATGGACTTGCCGATCTCAGTCCATGAAGCGCCCGACCGGCGGGCCTGATCAACGAAGTGGCCGATGAGATGGTCGGCCACCTCTCCGAGATGGTCAGCGGCCACGACAGCACTCTGGAGCTGGTCCAGGGCATCGCCGTGCACCTTCTTGATCGCCTCGATGAGGTCGTCGAGACGGACGGGATTGTTCATCTGAGTCGAATCCACCATGAGGCAACCCTAGGTTGACAGTTGAGTGAGTGTCAACCCGCAGTTGACACTCGCGTCTTCACTCACGTCTTCACTCACGTCTTGGCGCGGCCGTCGTCACCGTGACCACCGACGCCCCACTCCCCGAGGACACCGAGCACGGGCACAGCCCGGCAGCCGGATATGTGCACCGACAGATGGAACACAATCGCGCCGCCCTCAGCCGCAGCCGCCTCGACATCACCCGGCGCCAGGCCCTCCCCCAGGTCCGGCCCCAGACTGCTTCTCGGTGATCAGGGCACGCGCGGCACGCCACGACCTCACCCTCGACCTCGAACGGAGCTATCCACTTGTAATCCACCTAGGCGCAACCTTCTGTACGGCCCGTCTGTCACATGCCCGAACAATCGATCATTCCCTGCACTTCTCGGAGACACTGTTGCGCGTAAGAACCATGGCAGCGATCGCTACCGTGACGGGCCTGGCCGCCGCGGGACTGACCCTGCCGCTCGCGGGGTCCGCCGCGGCCACCCCGACCACACGTGCCGACTTCAACGGCGACGGGTACGACGACGTTGCGGTCGGCCTGCCGAAGGCGACCGTCGACGGCAAGACCAAGGCCGGGTACGTAAATGTGCTGTGGGGCAGCGCGAACGGGCCTGCCAAGTCCACCGTCATCAGCCAGTCCTCCGCCGGGGTGCCGGGCACCTCTGAGGCGGGCGACCTGTTCGGTACGGCGGTCGCCATCGCCGACCTCAACGGCGACGGCTACGCCGACCTGGCGATCTCCGCCTCAGGCGAGTCCCTCACCAGTTCCAGCACCGAGCACCACGGCACCGTCACGGTCGTGTGGGGTTCCGCATCCGGCTTCACCAAGGGCGGCCTCACCGCCGCCAAGGGCGACTCGGAGTTCTCCCGGCTCGGCGGGAAGATCGCGGCCGGCGACTTCGACCACGACGGTGACCAGGACCTGGCCCTGACCGCCTCCGGTGAGGAGGGTGGCAGCACACGGCTGCGTCCGGGCCCGTTCACCTCTGGCTCGCCGACCAACACCCAGCTCATCGACGGGTACGCCTTCGGTGGCGCCCGCGCCCTGGCCACCGGCGACTTCGACGGCAACGGCACCGACGACCTGGCGGTGACCTTCAAGGGCACCGAAAGCTCCGGTACCCGTGTCTACAGCCGGACCTCGGGTGCCTGGTCGACCACGTGGAGCACCAGCGACTACGGCAGCGCGATCGCCACCGGCGACTTCGACGGGGACCACACCTCGGACCTGGCCATCGGCCTGGTCCAGCCCAACCCGGAGGCCGACGGCACCTTGTGCGAGGACCGCCTCGGCGGTGCGATCGCGGTGGCCTACGGCAAGGAGGGCACCACCCTGGGCGGCAACGTCGCGTGCACCACGCAGGCCTCGCCGTACGTCGGCGGTACCGCCGAGGCCGGGGACGACTTCGGCGCGTCCCTGTCGGTGGCCAACCTCGACCGGGACAACATCGATGAACTCATCGTCGGTGTCGGCCACGAAGCCGTCGGCTCGAAGACGAACGCGGGCTCGTACCTGTGGCTCGCCGCGAGCCACACCGGCGTGATGACCGGCCCCGCCTTCAGCCAGGACTCGGCCGGCGTGCCCGGCACCGCGGAAGCGGGCGACCTCTTCGGCGCGGCCGTCTCGGCCGGGGACTACAACGGCGACAACTACCCGGACATCGCCATCGGCGCCCCCGGCGAGAACAGCAAGTCGGGCGGCGTCTGGATCCACCCCTCCCGTGAGGAGGGCACCCCGCCCCCGATCACCTCGGTGACCCCTGCCGGTCTGGGGCTCAATGGCGCGGTCGAGCACGGCGGCGTACTGGGCCGCTAGACGTATCGGTCACGAGCGTAGTCAACACTCGCTCAGTCTTGAACATGGCGAAGACCTCCGGTGCGGTGGAGCTGTATAGGCTGCACTGCACCGGACGTCTTCGTAACTGGCCGCCGAAACCGCCACGTTCCTTCCTGGCTCACCCAGCTCCGACCACTCGCCGGTGAACCGGTGACGACGAACGGGGGGCTCTGGCTGTCAGGGTGCGGGCCGATCAGCGCACGGTTCCGTCCCACTGCCAGTCCGTGCGCGGGGGCAGGCCGGGAAGCGGGATGCGGCCCGTGCACCACAGCAGAGTGTCGGACGGGGCGTGCCCGGGCGGAGCGTCGGGGAAGAGTCGGGCGAGGACGGCGGTGCTGAGGTCGTCGGGCAGGGTCCAGGTCAGGCCGAGGGCGCGGGTGAGGTCGTAGGTGTGGACGGCCAGTTCGGTGATCCCCATGGCGGCGAAACCGGTGGCGTCGGAGTGGCCCCAGGGGTGCCAGGCACGTGCTTCGGCGGTCGTGTCGCGGACGGTGGAGGTAAGGAGGGATGCTGCGATGCGGAGGCCCTCCAGGCAGGCGGGGATGGGGGCTTGGGGGTCGAGTGAGGCGAAGAGGGTGATGTAGCGGTCGTCGGGGCGGGCGATGAGCAGGCCCGTGTAGCCCATCAGGCCGAGGGCGAGATGGTCGAGGGTCTGGCGGCAGGTCCAGTCGAGGGCGTGGGCGGGGCGTGACCAGTCCTGATCGGCTCCCTTGAGGAGCGTGGCCAGGCAGTCGTCGGTGGCAGCGGCCAGAAGGTCCGTCCATGGCACGGTGGTGGCGGGATCCATCGGGTCCGGCACGAGATGAGTAGTAGCTGCTGGTGTCACGGTCACTTGTCGTCCGCCGGCTTCTTCAGGATCTCGATGACGCTCGCGTAGCTGTCGGAGCCGTGGCCTGCGGCCTTGGTCCGTTCCATGGCGGACTTGAGGAGTTCGGGCAGGGCATTGTCGATGCCGCGGACCGCCGCCGCGTGGATGAGGTGGTCGATGGCCGCGATCTGCACGTCAACGGTGGCGTCGTCGCCCGGGTAGCGGCCGGCGTCCACCTGGGGCGCGTAGGTGGTCAGGAAGCCGGCCACGGCGGTCAGCCAGCGGACCGCGACCGGGGTGAAGGCCGTGGCCGGTGTCTTCTCCGCGCCGACCAGCGCGGTGCCGTGCAGCCAGCCGGTCATGGTGGACCACATCAGGCCGAGCAGGGCTGCGTCGTAGAGGGAAGCCAGGCCCGGGTCGGTGCCCAGGTGCAAGGGGTCCCCCAGGGTCGCCAAGGTCGGACGGTGGGCTTCGAAGACGGCGTGTGAACCGCTGTAGAGGAACATCATCTCGGGGCTGCCGACCCCCGGCGGGGTGGTCATGATCGCGCCGTCCAGGTAGTCGGCGGCGTGTGAGCGGGCCCATGCGGCGGCCTCGTGAGCCTGCTCCGGGGAACCGGAGGTGAGGTTGACCAGGACCTTGCCCGCGAGGGAGCCGGCGACCGGGTCGAGGACGTCATGCAGCACCTCGTAGTCCAGCACGCAAGCGATGGTCAGCGGACTCGCCGCGATCGCCTCCTCGGGTGTCGCGGCCAGGCGAGCCCCCCGGTCGACCAGCGACTTGGCCCTGTGTGCCGAGCGGTTCCACACGGTGGTCTCGTGGCCCCGCTCCAGCAATGCGGCGGCCAGCGCCGAGCCCATTGAGCCCAAGCCAATGACGGTTACTCCCGGGCGATCAGAATGCATGCCACAACTCCCTGTACGTCCGCCTGCGGCGGTTGGTCACCTAAGGACCAAGATCGCAGCGTGCGACGGCCGGGAACAGTGACGCTGGTGACAGCAACCACCAAATTCCTGCCATACCCTTCGAGGCATGAATCCTGGTTCCGTCGCCGTGGTCGTGGCCGAGGACATCGGCGTCCCCTCATGGGATCTGTACGAGTTGAGCATCCCCTGCACCGTCTTCGGCAAGCCGCAGCCGGACCTGGCCGACCCCTGGTACGACCTGCGGCTGTGCAGCACGGGCGATCATCAGCAGGACAGCTCTGCGAGCGGGGCCGGGCTGACGATGCGGACCCACTACGGACTCGATGACCTTGTCGGCGCCGACACGGTCATCGTGCCCTCGGTGCCCGACCCCTGCGTCGACGAGGGCAGACCGCTGCCGTCGGCACTGATCACGGCCCTGCGCCGCGCCTACGACGCAGGCGCCCGCATGGTCTCCCTGTGCACCGGCGCCTTCGCACTCGCCGAGGCGGGTCTGCTCGACGGACGACGCGCCACCGCCCATTGGATGCACACCGCTCAACTCGCCGAGCGCTACCCGAAGGTACAGGTCGACGACTCGGTGCTGTACGTGGACGACGGCGATGTCCTCACCAGCGCCGGGCTGACCGCCGGACTCGACCTCTGCCTCCACCTGGTGCGCCGCGACCTGGGCGCACACGTCGCCAATCAGCTGGCCCGCCGCATGGTGGTGCCCGCCCACCGGCCCGGCGGCCAGGCGCAGTTCATCGACCTGTCCGTACCCACCACCGACGACGCGAGCCTGGGGCCGGTCCTGGACTGGGCCCGTAAACACCTGGACCAACCCCTGACGGTCGAGGATCTGGCTCAACGCGCAGCGATCAGCCCGCGGACCCTCCACCGGCGACTCCAGGCAGCCACCGGGACCACTCCACTTCAGTGGCTCCTCAACCAGCGTCTGGCACGCGCTCAACACCTGCTGGAATCAACAGACTTGCCCATCGAGAAGATCAGTGAGCTCAGCGGCCTCGGCACGGCGAACAACCTCCGCCACCACTTCCTCAAACAGATCGGCGTGTCGCCCAGCAACTACCGACGGGCCTTCCCCCGGACAACGCCCCAGTCATCCCCCTCCCCGCTCAAGAGCCGGGACCAGGACGGAGAGGGCCGACAGCGGACTGACCGCGGCGCATCCGATACCCGGTGACGCCAAGGGCGACGGGACCGGACAATTAATCTCCCCGAAAACAATGATCCGAACCTGGAACACGCCCTAGATGCGGTTACCCCACAGCGAGGGATCGTTGACGTTCCGCTTGGTCACCATCGGAGCGAGGAGCTTGTCCTCAAGTAGTCCGTTGGGCAGCCGGACGATGGTGCTGCCATGGCCTGTCGGCCCTGGTGAGAAGGTCTCCCCCCGCATGGCCTTCTTGATGTAGCTCATGGCGTATTTCGCGTAGAGATCGACGGGCTGGGAGACGGTGGCGTCGATCTCTCCTTTGCGGATTGCGTCGAGTTCCTGCGGGATGCCGTCGTTGGCGACGATGGCGATGTGCCTGGGGTCGCCCACGGGGAACAGGGCGTTATGGCGTTTGAGGATCGACAGGGTCGGCACCAGATATGCGCCGCCTGCCTGAAGGTAGATGCCTTTGATATCCGGATTGGCGTTGTACAGCGCATCCAGGCCGGCCGCGGCCTTGCCGGCCTGCCAGTCAGCGGGAATGTCGAGCACCTTGATGCGGGGGTAGTTCTTGGCCATACAGGTGCTGAAGGAGTTCGTGCGCTCCCGGCCGTTGACCGACGCCATGTCACCCTGGATCTGTACGACCTTGCCGGTCTTGACTGCGTTGCCGAGGTAGCGGCATGCCTTCCGGCCAAAGGCACGGTTGTCCGCGCGGACCACCATGGCGACCTTGCCGCTGTCCGGTACGGAGTCCACCGCCACCACCGGAACTCCCTCCGCCTCAGCCGCGCGCAAGCCGGGCCGGATCGCCGCCGAATCCAGTGGCCCGACAACGAGGCCCTTGACGCGCTGGACCAGAAAGGTCTGGATATCGGAGATCTGCTTGTTGATGTCGGAATTGGAATTCACCGTGGGCAGCGCTTTGACGCCGTGCGCCTTTGCCTGTCGAGGGATGGCGGCATCGTAGGCTTGCCAGAACGGCGTGGTCGTCGGAAGGACTACACCGACTGCACCCACCCCCGCACTCGCGGTGGCCGTGGGACCCTCCTCGGACGCGGTGCCGCCGCCGCAGCCCGTTGCCGCAAGCCCGCAGATGAGGGCAAGGGCGGTCGCGGCAGTGGCCATGCGCCTCGTGAGGCCCCGCCGCACCTCTCGGGTCGAGGCATGCCGGCTGGGGGCACGGAGTGCCGATCGCCTCCAGAGTTCTCGCCCGTGATGTGTGCCCATATGGAGCCGCTTCTTCGGGAAGGACGTCTTGTCCTAATTTGCCATACTATCCACGGATCTTGCGGCACTGGAGAACTTGCGTGACATTCCAGTCCTGGACACACCGCCCCGAGGCAGTCGATCCTCGGGGGCGATGGCGAGAAGTCGTGCCGAGACGCGCACCGTCGAGATCCGTGAGGCGCTCGGTCCGCTCCCCCAGTCAAGGCTTAGGTGGTGGGTCGGTACTGGAAGAGGTAGGCGCCGGCGGGTCGGGTGTAGGTGATGCCGCGGCCACGTTTGCGGAGTTCCTCGCGCGTGGGGTGGGGTGACCGTCGGGGCTGGAGGTAGCGGTCGAGAGCCTGGGCGACCAGGCGGTAGCGCCCGTGGTCGCTGTGGAGGGCGGCGGTGAGGCGGTAGGCGGGGTCGAGTGCGGCCAGACCGGCGTCGGCGTGGCTGTTGTTGGCCAGGAGCCACCCGCCGGGGCGCAGGCACCGGGTGGCGTGTTCGGAGACGGGGCCCGCGTAAAGGGAGATGACCAGGTCCCAGCCTTCAGCGGGCAGGGTGGCGAGGGTGTGGGTGTAGTCGCCGGGGTGGAAAGTGATCCGTGGGTCCTGGGGGAATCGCTTGCGGTGCACGGCCAGTTGACGGGCGTGGTCCGGGTCGGCGAAGGCTCGGCGGGCGCGCGGGTCGGAGTCGAGGTAGGTGACGTCGGGCCAGACGAAGGAGGGAGCGAGGTCCAGGTAGCTGCCGGGGTAGAGGACACGTTGGGCGCCGGTGTGGGCGGCGACGGCCTCGTACATCGTGGTGCGGTCGCCGATGTGGTCGATGTAGTCGGCGAAGGCCGCGGTGATGGGGAGGGCGGGGCGGGGCATGGGGGGCTCCGGGTCTCGGTTGGTCAGTGCAGGCCGGCGAAGTGGATGGCGCCGGCGGCCGCGGCGCCGGCCGCCGCGGCCTCGATGGCGCCCCGTTCCCACTGGGTGGTCAGGTCTCCGGCGGCGTAGAGCCCGGGAACGCTGGTCCGGCGCGTCGCGTCGACGGTGACGAAGCCGTCGTCGTCCCGCACAAGTCCGAGTGTCGTGGTCAGGCGGCGGACGAGCGGGACCTGTTCCTGGGACGGGGGCCACAGCAGGGTCTGCCGTGCGATGCGGGTGCCGTCGGCGAGTTCCACGGTGTGCAGGTCGCCGTTGTGGTGGTGCAGTCGGGCGATGTCCCCCTGGACCAGATCGCTGCCCGCCTCCTGGAGGGTGCGGCGCACTTGGTCGGCGCGGTCCATGTCGAGCGGCGCGATGGCGATCACGTCGCCGGACCAGGCGCGGAACGCGGTGCCCGCCATGACGGCGTAGTCGGGGTCATCGGCGATCACAGCCCAGCTGCGGTCGGCGTTCTCCCGGCCGATGCAGAACGGGCAGTGGATGACGGTACGGCCCCAGCACTCCTCGAAGCCCTCGACGCCCTCGGGGTGCAGGTCGCGGACTCCGGTGGCCAGCAGCACGGTGCGCGCCCAGGCGGCCGTCCCGTCCGCCAGGCGTACCCGGAAGCCGCCCTCGGGGAGCGGAACGACATCATCGGCGGTGGTGCGGCGCAGCTCGGCGAGGCCGTAGTGGTTCAGCTCCCGCCACGCCCGGTCCCGCACCTCGGCGGGCGTCGCGCAGTCCAGGCCGATCATGCCGTGGGCGCCGCGGGACGCCTGGTTCCGGGGCGGGTACGGGGATTCCACGACCAGGGACCGGTGGCGGTAGCGGGTGAGGGCCTGGGCCGCGGTGAGTCCGGCGGGGCCGCCGCCGATGATCACGGTGTCGTACTCGGGGGTGCTCGTGCTCATCACTGTCTCCTGGGCAGTTTACGGAATGAATGACCGTCGGTCACACTACTGACCAGCGGTCATTCGCGCAGTTCTCTTCCCACGGAGGCACCCTGTGAGCCCGCGGAGGGCTCCCGCGACGAAGGACACGGCACGGACGCCGCGGTGCATGTATGGGCCCGCAGGCCGCATGGCATCCTCGACAAGGACAGCTGACCGGACACCGGTCACCGCCCTGCCAGGAGAACCCCGTGCCCGCCAAGACCGCGCCCACCGGCCGCTTCCAGCCGCCCGACGTCCGCCGCCGCCAGATCCTTGATGCGGTGGCCGCCCTGCTGCTGGAGAACGGCTACGAGGCGCTGACCATCAGCAAGGTCGCCGCGCGGGCCGGGGTCGCCAAAGGCACCGTCTACCTCTACTTCGCCTCCAAGCAGGAGCTGCTGACCGCGTTGCAGGCGGAGATGTGGGAGCGGATGGCCGAGCGGCCCGCCCGGCTGCTGGAGCGGTCGGGCCTGAGCTGGGCCGAGCGTCTGGACGGCCTGGTCGCCGCCTGGGTCGCCGCCGAGCGCGACCATCACGAGCTGTATCACCTGCTCTTCCATGAGCTGGGCACGGGCGGCGAGGAGCCCATGGGCGCGCGCAACGTCCTGGTGACCCTCCTCACCGAGGGCACCAAGGCCGGTGAATTCGACGTGAGCGAAGTGGAGTTGACCGCGGACTTCCTCACCCATGCCTACGCCGGGCCCTGCCACCACGGCTCCTCCGACGATGTCACCGTGGCAGTCCAGGCGCTGTTCCGCAGGGTCGTCGGCGCGCAGGCACCGTAGGAGCCATCAGTCCCGGTCGCCGGTGCAGATCCCATCCTCGCGGCCTGGCGCTGACGGAGGGATGGCAAGGGCGGACGGGTCGACATGCCCGTCGCCCCGTCCGCCCTTGCCGACATCCGCTCAGCCGCTGTGATTACTTCTTCGCGGGGGCCAGATCGGTTCCCTCAACCTGCTTGGCGAGGCGGGGGCGCTTCTTGATCAGGTCGGCGGCGATCGGGTCCTGGAAGTACTTCTTGTACAGCTTGACGTAGGTGCCGTCGTCGATCATCGCGTCGATCTGGGCGTCGATGTCCTTGAGGAGCTTCGGGTCGCCGTTCTTGCGCAGTGGGAAGGCGCTGCCTTGAAGGCTGTCCTGCTTGACAGCTATGCGTACGGGCTGCTTCTTGACGTATGCGTCGGCGTCGGCGCCGCCGAGGACGATCGCGTCGACGCCGCCGGAGAGCAGCTGGGAGATCAGCGCCGTCTGGTCCTTGAACTTCACGAGCTTCGCCTTGGGCATCTTCTGGGCGATGAAGGCTTCCTGGACCGCGCCGCTGACGACTCCGACCCTCTTCCCGTCGAAGTCCGAGAGGTGCGTCTCCTTGCCGCTCTTCTTGGTCACCACGGCGGTGAAGCCCCAGTAGTACGGGGTGGTGAAGGAGACCTGCTCGGCGCGCTCGGGAGTGGCGCCCACGCCGGCGACGCCGATGTCGTACTGCCCTGCGGACAGTCCGGCGAGGATGCCCTGGAGGTTCGTGGTCTTGTACTGGACCTTCATATCGAGGCGCTTGGCGACCTCGTTCATCAGGCCGACGGCGAATCCGGTGGGGTTGCCGGAGGCGTCGGTCATCGCGAAGGGCGGCTGCTCGGCCTGGGTGCCGGCAGTGATCACTCCGTTCCGGACCAGCTTGTACTTGGCGGTTGAGGCGTTCGCCGAGCTGCTGTCGCCGCCGCAGGCGGTGAGGGGGAACAGCAGGGTGGCCGCGGCGCCGGCGAGAAGTGATCTGCGCAGGGTGCTGTGCATGGGAGGGGGCTCCTGTACGGGGACGGCGTTCAGAGGACCTGGGAGAGGAACTGGCGCAGCCGGGGGTGGTCGGCGCGTTCGAAGATCCGGTCGGGGGTGTCGATCTCGGCGAGGCGGCCGTCGCACATGAAGGCGACGCGGTCGGCGGCCTCCCGGGCGAAGCCCATTTCGTGGGTGACGACGGCCATGGTCATGCCCGCCGATGCGAGATCCCGCATCACGGCGAGCACGTCCTTGACCAGTTCGGGGTCGAGCGCGGAGGTGGCCTCGTCGAAGAGCATCACCTCGGGCTCCATGGCGAGCGCGCGGGCGATGGCGACGCGCTGCTGCTGGCCGCCGGACAGCTGGGCGGGCCGCCGGTCGGCGAAGGCGGCGAGGCCGACCTCCGCCAGGCGGCGCAGCGCGCTCTGCCGGGCCTGCTCACGGTCCATGCCCCTGACCGCGGTCAGGGCGAGCGTGACGTTGCGCTCGACGCTCATGTGCGGGAAGAGGTTGAAGTGCTGGAAGACCATGCCGATGCGGGCGCGGGCGGCGTCGACGTCGGCGCGCGCGGCCGTCAGACAGGTCTCGCCGAGCCAGATCTCGCCGGAGTCGGGGGTCTCCAGGAGGTTGAGGCACTTCAGCAGAGTGGACTTGCCGGAGCCGGAAGGGCCGATCAGGCAGAGGGTCTCCCCGGCGCATACGTCGATGGTGATGTCGCGCAGCACGGTGTGGCTGCCGTAGCTCTTGCTGAGTCCGGTGACCCGCAGAGCGGCGGGGGTGGCCGGGGCTTTGGTCATGGCGGTCATGCCTGCACTCCTGCGGTGGCCGATGCGGGGGTCGGGGGGACGTCCGCGGCGGCGACGGCCGGCAGGTTGCCGTCCTTCGGGCCTTCGCGCAGCCGCTTGTCGAGATGGTTGACGAAGTACGTCAGCGGGATCGTCAGGCAGAGGTAGCACAGGCCGGCGGCGATCAGCGGGGAGGAGTTGTAGGTGCGGGCGACCTCCTCCTGCGCGATGAAGTACAGCTCGCGCTGCCCGGCGGCGAGGCCGAGCAGGTACACCAGCGAACTCTCCTTGATGTCCTTGACGAACTGGCCGGCCATCGCCGGCAGCACCCGCCGGATGCCCTGCGGCACCACGACCAGGCGCATCGCCTTGAGATAGCTCAGGCCGAGGCTGCGGGCCGCCTGGAGCTGGCCGGGATCGACGCTCTGGATGCCGGAGCGGAAGATCTCCGCGGTGTACGCGCCGGAGATGATGCCGATCGCCAGGATGGCGTAGCCGAACGGGTCGGTGCCGAAAAGGCGGATGCCGGCGGCAGGCAGGCCCACGCCGACCAGCATGACCGTGATGATCACGGGCAGGCCGCGGAAGATGTCAACGTACAGGCGGGCGGGGAGCCGTATCCACCAGCGGTTCGAGAGCAGCAACATCGCCGCCAGCAGGGCGATGACAATGCCGACGACGATCGCACCGGCCGCGATGGTGAGGGTGTTGAGCAGCCCCTCGGTGATCAGCCTGGGGAAGGTCCGGGCGATCAGATCCCAGTTGAAGAACGTGTTGACCAGGGCATTGGACGCCAGGTCCGGCGGGGACGAAGGGGCCATCACGACTCCTGACAGCGATCGGGGGCACAAGCGGGCACGGTTGCGTGGAACTCCTCGCGTACCGAGGTGAGGAATTCCGGGTCGCCGAGGAGGTCAAGGACCAGGGCGGCCAGGGCGGTCGCCATCGTTTCGGTCGTGGCGTGGGCTTCCGGCGTACGGGCTGCCTCGCGCATCTGCGCGGAATGCCCGGGAGTCCCGCGGGGGCAGATCTGCACGTACGGATGGATGACGGGCATTTTCACGGACACGTTACCGATGTCCGAGGAGCCTGCCGGATTCGCCGGGGACGGCGGTTCCAGTTCCAGGCCGAGGCCGGCGGCGTGGGCGGCGAGCCGGTCGGCCATCGTCATGTTGTTGTTGCGCTCGGTGTAGCGGGGCGCGGTCTCGGCGTGTTCGACCGTGGTGCCGGTGGCCAGTGCGGCGCCCTCGGCCGCGGCGAGCACCCGGACCAGCAGCTCGTCCAGGGCTGCGGAGGTGGCCTCGCGTACGTAGAGGTCCAGTTCGGCGCGCTCGGGCACGACATTGGGGGCGTCGCCTCCGTGCGTCACGATGCCGTGGACGCGGGCGGTCGGCGGGATGAACTGCCGCATCGAGTCCACCGCCGTGAGAAACAGCTGCGCGGCGGCGGCTGCGGAGCGACCGTCCCAGGGCGCCTTGGCGGCATGGGCGGCAACGCCGTGGAAGGACAGCCGCAGGTGGCTGGCGGCCAGCGCGTGCCGGGCCCGCAGGCTGCGGTCGGCCGGATGGAACATCACCGCCGCGTCCACGCCATCGAAGGCGCCGCGCTCCAGCATGAGGATCTTGCCTCCGCCGCCCTCCTCACCCGGGGTGCCGATCACCTTGAGCATCCCGGCGTGGCCGGGCCGGACGGCGACCGCGGCGAGAGCGGCGATCAGGCCACCGGCCGCGATGAGGTTGTGGCCGCAGCCGTGACCGATGCCGGGCAGCGCGTCGTACTCCAGCAGCACCGCGATCGTCGGGCCGTCCGCCGCACCCCGGTGGGTGGCGGTGAAGGCTGTCGGCAGGTCCGCGACTCCTTTGTCCACCTCGAAGCCCGCCGCGGCGAGCCGGTCGGTGAGCTGCTCGACGGCGTAATACTCCTCGAACCGGGTCTCCGGCATGGCGTGCAGCTTGAGACTCAGCTCCTTCAGCGCAGGCCGGTGCTCGCACACGGCGGCACGCAGATCGGGGACTGGGGAATGCATGGACGCTCCGAGTGGTGCGACGTTCTGGGGTTGCCGGAACGCTAGGAGCTGCCCGTACCGCTTCGACTATGGTTACCGCACTCGCGGTAAGCGACCGAGGTGCGGCCAGGGACAGGAGGCGGCGATGAGCGTGGTCCTGATGCTCGCCGGAGCGGCCCCGTCCAGCGTTGTCGTCGGCGCCTCGCCGGTGGCCGAACTGACGGCGGCGCTCCACGCCTACACAGAAGCCGAGCACCACCCCGCGACGATCCGCTGGGCCCGCAACCTGGACGCCGAAGGGCCTGGCAGCGGTGGCCCCGCCCGGGACGAGGGATCGGTCGCGGTCCTGCCCGCGGAGCTTCGGCAGCGGATCATGGGGTGGGCCCCGCTGTGGGCCTCCTATCGCGCCCGGTACCTGCTACCCCTGCGCGCGGCGGCGGACCGCCCCCTGGACGCCGAACTGGCCGATATCGCGGACCTGCCGCTCCCACGCTTCGCCGAGCTCACCGGCTATGCGGTGCGCGGCGGCAACTCCGGAGCCCCGCTGGACCGGGTGCTGCACGACTCCACGCAGCGGGACGACCTGCTGGCCGCCGCCGAGCTGCGCTCCACAGCCCGAGCCGAACTCGCCCGGCGGCTGCTCGACGCTCCGGACGAACTCCGCTCGGACCTGCTCGCCCTGCTGTCCCAGGCAGCCCAGGCCCTGGAGCCGGACCTGACGCGGGCGGCTCGTACCATCGCCACCCATGTGCCACGGCTCCGCGCGACCATCGAACGCAGCGGCCCCGGCGAGGCGTTGGCCGGACTGGACCCCTCGGCCTCATACCGCAGCGGGCCGCCCCGGGTGGTGTTCGACAAGTTCCACCACGGCATCGTCAACGTCGCCACCACGCGGCTGCTCGTCGTGCCCTCGGTCTTCGGCCGCCCCCACGTCCTGGTCAAGCACGAGCCGGGTCCGGTAGCCGTCATCCAGTACCCGCCGCTCACGGACGGCGCCGCACAGCCCAACTACGAAGATGTCCACCGCCGGCTCGAAGTCCTCCGCGACCCCGGCCGTCAGCGCATCGCCCGGGCCATCGCACGCGAACCCCTCACCCCCTCGGAACTGGCCACCCGCAGCGGCATGACCCTCCCCCAGGTCTCCCGCCACCTCGCCCGGCTGCGCCAGGCGGGCCTGGTGACGGTCGACCGCGCCGGCCGCCGCGCGTACTACCAACTGCGCCTGGAGCCGGTGCGCCGCATCGGCGACGATCTGCTCGCCGCCCTCTTCCGCTGACCTCAAGGCAAGGGGCACCGTGACCGCCACCGCGGACCGACGTCCACGACCCCGATGTCGCAGCGCGGGTGAGCGGCAGCCGTCCTCTACCGCGGTGTGGAACCGTGTCAGGCGCGGAGCAGGTAGCCGGAGAACCAGGTGGGGAAGGCCCGTCGCAGCGTGCTCGGTCCGGTCAAAGTGACCGCTCCTGAGCGCAGGAGCGGGGCCCATGAGATCTCGCCGAGCCAGTAGCGGGTCAGTGCCTCCAGGTCGGCATCCACCCGCAGGGCCACCTCGAAGCCGCCGTCATCGGTACACAGGTCGATCTGCGGCCGGGCAATGTGCAGGAAGTACGGCCCGCCGTCGGCTCCAAGGAAGCGCAGCTCGACGACGGTCCGCCGCTCCGGCAGGCGTTCGGTCACGGTACGGCGGCGGATGTCCCACACAAGGACATCGGGGTCAAGGTGTTCGGGCCGCAGGCCGCGCCGGTCCCACTCCATGGCCCAGCCGCCCAATTCCCGCACCACCGGCGCCAGATTCTCGCCTGCCTCGGTGAGCCGGTAGCCAGCGTCCTCCCGTGACACGATCCCGGCCTTCTCCAGGGTCTTCAGACGCGTCGACAGCATGGTCCGTGAGATGCGCGGCAGGCCCCGGCGGATGTCGTTGAAATGCCGCTCGCCCAGCAGCAGTTCCCGGACGACCAGCAGCGTCCACCGCTCACCCAGAACTTCCAGCGCGCGGGCGACCGCGCAGAACTGCCCGTATCCACTCATGCAGGCCACGGTAGCGGTCCAGAATCCGTACTTGTCGCGCAGCTGAAACGATCTAGCGTTACCGCCATGAGCAGCGAAAACACCGAAACCACCGCTCCTTCCGGCCTGGACTTCCTGCGTTCGATCATCGAGGGCCGTACGCCGCAGGCACCCATCTCGCACACACTCGGCTTCACGCTCGTCGGCGCCGAGCCCGGCCGGGCGGTCTTCGAGGGCGGCACCGGCGAGCACCTGTACAACCCGATGGGCACCGTGCACGGCGGTTACCTGACCACCCTGCTGGACTCGGCGCTCGGCTCCGCGGTCTTCAGCCGCCTGCCCGCCGGTACGGGCTACACGACCGCGCAGATCAACGTGCATCTCATCCGGCCGGTGACCGCCCGGACCGGAAAGCTCCGCGCGACCGGCACCGCCGTCCACGTCGGGCGCACACTCGGTACCGCCGAGGCTCAGGTGGTCGGCGTCGACGACGGGAAGGTGTACGCACACGCCACCACCACGTGCGCGATCTTCCCCATCAAGTGAGAGCGGCTCACGAGTGATGGCCTTGAGACAGCCCGATCCGTCGCCGACCACCGCCACATACCCCGGACTGCCGTGATCGGCGCCCGGGCTGGCCCATCGCCCACTACGACCCGCGGGAAGTCCTCGCGACCGCACGCCTGCGCCGCCTGCCCAGCCGTCCCGACGCCGCTCCGGTCGTACCCGGGCAGGCACTCGATACGCTCGCCGCGCTCCATGGCATGACCACGAACCCCGCGAAGGTCGCCGGCGAGCAAGCGTCGGCAGGGCGTATCGCGCCCGGCTACCGAGCCGACCTCACCGTGTTCGGCGCAGACCCGGTGCACGCCCCCGCGGACGAACTCGCCGACGCGCCCATCGCGCTGACCATGCTCGGCGGCAACGTCACCCACCGGGCCTGACACCAGCGGGAGTATCGGACCGGCGGTCTCGCGCAAGCCGGCTACCGGCCTGCGCGTGCGCGGAGTTCGACGGCGTCGAGGAGCAGTCCGAGCGTCGTCCCGAACTGGTCGTCCTCGTCGGCCTCGGCCAGGAACGGAGCCACCGCCGCCAGGTCCGGGTACCGGGCCGGGGAGACGGTCAGGTACTCGCGACGCCAGGCCATCCGGTCCCCTTCCAGGGATGCGCTGTCGAGCGCGGTGACAGCCGCCTCGTAGGACGCCAGCGCCATGGCGGTGTCCACCAGCGACCGGTAGTAGCGGGCGGCGTCGCGGTCCTCGAAGCCGGCCTGGCGCAGCGCGCCGATCACCACGTCCGCCCCGCGGAACTCCGCCGAGCGGCGGGAGACGCGGGTGGCGACGAGCACCGCGACCTGAGGGTGCGCCAAACACGCCGCGTGCACCCGGCTCGCCATCGACTCCAGCGTCTGCCGCCAGCCCGCGGACGGGACGAAGCCGTCCATCGCTTCCTCGATCAGCCGCTCGGCGAGCCCCAGCAGGATCTCGTCCTTGCCCGCGAAGTGCCTCAGTACCGCTGTGTGGTTGGCCCCCAGTTCGGTGCCCAGGCGACGCAGCGTCAACGCGTCGGCCCCCTCGCGCTCGATGATGGCGAGCGCGGTGTCCAGGATCAGTCCCTGGTTCAGCGACCTGGAAGGCGGACGGCCCCGCCGGGGCTTCGCCTCAGGCGCGGCCTTGGTCCCGGATTCCGTCATGGCGACCATCCTATCCATCCGCTGTCACCGCGGATTCCGGGACCACGAGCGAGCTGCTCAGCCGCTCGCCTCCAGGTGCGAGACGAGGCCGGTCAGCGCCCGTACCGTCTCGGCGTCCCGGTCGAAGTCATCCGCCGTGGGCCAGGCACTGGTCTTGACCACCACCACGTCGGCCTCCGGATCGACCCAGAGGAACTGCCCGTGGATGCCCACTCCGGTGAAGGCCCGCCGCGCGTCGCCCAGCGTCCACCACTGGTTGGCGTACCCGTAGTGCGGCGGGATGTCCGGCCCGAGCGCTCCGACCTCCAGATGTGCCAGGCCCGCGCCGCGGCTGCGCTCGACCCACGCCCGGGGCACGATCTGCTGCCATCGTGGAGTAGTTGAAGACCGTACCCGGCTTGGCGACGCTCGGCACCGTGCGGAGCACCTCCAGGAGCGACCCGTCGCCCATGACCGCGTGCTCGAAGCGCGAGATCGTTGCGTCCGGGTCAGTGTATTTCTCCACGAAAGCTGCGCCGCTGCTCATGTGCAGCAGATGCTCGATGGTGCGGTCGTCGTAGGCGGTGCCCGCCAGCTCCGGAAGGTAGGAGACCGCCGTGCGGTCCAGCGAGGCGATGGCTCCTTCCTCCAGCGCGATGCCGACGAGCATCGAGGTGACCGACTTGGTCAGGGAGAAGAGCTGGAAGCGGGCCTGCGGCGAGGCGAACCACCCCGGGTAGGACTCGTGCACCAGCAGTCCGCGGTGCAGGACCGCGAACCCGGTGGTGAAGGTGCGCTTGTGCAGGTCTGCCAGCGTGCGCCGCTCGCCGGCGTACTCGTAGGTCCACCCGTCGAGGGCTATAGGCGCGTAGCGCAGCGATCGCGGCTCCACCGCACTCGGCACGGTCTCGGTCGGCATCAAGGCCGAGGTATGCGTGAAGGTCCACTCGTTGAACGGCCGTGAGGTCGCGACCTCACCCTGATGTCGCCACAGCCACCTCGCCCCGACCGCGAGGCCCACGACTGCCGCACCCGCCGTCAGCGCGCGGCCCGTTCCTCCCATGGCATCTACCGCTTCGATCCTCCAGTGATCAGACGATCCATAATTTTGAACCTATGGTGACACCATTGGCGTGTCGGCGCGCAAACATCATCGGCGTTCCGCGCCGGCACACCGCGGAACTCGAGATCCCGTCAACGACGTTGACCTGGTCGGCGAACGCACCCGCCGCGCCCCCGGATCATCAACCGATTCACTGCTTGGGTGTGCTGTTCCAGCAGGGACGGTCGACGGAGGTCACGCGCGGAACCTGGCGATGATCCAGTCCAGAGCCCGGCGGAGCAGTCCGGCAGCGAGCGCCCAGGGGAAACGCGGCACGGCCGCGGTGTGAGCACCGGATGCGACCCGGTCCATGATCTTCCTGGCCCTGAGACGGGCGTCGATGAGGAACGGCCGCCTGTCCCCCAATTCCTCGTTGATCGCAATGTCGATATAGCCCGGCAGGATGGTGGTGACGGTGATCGCACTCGTCCATGTCTCGATGCGCAGCGACTGCAAGTAGGTCGACAGTCCGGCTTCGAGGCACAGGACGGTGCAGCACCGCGCAGACCGGCGGAGGCTGCCACCGAGGAGATACCAACGATCTGGCCGCCGCCCTGCTTGCGGAGGAGGGCGGTCGCAGCGTCGATGGCGGCCATCGCGCCGATGAGGTTGACCTCAGTGACAGCGCGGTGGTCCGCAAAGCGACCGGAGCCGCTGCTGTGCCGCGACGAGGACGGGACGGTCTTCTCGTACGAGGAGATGGGCCTCGCAACGCTGCGTGAGGTCGTCCACCGCGGCAGGCAGTCCACGGCGATGGTCTATGACCAGCTGCCCATCATCGACCATTTCCGCCGGCTGACCGACAACGTTCTGCTGTGCGTGATGGACAAGAAGGAAACCCCCACGGACTTCTCCTTCCACCTCACCCGCGTACCCGCGTGAGCAAACACTCCCGACGCGTTCCCCACCACACGACCATGATCGACGATCCCCAACTCGACGTTCTTACCGCCAACCATTCAGGAGCTCGCTAGCCCACCGGTACGTCTTTGCCGGTCAGCTGTGCCCGAATGCCGTTCTTCGTCACGGAGATGTCGCGCAGCCGAATGTCGCCCGGCAGGTTGTCCGGCAGCTGAGCGGCGAACTCCATCTGCTGCGCGACCTTCGGCTCCCGGAGCTTTTGCAGGCCCTGGATGAGCGAGGGATCGATGCCGGTGGGCTTGAGCAGCGAGGGATGGTCCACGAGCGTGTCCAGCACGCCGCCCTTCATCATCTGCTGCGGAAGGACGTGCTTCCCGGTCGCCTGTTGCAGCTCGCCCTTGTCCATCTTGTCGGCGACGGGTGCAGTGAGCTGCAAGCCACCGCCCTTGCCCGGTACGTACGTGAGCAGGCCGGGCACCACCACGCGCGTGTCCTGCACGGTCATGCGCAGGCCACGCTCCCCGGTGCGCTGCAACTGCGCGCGCCCCCGGACCTGGGCCCGCTTGTCGCCCACCGGCACGTCGCCGCCGGCCAGCACTGTGTTCTTCTCGGGGCCCGGCATCAAGTGGATCTGTGACGCGCCGACTTCGCGGTTCAGGTCCTTGAAGTCCAGCAGGATGTCGCCGCGCACCCGGCTCAGCACCGCACCCTTGACGGAGGACGGCAGGCTGCCGACGATCCGGATGTCGTCCACCGTCCCCTTCACCTGAGCGACGGAGACCGGCCCGGCGTCGACATCGGGGACGTTGACCTCGACATGGCCGATGTTGCCCGCGAGCACCTCCCCGATCAACGGGAAGCTGTCGATATGCACCTCGGGCTCGGCGCGCAGCTTCAGCGCCTTCTGCACCTGCTGCGCCGCCAGGTTCTCCGCGTAGAGCACGGCCCACCGGTCCCCGAGCGCAAGAAACGCAAGCACGACGGACAGCGCGACGACCACCTTCGCGGTCCTCCGCACGATCCGACGCGACGTGCGCCGGCCGGTGCTCGTGTTGTCGGTGCCGGCGCTCGCGTCCGTGCCGTTGTCGGTGACGGCGGTGTCAGCAGCGGTGGCGCTGCCGGGGCCTGTAACGGAGTCGGGGCCGGGTGCGTTGGCCTGGGTCGACGAGGTGTCCGGCTCTTCACTGCCATGAGCCGACGGCACATCCGGGCACTGGTTCTCCGCGGCGCGGCCGTCCTGGGCAGCACGGCTCGCCGGTACCCGCGCCTTGGAGTCTGCGGAAGGTTCGTTGGAGAGCATCACCACCATGCGACCACAGCCCAGGCACTCGAACCAAGTTGTGCGCGAGTTGAGGCAGGCTCTGGCTGGTGAAGCACCTCAACCTCACGATCAAGACGGTCAGCCGTCCCCGGGACTCCCCCGGGTTCATCGTTCTGCCCGCCGCTGGGTCGTCGAACGGACGCCGGCCCGGATGATGCACACCCGTGTCAGGCCCAGGCGATGGTCCGCCAGGGGCTTTCGGCGTGGGTGGTCAGCACTTGATGGGCGTGGAGCATCTCCGTGTACCAGTGCCCGAATTGCTCGTCGTCGAAGTGCAGGCAGCGCCCGAGGATGTAGCCGGCCGCGAATTCTTCCCAGGAGTTGTAGGTCATCTTGCTCAGACGTGAGACGTGCAATACGGCTTGTTCAGCCTCCGGGATATCCGTGAAGCGGGCGCCGATTCCCCAGCGGGCCATGCAGGAAGCCCGTCCGTAGTCCCACGCCAGCGCGGACCGCACGCGACTGTTGGCGGCAAGGATGCCGTCCGCGCGAAAACGGCCTTCGTAGCGCGTAATACGGCCGATCAGTTGCTTCACCCCGGCTACCTCGGCGTCGGAGACGGTCCCGCCTCCTTCGGCAGCACTGCGGCGTAACGCCTTTTCAGCCGTCTCCCGCCACAGTGCCGGATCGACGTGGCCCCCGAACTGCTGGGACAGGGAGCTGCGAACCTCCAGTACGAACTCCCACGGGCCCCTGACACCCCGGCCTTTGAGGAGGCCGTCCAGTGCACCTTGCCAGCTGCTTTGGTCGGTCACTCCCCACCACTGTTCCAGGCTTTTGCGCTCCAGGAAGTAGCCGTTGCCGTGGGTGCCCATGGCGTTCCACAGGGCTCCGTTGGTGACGTTCATCAGCGCCCCGCACCCAAGCCCGTGGGCGACGGGTCCCTGGAGCGGGGCACCCACCCACAGGGTTCGCAGAGTGCCACGCTGCACGTCCGACCCCTTCCCCCGGTCCGCATGCGCCTTCCACAACCCCGGATTGGGCGGGAAGTACGCCTCACACGGAGTGCCCGGATTGACTGCCAGCCATCGCTCATCGTTTCCCCACGATTCGGCGAAGTCGCCCAGGGAGATGAGGCCGAACACCGGATCGGGCGCGGGGGCCGGCAGGACCCCTTCGGTCAGGACAACTTCGCACCACCGGCCGACGACCGGGCTCCAATAGGACATCGGTGGACCCGTGTCAGGCCCATCGGCCTCCCACCGGGACAGCGAGATGAAGAGGTCGCAGTCGGCGAGCACATCGAAGTATCCGACCCAGTCACCGCGCGCTCTTGCCTCGTAAAGCCTTCGCTCGATCTCGGTCGGCGCTTGCCAGGCCGCTGAAGGCTGCGGCTGGGCCACGGCCGCTGGTGGGTTCCACATCGCCATGAACATGAACCTTACAAAGCGCACAGGAGCAATAACGCAGCGGGACAGCGTCGGCATGCGGACAAGGCTTCTCTGGCGCACGCCCGGCCACGCCTGCTTCTCAACGTGGGCGATGCTCGTTCCCCAGTCGCCGTGCGCAAGTTGAGGGGTAACGAGCGAACCAGGCCCCGGTCCGCGCGCTGGGGAGGCCGACAAGCTGAAGCCGTGACGGCCCGCCCCCGGCGCGAGCCGCCCGAAGGCTCCCCGTCGCGTACGGCGACCGTCACGACAATGCTCTCCGCTCAGGCAGAGGTGAGTCGCGCTCTTTCGTCCTCGACATGGTCGATGGCGAGCGCCGACGTCGCAGGTCGCGGAGTGCCACCGATTCTCTGACTCGGGTCGCTGGGGCCTGTCCCGTGGTCCGCTACAGGCGCGGGGTGCGCGCCTCGATCCGGTGGTCGAAGGCGGCACCGCCGACGCCGACCGTGGTCACCCCACCGTCGACGTTGAGAACGGCCCCGTTGACGTAGGACGCGGCCGGCGACAGCAGCCAGTCGATCGCCTCGGCGACTTCCTCCGGGTCGCCCGGCCGCCTGGCAGGGGTCAGCCGGTTCGCCTCCTCATATGCCGCCTCGGCACCGCCCTCCAGCCCCGCCTCCGCCGCGAACCGCGCCATCCGCTGGTCGGCCATCTCCGTACGCACCCAGCCCGGACACACTGCGTTGGCCCGCAGCCCCTGCGGCCCGTAGTCGACGGCGAGGGAGCGGCAGAGGTGGAGCAAAGCAGCCTTGGACGTCGCGTAGGCGGCGTTGCCGGCGCTGTTGCGCAGCGCGGCGACCGAGGCGACCGCGACCACCGCGCCGCGGGCCGCCAGCAAATGCGGCAGCGCGGCACGCAGCAGCAGGAACGGGCCGGTGAGGTTGGTCCGCATCAGCTCTTCCCAGTCCTCGACCGAGGTGTCGCCGACCGCGCCGCCCCGCCCGATGCCGGCGTTGAGCACCACACCGTCGAGTCTCCCGTACGCCGTCACCGTCGTCTCGACGAGCTCGCGCACGGCCTCAGGGTCAGCGGCGTCGGAAGGGTGGGCCAGCGCTCCGGTCTCCTCGGCCACCCGGCGCAGTGGCTCGGGCCGCCGCCCGGAGATCACGACTTGGTGCCCGGCCGTGCACAGCAACCGGGCAGTGGCAGCCCCGATTCCCGTTCCCCCGCCCGTCACCAGGACAACACGCTGCTCTGACATGGTCGTTCGCCTCCGAAGGTGGTCAGCTTCCGGTTCCCCGCGCCGAGCATACGAAGCGCCGGCACCGCCGGGCCGACCGGGTGCCGCTCCCGTCGGCACCGCGGCCGGATGCGGGGCGAGGAACGACCGCGGGCCAAGGGCAGCGGCGAACAAAGCGGCGATGAAGCGATGGAAAGGTGTGATGGGTGTGATGGGTGTGACGATGGAGGCTTGTGGCGGAAGTACGCCGCAACGAGACGGCCCTCCTCGTTCTGACGCCTTTCTCCGCGGCGTCGGACCTGCTCGGGTCACCGGCCGGCCACGGCCGCAGAGCTGGCAATCGATGTGCTGAACCCGTCCGGCAAGCATCAAGGTTTGATCGTCAACACCTGATCCACCGAGCGTCGCGGGGTCCTGGGGCCCTGTGGGCCGTACCCCAGGCGCAGGATCATGTGCACGTAACCGGTGCCGGACTGCGGGTCGCGCAGGATCCATCGCAGGTCCGGCCATTCGACGGGCTGCGTGGCGAAGGAGCTGGCGAGCCCTTGGAGGGTGGCCAGGAGCAGGACACGCTCCAATGCCTGGCCGGCGCGTAGCCAGTCGGCCGGGGTATCGCCCATGGTGCTGAGCGCTGCCAGTTGGGGGTGTTTCTCGAAGTCGGCGTAGGCGCGGTCGGGCACGGTGCCCCGGCCGGCGAAGTCCCTGACGGGGGCCGAGCCGGTGCGCTTGCGGGGTCCGAAGGCGTAGTCCGGGATGCCGTCATCGGCGGCTGGTTCGGCCGCGGTGTCGTGGGTCCAGCGGCGCTGTTCGGCATCGCGGCCGTCGTCCATCCGGTTGTAGCCCTCGGCGTGCATGATCAGATCCAGCACGGTCTCACGGTGCGGGGTGGTGAGGAAGCTCAGCTGTGCCCCTTCTCGGGCCGCGGTCTCGGCGAGGGCGGCGCGGATGTTTTCCGGGATCTGGCGTTCCGTGAAGGGTGAGCGGCTGGTGTGACGGTCGCGGATGGCGGGATGGAGGCCGGGGAGGGACTCGTCCATGTGCTCATGAGGGTCGTCCAGTCGCACGGCGGCCAGGAGTGCCGGGGCGTGCGCGTCGGGGAGGAGGGTCGTGGAGGTGCGATGGCCGGCGTGAGATGCGGTCACTCGCAGGTTCAGCAGCGCGGCTCCGCAGCCCAGGTGCAGGCCTCGGGTCGTGGGGTCGGCGTGCGGCATCGCGCGCTCGAGGTCGGCGGAGAGCGTGAACGTGCGGCTGCCGCGGGCGTAGCTGAAGTGCCAGGGCTGGGCGTTGTGCATGGACGGCGCCATGACGGCATCGGCGACGAGCGTCTTCACCAGCGTGTCGTCGAGGGTCTGGGTGAACACCGGGGCCTCCAGGACGGGGCGGACGGCGGATCGGTGGGCTCCTTCAGCCTTGCGGGGCCGAGCTGATCGCGTCAGGGGCCATAGGTCCCTTGCCGCAGGCCACTCGGGCCTTTCGGGCCTGCCGGCGGGCCGAGGGGCTCGTGCCGGGACAGCCCCTGCTCCGACCAGATCCTCGCGGACAACGCGGTGAGTGCCGTGCCGGTACTCGACAGCCTCGGCAGGCCGGCTGGGATCGTCTCGGAGGCGGACCTGCTGCGGAAGGCGGCTGACCAGCCCGATCTCTCCGGCAGGACGCCGTTGCCCCACCTCGAGGCGTGGGAGCAGAGCACCCTCATGAAGGAGCTCATCACGGTCGGTCCGGACGTACCTGCCGGAACCTCCCCGTGACCTCCCTGGAGAAGCCCGCGTAGGGCGTAGCCACTCTTGCTCTGCTCTCTGCGTCGTGCGACCAGGTCGGCCTCCTCGGCACGGTGCTCGGCGCTCCGTTCTCCGAGTGGCGATGAGTGCGCCGGCCGGGTGATCGTCGCCGCGTGCCCCGGTGCGGAAACCGTCCGGTTCGAGCGCGACAGAAACACTGGCGAGCGGTCTGACGAGGGGAGCAGCCATGAGCATCATCGGGACCCGGAACCTGGAGATCTTCTGCCGACCGCTGCCGGGCCGCCGATCGTCCTCAAGCAGTAGCCGATCCCCCAGGCCGCCCTCATTTCTCTGCCTTGAAGGAGTGTCATGAAGACCAACAGCAAGAACGAGTTCAAGTTCGTCGTCACCGGCGTGGACCTCACTGAGGAGCAGCAGGAACATGTCAGCCGGGCGATCGCACAGGCCGGCGCGCTGGCGCTGGGCGGCCTCGTGCCGCGCGATGCCGTGGGGGTGCGGCTGCACCCGAGGATCCGCTGGTACGGCAGGCCGATTGACGGCGTGATCGAGGAGCTCCAGGAGTTCGCCTTCTCGGAGGCTGGGATCGCCCGATGAGTCGCGGTGGGGCGGCCGGGGCGGAGCCTTGCTCCGGCCCACCGCGAGCCTGTCCGAGTGCGTCGTGTGCGCCTGGTGTCTCCCTGCTCGGTGTGATGACTGATGCCGGGCGACTGGCCTATCTCCCCGTGCCGGTGACCGTCGACCAGAAGTTCGCCGACCAGCTGGAAGCATCCGGCAGACCGGAGAGCCGTTACCGGTTCACCGGGCCGTGTGTTGAGGGCGGTTGCCCTCAGTGGACAGGCAGCGCCTGTGACGTCATCGACCATCTTCTGGACGAACCGGACGAGGCCGAGCGAGCCCGCCTCCGACCGGCGACGGCGGACACGGACCGATCGCTCCCGACCTGCGGTATCCGCCGTGACTGCCGCTGGTTCTCGCAGCGGGGCGCCGCAGCATGCGCGGCCTGTCCGGCGATCGTGGCGGATGTTGGTGGCACAGCGACGTACCAATCCATCCACAACCGAGGCGCTGTCACCTCGCTGTGATCCTCGGGGAGCCGGGCCCAGTGACTTCCTGTGGGCCCGGCTCCGTGGGGCGAGTAATTCGGATGCCCGATGCTCCGGGCGGCATGTGACACGGCCGTCTGGCGCGGTGAAGGGCACCGCGTGGAGCAGAACGTGGCACGCACCGGCAGGCGGTTACGGCTCGACCGGGACCGGCTTCTCGGCACGCAGGTCGCTGACGAAGCCGCCGTTGACCACGCGCATCCAGTAGGAGTGTGTGCGGGCCGCGGGGGGAATGTCGGGGTGACGCTCCAGTTTGCGGTCCATGGAGGTGGCGCCGGCCTGGACGTTGCGTTGGAACGTGTAGGGATGCCACAGGCCGAGCTCGCTGGAGTAGAAAGGCTTGCGCTCCATCAGGATGACCTGGTCCGGGTTGCCCTGCGCGGGCTTCCACGTGACGCGTACGGTTGCCGCGTCGAGGCGGTCGACAGACGTCAGCGCCGGTGCCTTCGGGATCACCGAAGAGGCGGCGGGCTTGAGGTCGTTGCTGTGGATCATCCGCGGTACGGACGGATCGTAGTGCTCCGGGTGGTCCAGCTTGCCGGTGACACGGAGCGCGGAGGGGGCCTGGCCCCGCTCGCCCGCACACGCGTCGACCTGGACGACCTTGCGCCAGTCGTCGGAGATCCTCACGTCCTCCTCCTTCTGGGGCGTCAGCTCGCGGACGCCTCCGCCGAAGACCCCGCTCACGGTGTAGGCGTAGCGGGAGTCGTCGGAGCGGACCACCTGGTAGCTGCACCCGTCCACGGCCGCGGCGCGCGCGTTGATCGCCGGCCGGAGCGACGGTGCGTCGCCGGTGGGTCCGGCGGCGGGGGCCGGCGGGGCCGCTGTGGCGACGCCTGCGCCCGAGGCGAGGGCACCGAGACTCAGCGCGCATGTGGCGATGGCGGCAGCTATACGAGAGGTCATGCATCCTCCGGTGACGTCCAGCGGCTCACGGGGAGCCGGAGAGCAGATGACGTGCTGGGGCGGGCCGGGCCGACTGTGTGGCCTGAGCACCGATACGTCTGCGACACGGGATGCCTCGGACATTGGGCCGGCCCTGATCGGAACCCACCGATCAGGGCCGGACGCTACCGGCAATTGACGGTCAATAAGAAGCCAAGGCATGGCAAAGCGAAGGTTTTGCGTCACCTTTCTTCGGCGGACGCCGGTTGGACGGCCCGGCAGGCCGACCACCAGAGGACCGGAGCCCGACGGCACTCGACCAGGTGACGGTCGTCATGGGCTGTCGAACCGTGCTGCCAGATCCTCGGGGAGGGCATCCCGGTTCGCCCGGTTCACTTGCACGAGTTCGATGTCGGCGCGCCGCTTGAGCGCGTCGGTGAACGGGTCGCTCTTCACGTGGACCGTGGCGACGATGTCGATCTCGGACGTGAACAGGCACCGGACCACATCCTGGAACGCGGTGCATGCCAGTTCCATCCGCCCGAGCTCGTCGATCAGCACGAGCTCTCCACGAGCCGGATCCACTGACCTGAGCGGTGGCAGCGCGAGCCGCTCCATGACGCCCAGGTCGACGCCGTACCGGCCCACCCGCGGCGGACCTGGAAGGTCGACATGGGCGAGGACGGCCCGTAGACCGCTGTCCACGGTTTCCAGCGCGAACCCGGTCCGGGCGCTGCCTTGCCGGATCTCTTCCGTGGTGAAGCCCACGGCCCTGCGGTTGAGCAGCGCGGCAAGCCGGCGGACAACGGTCGATTTGCCCACTCCGGGGCGTCCCTCAAGCAGGATCCTGGTCGGCATCTTGTGCTCCGTATCGGGTGCTTCGTACAGGATTCCCGGCGCGCTGATCGGCGTACGCGGCCAATCGGGTGTTCTGTCCGCCTGGACCGGTGCCGGCCGGTCCGATCGGGGTACAGCCGCGCGCATGACGGGAATTGAGCTGAGAAGTGCGGCGTTCCACGACCACGCGGAGATCCCTCGGCGCCACAGCGGGGAGGGCAGCGATGTCTCACCGCCGCTGACCTGGTCGGCGGTGCCGGACGATGCGTCGGAGTTGGTGCTGCTCTGCGAGGACCCGGACGCGCCGGGCGGGTCGTTCCTGCACTGGCTGGTCACGGGTATCGATCCGGGGAGTTCCGGTGTGGCGGAGGGAGAGTCACCTCACGGCGGCCAGGAATGGCCCAACGGATTCGGCCGGGTGGGCTGGGGCGGTCCGATGCCTCCGCCAGGGCATGGGGTGCACCGCTACTTCTTCCGCCTGTGGGCCGTTTCGGAGCCGCCTACCCTGCATGGCAAGCCTACGGTCGACGCTGTGCATCGTGCCGTGAGGGGCCAGGAGTTGGCGAGCGGCACGCTCGTGGGCACTTACCAACGTTGACCACCGTTGCGGGCGAAGCGGCGCGCCAACCCGGCACGCCGTTTCGTCGCCCTCGTGGGCGATGTGCGGGCTTGCCTTCGTAGTGGTGGTGCAGGCGGCGGCATCCGACGACGCCGGGGCCTGCTGATCGCGGTGCTGACGAGAGCGCTCGGAGTCGCTGCTGTCGGTGCCGGCCGCTGAGGTCACCGGCGGTCCGGTGAAGAGCGCCCCTACCCGTCAGTCCTACCGAGTCGCTCCTGGGGGAAGAGCGGCGCAGGTATCAACGCAGCAAATGCGATCTGAGCCATGACCTGCCACACGATTTCGGGCGGGCCGACGTACAGGAAGGGCCAAGCACAGAGGATCAGCGGGAGGGCAAGCAGCACACGGAACAGGACCACGCCCATGCGCTTGTGGACCGATACCGCTATAACCGCGATGAGCAGGGTGGGAATGCCTATGATCGGCAGCACGTCCAGCCCCAGCGTCATGCTCTCCAGGAACCTGTCTTCGTGCCGCTCCGTCTGCGAGATAGCCACCCAGGCTGCGGTGTGGATGAGCACATACAGGAGCACGCACCACCCGATCCGCCCCAGAACGGGCCCCAGCCTCTGGGCGTCTCCCTGCTGCACTGCCATCCCCCCACGACCCAAGCCCCTGAATTTGAACGCATTCAACGTAGCCCATGGGGTTCGCCGGCAAGGCGAACGCGTCGGGGTCCGCAACGGCCACCGGCCGGGCATCGGCAGCGCGCCCCGGCTTCCCCTGATTCCGCGCCGCCGCTGAGAATCACGTGTCCGGCGAAACCCCGAACTTGGCAGGCCGGAGCCAAGAAATCGTCATGCCCTAGTTGTTCTGTGAAGGCACCGCTGCCTGCTGCATCAGCACATCGACCCGCGTGGCCAACTGGTGCAGTTGCGGGCACTCGTAGAAGGAGTTCAGCGGGACGTCGACGCCGAAGCCGGCCATGACGGCGTCTCGGACCCGAGGTATGGTCAGGGAATCGCCGCCGAGCGCGAAGAAGTCGGCGTCCTGGCCCGGCGGCTGGACGTCGAGGATCTGCGACCAGATGAGGGCCAGCTGCCTCTCGGTTGCACTGCCCACGGCGGCATCGATCCGGCCGGGTTCCCCGGCTTCGAACAGCACGGCGGGCAGCCGCTTCCGATCGATCTTTCCGGACGTCGTCAGCGGCATCTGGTCGAGCACGACGAAACGCGCCGGCACCATGTTCCGCGGCAGCCGTTGCGCGAGCGTGGCCTTGAGCTGGTCCGGCGACACCGCGGCACCGGCGCTGAGTTGGACGTAGGCCACCAACTGGGATCGTCCCTCGTCGATTTCCCGCTCCACGACCCCGGCGTGCACGATGCCCGCCACGTCCAGCAGGGCGGCCTCGACCTCGCCCAGTTCCACCCGCACCCCGCGAATCTTGATCTGGTGGTCGACCCGCCGGTGGAAGACCAGCTCGCCCTTGGCCGTCCTGCGGGCCAGATCTCCCGTCCGGTAGATCCGGACCCCGGGTTCGCCGTGCGGGTCGGGGAAGAAAGCCGCGGCGGTCAACTCAGGGTTGTTGAGGTACCCGGGTGCCAGGAACTGACTGCGCACCCACACCTCGCCGAGCTCGCCATCGGCCACCTCGTCGCCGTCGGCGGTGCGCAACACGACCTCCCGTCCCGGCAGGGCACGGCCGACCGGGACCGTCGACGCGTGCTCGTCCTCCGGGGTGACCAGGTGGAAGGTGGCCAGGATGTTCTCGGTCTGGCCGTACATGTTGTAGAGGTCGGCCCGCGGGAAGGTGGCGCGCAACTTCGCCACCAGCGCCGGCCGCAGTTCCTCGCCGGAGACGGTGAGCACCCGCACGTGGTCGAGCGCACCCGCGCCGGTGCTGTCCACGGCGTCGGCGAGCGCGCGGTAGAGGCTGGGCGCGGTCACCAGGTGAGTCAGCTCATGGCGGCGAATCCACTCGGCGACCGCGTGCACGTCCGACTTGACCTCGGACGGTGGCATCACCAGGGTTGCGCCGCTGCGGACCACGGAGAAGATCTCCACGCAGGCCGCGTCGTAGGTGAACTGCGCCCACTGGAGCTGCCTCGCACCCTGTGAGAGGCCGACCTGGTCGGCGTACCACTCGGTGAGCTGGTCGATGTTGCTCCGCGTCAGGACGATCCCCTTGGGAGTACCTGTCGAGCCGGAGGTGTAGACCACCGTCGCGGTGTCCGCGGGCAGCGTCGCCGCACCGCGGTCGCGGCTGATGCGCTCGATGTATGCCTCCGAGGAGTCGCCGATACGCAACAGACCCAGGTTCAGCTCTGCCAGATCAGCGACCAGCCGCTTGCCTCCCTGACTGCTGTCGGTCAACAGGTACCTGGCTCCGCAGTCGCGGACCATCTTTCGGTTCCTTGCGGCCGGCTGGCCGCTGTCCAGCCACACGAAGGCGGCGCCGGCCTCCAGCGTGGCGAAGATCGCGGCGACCGCGTCCGGTCCGTGCTCGATGCTGATCACCACGGCGTCGTGGGGTCGCAGGCCGATGCAGAACAACACGTCCGAGTACTGGGTGACGCGGCGGCGCAGGTCGCCGTAGGTGCACACGCCATCGGCCGTGATGATCGCTGTGCGCTCGTCGTCCTCGCGGATCCTGCTCAGGGGAGCCAGGAGGTTGGGGGTGTTCGGGTGCACGCTATTGCCCTTCAGTCTGACGGGCCGGATGGTTGTTCCGGCACCGCGCTGTGTCCGATCGAAGGAGTTCGGTGACGGTGTCGCTCAGGCCGGCGGCGTGCGCCGAGGCGATCAAGTGCGGCGCCGGCAGTTCGTCCATGGTGAAGACCGACTCCGTGTGCTGCTGCCATTGCGCCATGTCCGCCGCGCCGATCGTGCTGTCACCGGTTCCCACGATCGCGTGCACCGGGCACCTGAGCGGGGGCCGCTCGACATCCGGCAACTGGCGCAACAGCTCGAGGTCGGCCCAGACAGTGTCGAGCACGACGTCGCGGAGTTCGGCGCACTCGAGGATCTCCTGGGCGCCCGGGTCGGTGCGGAGCAGCAGATCGGGCACCTGCTCGCGGGAGATCGCGGGAAACGGCCTGAGCAGATGCGGTGGGGCGGCGGACAGCACCACCAGTGCCAGTGCGGGTCGGTCGGGTTCGAGTTGCCTGGCAACCTCGGCCGCGAGCAGACCACCGAAACTCTGTCCCAGCAACGCCATCGGCACATCAGGATCGGCGGCTGACCGGAGCGCGTCCGCGATCTGGGCAACCAGTTCCTTCAGGCCGGTCACGGCCGGCTCGCGGTAGCGGACGAACCGGCCGGGCAGTTGGGTCGCCCACAACTCCGTGTCCGGCGGAAGCGCGGTGCTCAGCGCGGAAAATGACGCCGCCGAACCGCCCGCGTGCGCGAAGCACACCAGCCGGAACCGCGGCGCCCGCCTCGGATGAGGTATCCAGAACCACGAACTTCTCGCGTCGGGGTGCATGAACAAGCACATCTCCCGGAATTGTTTGGCCACCGTCCATCGAACCCGATGACAACGGGAAAGTGGCCTCAAATTATGGCGGGACCTCGTTGCGGTCAAGCGAACTGGAAGATCGTGCTGCCGGCGGTTGTAATTTCGTCTATTCAAGCGGACACGAAAGATCGGCCCCTGTTGGCCCTTGGACTCAGGCTGTTGACGAGCGACGATCTGTGTTCATAGCTTACTTTCGCTTGGGTGCCTGCCGACTGAGGAGAATTCCCCGGTATGAACGACATGGATGAATCCGAGATATCTGCGGGAACGCTGGTCGAAGTCCTGAGAAGGCGTTCAGCCGAATCTCCGGACGACATGTTCTACGCATTCCTTTCCGGAGATGCGGAAGTCGCGGAGCAGGCGAGTTACGCGGAACTCGACCGCTCGGCCCGTGCACGCGCCGCAATGCTCCAGCAACGCGGTCTCGCCGGCGGCAACGTGGTGCTTGCCCACCCGTACGGCCTTGAGTTCGTCAACGCCTTCGCCGGCTGCCTGTACGCGGGCGTTGCCGCCGCACCTGTGAAGATGCCGCGGGGCCAACGCGACCTCGACCGGCTCCGTCGTGTCGCCGACGCGGCCGGGACGCGGATCGTACTGACCACCGGGCAGGCGTGCCGGGAACTCCGCACACGTTTTCCCGACGCGCCCGAGTTGCAGGACCTGGTCCTGATCGAAACGGACGGCATCTCGGATGCGCTGGCCGGCCAATGGACCGCGCCGGACATCGACCGGCAGCACACCGCGATGCTCCAGTTCACTTCCGGATCAACCGGGCGACCAAAAGGCGTGATGGTCTCCCATCGCAACTTCATCGCAGAGGCCGAACTCATGGGCCGGACCTGGCCCGTGCACGACGACGGGGTGGTGCTCTCCTGGGTCCCGTTCCACCACGACCTCGGTCTGGTGTACAGCGTTGTCGCCCCGTGGGTCCTCGGTGTTCCGGCGTATCTGATGTCACCGGCGTTGTTCGTCAGGCGTCCTCGGCGGCTGCTGGACGCCATATCCCGGTTCAGGGCCACGCACATCTGCGGTCCCAACTTCAGCTTCGAACTGTGCTTGCGCGATGCGGCGGATGACCTGGACCAGCTGGACCTGTCCAGCGTGCGGGTGGCGCTCAATGGTGCCGAACTGGTGCGCGAATACACCGTGCGGCGCTTTACCGAGAGGTTCAAGTCCGCCGGGTTCGATCCGACGGCGATGTGTGCGGCCTACGGACTCGCCGAGTCAACCCTCGTGGTCTGCGGCTCGCGGGACGATGAACACCCCAAGGTCCAGTGGCTGTCCACGCCGGCGCTGCACAACGGTGCCGTCACCGCGGCAGCTCAGGACGATCCCGCTGCCACGCCGATCGTGAGCTGCGGGGCGCCGCTCCCGGGCGTCACCCTCCGCATCGTCGATCCGGTCACCCTGCGCGAGCTGGCCGACGAGGAGATCGGCGAGTTGTGGGTGCAGGGTTCATGCGTCGCGAAGGGCTATTGGAACCGGCCGGACGCTACCCGGGAGACGTTCCAGGGTCGCATCGCCGGACAGGAGAGCGACGGCGAGTTCCTGCGCACCGGCGACTTGGCGTTCCGGCACGACGGGGAGTTGTACCTCACCGGCCGGTTGAAAGACCTGATCATCTTGGATGGGCAGAACTACCACCCGGAGGACATCGAGTCCATCGTCGAGGATTGCGATCCCTCGCTGGCCACCGTGTCGTGCGCCGCCTTCGCCGTCGAGCGGGATGGCACGGAGCAGGCGGCGGTGGTCGTCGAGATCACCGCGCGCACACTGGCCGAGACGACGGCCGACAGGTTCGCCGAACGCGTCCGGGACGTGGTCTGGGACCGATGCCAACTGCCGGTCGCCGAGGTGGCGGTGGTCCGCAGGGGAACACTGGCCAAGACCTCAAGCGGCAAGATCCAGCGCTCGGAAAACCGGCGCCTGCTGGAAACCGGTGGCCTCGACGGGCAGATCCTGGCTCGTCTGCGCGCCGAAGTGAGCCGGCCGGTGCAGGGCACACATGAGGCGCCGCCGGCCACTCCGGCAAGTCTGGTCCGACCGATGGTACGGCTGACGCTGTCCCGGATCGTTGGCATCCCCGCCGAGCAGATCGCCGACGACCGACCGTTTGCGCACTACGGGCTCACCTCCCTGGGCGCGCAGCAACTCGCCGCCGCGGTCGAGGCGGTCGTCGGCCGGTCGATCGACGTCACCCTGGTGCTCAACCACCCCACCGTCGAGGAGTTCACCGAGGCGCTGGGCCGTGCGGAAGAGGTGGTGTAGGCAATGGCCCCGAAGGCAGCTGCCCGCGATGACCGTGACATCGCCATCATTGGCACGGCCTGTCGCTTCCCTGGCGCAGCGAATACCGCCGAGGACCTCCTGCGGCTTTCGCTCGATGGTGTCGACGCGGTCACCGAGGTGCCGGACTCCCGGCGGCTCGGCGACCTCTACTCGCCCGACCCGACCGAGCCGGGCCGGATCAGCACCCGCTGGCTCGGCTGCGTCGACGGGATCGACCGGTTCGACGCGGAGTTCTTCGGCATCACGGCGCGGGAAGCCGAACAGATGGATCCCCAGCAGCGGATTCTGCTGGAGACGGCGTACGAGGCGTTGGAGCTGGCCGGAGTGCCGCCGACGAGCCGCCAACTGGCCGCCGGCGGGGTGTTCGTCGGCGTCAGCGGCAGCGACTACGGCCGGTTGCTCGGTCAGCAGCTGACCGAGCTCGGTGGGCATTTCGTCACCGGGCATGCGAACTCCATCGTGGCCAACCGGCTGTCGTATCTGCTGGACATGGGCGGCCCCAGCATGGCCGTGGACACCGCCTGTTCGTCCTCCCTGGTGGCCGTGCACCTCGCGGTGCGTGCGTTGCGCGAAGGGGACTGCTCGCTGGCACTGGCCGCCGGCGTGAACCTGATACTCGCGGCCGACAACTGGGTGTCCGTGTCCAAGGCCGGCATGATGTCCCCGACCGGGCGCTGCCGTTCCTTCGGTGCGGGGGCCGACGGTTTCGTCCGCGCGGACGGCTGCGGCGTACTGGTGCTCAAGACGCTGGACCGGGCTCAGCGGGACGGCGACGAGATCCACGCGGTGATCCGGGGCAGCGCGATCAACCAGGACGGGGCCAGCAACGGGCTGACCGCGCCCAACGGCCCGGCTCAAGAGGCGGTCATCCGTGCCGCGTTGGCCGATGCCAGGGTGCGGCCCGAACACGTCGGCTATGTGGAAGCGCACGGGTCCGGCACACCCCTCGGCGATCCGATCGAGTTCGGCGCGCTCGCCTCGACGTACGGGAAGGTGCCTGCGGGAAGCCCTTCCTGCTACGTGGGCTCGGTGAAATCCCACATCGGGCACACCGAGTCCGCGGCGGGAATGGCCGGCATCATCCGGCTCGTTGCCTCCCTGCGCGCCGGGTCCATTCCGGGTTCTCTGCACACCGAAGAACTCAACCCCCGACTGGCGGCGAACAAGACGCGGCTCGCGGTCGCCCAACAGACCGTGCGGTGGCCCGACGGATCTGAACGTCGGATGGGTGCGGTCAGCTCGTTCGGGTTCGGCGGCACGAACGCCCATGTGGTCGTCCAGCAGGCAGAACCGGTGTCCCCCCGGCCGGCGACGCCCGCGCCGGCGACACTGGTGCTGCCGCTGTCGGCCAAGAGCGAGCAGCCCCTGCGGGAGTTGGCGGGACGGTACCTGTCCCTGCTGTCCGAGGATGACGGTGCGACAGCAGCGGACCTGTGCTACAGCGCCTCCGCGCGCCGCGGCCACCACCCGGTGCGTATCGCGTTCAGCGGCCGGGACCGCGACGAGTTGCGTCAGTCGGTGGAATCGTTCCTGGCCGACGGAGGGGCGCCCGACACGGTGGAGGGAGCGGTCTGGCGCGACACCGTCTTCGTTTTCCCCGGGCTGGGGCGGCAGACCACCGGGCTCAGTGCTGCCCTCCTCTCGGAGCCGACCATGGTCGAGCACCTTCACCGCTGTTCCGACGCGTTCGCCCCGCTGTTGGGGGTGTCCCTGTTCGAGTTGCTGAGCCGGGGCGGCCCTGAGGTCAATGAGGTAGCGCTGACCCGAACGGACATCGGGCAGGCTCTGCACTTCACCGTGCAGAGCGGGCTGGCCGGCCTGTGGTCGTCGTTCGGCCTGCGGCCGGCGGCCGTGATCGGGCACAGCGCGGGGGAACCGGCCGCCGCGTATGTGTCCGGCATGCTGGACTTCGACGCCGCGGTGGCGTTGGTCGCCGCCCGCGGGTCGGTCATGCAGCACGCCGCCGCCGATCGTCGCATGGTGGCGGTCTCCGCTGCGCCGCAGGAGATCGGCGACCTGCTCACGCGCTGCCCGGAAGACGTCGTGCTGGCGGTGGACAACGGGCCGAGCAATGTCACCCTGTCCGGTCCGACCGAGTCGATCGAGCAACTGGCCGCCCAGCTGGAGGCGGACGGCTACCGGGCCCGACTGCTGTCGATACGGTTCGGCTCCCATCACCCCGATCTCGCACCTGTGGGCGAGGAACTCGCGCGCCGCGGGGTCGGCGCCGCGACCGGTCCCGGCTCCCTCCCGCTGTTCTCCTCGATCACCGGCGCTCTGCTCGACCGCGCGCAGATGGACCCGGAGCACTGGGGCCGGGGCGTGGTCAACCCGGTGCGGTTCCGGTCCGCCGTGCAGCAGGCCGCCACCGCGGGGTTCACCAGCTTCCTCGAGATCAGTCCACAACAGTCACTGCTCGGCCCGGTGCACACCAGCGCGGCCGCCGCCGGCGTGCGGGCGAGCGTGTTGCACGCGCTCGGTGAGGAAGGTGACGGCACCGCGAGCGCGCGGGCCGTGTTGCCCGAGTTGTACATGCGCCGCGCTGCCCTCGACTGGCAGACGGTGTACCAGGGCGGGCGTTTCCTGCCCGGCACGCCGACCTATCCCTGGCAGCGCGTACGCCACTGGGCACTGGACGGCCGGACTCCCACCGGCATCGAGCCACCGCAGGAACCAAGGAAGAGGAGCAAGATGCCGGCATCACAGGAACAGGCCCTGGCCGAGGTGGCCAACGAAGTGGCCACGATCCTGAAGCACCCGAGGGAACAGATCACGCAGCAGTCCTTCTTCCTCGAACTGGGCGCGGACAGCATCCTGTTGCTCCAACTCGTCAACACGTTGAACAAGCGTCATGGCACGTCGTTCAAGGCGACCGACCTGTTCGAGAAGTACCAGTCCGTCGGTGATCTCGCGGCCGCGCTCGCGGAGTCCGGTGCCTTCTCCGAGGAGGCCGCCGGTGAGCCCGAAGCCCCGGCCGCACCGGTTCAGCAGGTGACGGCGCCGGCCGGGCCCGTCGGCCTCGACGCACCGCTTCAGCAGGTGACTGTGCCGGCCGCGTCCACCGGCCTCGACGCCGTGGTGCGCAATCAACTAGCGATCATGCAGCAACAACTGACCCTGCTCGGCGGCTCGCCGGCCGGCCATGTCCAGGCCACCACGCCCGCCAAGGAGCCGGCACCGCAACGCACCGCACCCGCAACCCCCGCGTCCAACGCGCCCGCGGCTCCCAGGTCGACCGCTCCGGCCACGGCCGGCACACGGCTCAGCGACCGGCAGAAGTCCTATGTGGACTCTCTGGTGCGGCGCATGGAGGAACGCAGCCCGCAGTCGAAGAAGCTGGCCGGCCTGCACCGCAACCGCATGGTGGAGAGCCGTCCATGGGGGAACTTCCGGCCCGAGCTGAAGGAGCTCAACTTCCCCATCGTCATCGACCGGGGCCGGGGAGCGCACTTCTGGGACCCCGACGGCAGCGAGTACATCGACTACTGCGTCGGCTTCGGCGTGCACCTGCTGGGCCACAACCCGCAGATCGTCCAGGACGCGATCGCCGAACAGCTGCCGCGCTCGTTCACACTGGGGCCTCAGGTGGAACTCACCTACCGGGTCGCCGAGACGTTCTGCCGGATCACCGGGCACGACCGGGTCTCCTTCTGCAACACCGGCTCGGAAGCGGTGATGGGCGCGGTGCGCCTTGCCCGGCTCGGGACCGGCCGGCGGAAGGTTGCCTACTTCGAGAAGTCCTACCACGGCATCACCGACGGGATGCTCGGACGGCGTGGTGAGGAACTCGGCAGCGTGAGCCCGATGGTGGACGGGGTGTCGCCCGGCGCACTGGACGACGTGGTCATCCTGCCCTACAACGACCAGGCCGCACTGGACTACCTCGCCGCCAACAGCCATGAGATCGCCGCGGTGGTCTGCGAACCGATCCAGGCGCGCAACCCGGTGGGGCAGCCGGCCGAGTTCCTGCGCACACTGCGCCGGCTGACCCAGGACACCGGCACGGTACTGATCTTCGACGAGATGATCACCGGGTTCCGCATGCACATCCGCGGCGCACAGGGGCTGTTCGGGATCATGCCGGACCTGGCGACCTACGGAAAAGTGCTCGGCGGCGGTCTTCCGGTGGCGGCGATCGCCGGCAAGCAGGCCCTGATGGACGGGCTCGACGGTGGCAGCTGGGGCTACGGCGACCAGAGCGCTCCGACCGCGGAGACCACGTTCTTCGGAGGCACCTTCCAGAAGCATCCGCTGGCGATGGCGGCGGCCAACGCCACCCTGGAGTACCTGGAAAAGCACGAGGACACCGTCTACCCCGAGCTGAACGACAGGACCGCGCGGGTGGTCGGTGCGCTGTCCGACCTGTTCGTCCAGCACGATGTGCCCTACTCGCTGGCATCCATCGGCTCACTGTGGCGGTTCCAGTACCGCGGAATGTCCAACCTGTACCACCCGCTGCCGTTGGAGATGCTCTACCACAGCCTGCTGGCGGACGGCATCTACATGTGGGAGGGCAGGACGTTCTTCATGTCCGCCGCCCACACCGACAGCGACGCCGAGCGCCTGATCGATGCGGTGGACCGCGGTCTGCACGACTTGCGGGAGGCGGAGTTCCTGGACGGTGCCGCCACCGCGCCCCCGGTGCGGTCGGCTGACCGCTGGCCGATGTCCGCCCAGCAGCGAGAGGTGTGGGACATCAGCCGGCAGCTCGAGCCGGAATCGGCGGTCTACAACGAGACCGCGGTGCTGGAGCTCACCGGCGAACTGGACCTGCCGGCACTGGATTCCGCGTTGGCCGCGGTGCGGCAACGGCACCCGGCACTGCGCGCGGTCTGCTCCTCCGACGGACGCGACCTGGTCGTGGCCGGCGGCGCCGAGTGCACGACACCTGTACACACGGTGTCCCCGGAGGACGATCCACAGGCCGCGATCGACGAGTACGCCAACACACCGTTCGATCTCACAACGGGGCCGCTGTTCCGTCCCACCGTGCTGCGGCATTCCGACACCCACCACCACCTGCTGGTCTCAGCCCACCACATGGTGTTCGACGGCACCTCCATGGTCGCCGTACTCAACGACCTCGCCGACGGCTACACGCGCGCCACAAAGGGGCTGGCCCCGGTGACGATGCGGGGCGGACGGACACAGCCCGCAGCCACGGAATTGCCGGCCGGTGAGCGAAAGGCGGCGCTCGACTACTGGCAGCAGCGTCTGGACACCCCTCCCGCACTGGCGTGGGCCGACCCGGACCGCCCGGCGAACGCTCCGGCGACCCGGCAGGCGTTCCACTTCGACTCGGACCTGTGGGCGGCATTGGTGAAACGGTGCGCGCAACTGCGCTGCACACCGTTCATGGCGGTCTTCAGCGCCTTCACCGCGGCGCTGCACGAGGTGGCCGGACACGACGACCTGGTGGTCAGCACCCCGGTCGATCAGTGCCGGGGCGAGGCGGAACAGGGACTGGTCGGGCACTTCGTCAGCTACGTCCCGGTGCGCAGCCAACGCACCGGCACCGACTTCTCCGCGCACCGCAAGCGGTTCAGCCAACAGCTCGGCGAGGACCTGGCCCACGGGACCCTGCCGCTGGAAAGCATCCTTGGCGAACTCTCCGACCGGGCGAAGCTCGATGATCCTTGGCCGGCCCGCCAGCAGTTCACCTCCGTGGTGTTCAACCTCAACCGCCCGATGCCCACGCCGAAGATGGGCGGCCTGGACGTCCAGGTGAGCCTGCCGTCCACCGTGGAAGCGATGTTCGACCTGCTCTTCGACGTCGTCCCGATGGACGACAAGGTGTTCGTGGAGATCGTGCACCGCGACCGGATACCCGCGAAGGACGTCGCGCTGCTCTGGACACGTTGGCTCGAACTGATACGTGAGACCGCACATGCCGATGGAGAGTCCTGAATGCCCGGGCAAGGCCACGAGTCCATCGCCGGCCTGCTGCACTCGGCGTGGGAACGGAATCCCGATGCGGTGGCGGTGCGCACGCCGGACCGGCAGCTCACCTATCGTGAGCTGCTCGGCAAGGCCGGTGCGGTCGCCGAGCGACTGGACGCCTTGGCGGTACCGGTCGACGAACCCGTTGGCCTGCTGCTGCGGCGCACGCCCGAACTGATCGCGGCACTGCTCGGCGTGCTGCTGTCCGGCCGGACCTATCTGCCGTTGGACGCCGCCCACCCCACGGACCGCATCGCCTTCCTGCTGGCGGATTCGGGTGCGCGGCGAGTGCTGGTCGACGAGGACTGTGCCGGCTCAGTGCCACCAGGGCCGTGGACGCTGGTGGACGCCGATGCGTGCATGGCCAACCACCGCGAGGGTGAACTGCCTTTCCGCGCAACGGTTCCGGGGGCGACCGCTCTGGTCATCTACACCTCGGGCACCACCGGCGCGCCGAAGGGGTGCTGGATCACCCACCGGAGCCTGGACAACTTCGTGGGCTGGACCGTCCGCCACTGTCCTCGGGAGACATTCGAGTGCAGCGTCGCGGCAACCTCGCTCTGCTTTGACTTCCACGTCGCCGAGATCCTGCCGGCACTGGCCGTCGGCGGTTCGGTGCTGGTGCTGAACCATCACGTGGAGGTGGCGGACCTGCCGGCGCATGTGCGGCCGACGCAGATCAACGGGGTGCCCAGCGTGCTGAGCGACGTGCTGCGCGACCGGCCGCTGCCGAGCAGCGTGCAGCTGGTCACCCTGGGCGGCGAAGCAGTGCCGCCCAGCCTGGTCGCCAGGCTGCTCGACAGCGGCGTGCCCCTCGTGCGCAATGTGTACGGACCGACCGAAACCACCGTGGTCGCCACATCCGCCTACCTCACCGGTGCCGACACCGATCGGACCGTCTCGCTCGGGGAACCCGTTTCCGGGGCGGAGATCTACCTGGTCGACGACGCCTTCCAGCAGGTTCCCGAGGGGGCCGTAGGTGAACTGGTGATCGGCGGCATCGGCGTCAGCAACGGCTATCCCCGGCTGGCCGCCCTGACCGCCAGCAGGTTCGTCGCCGACCCCTTCTCCGGAAACCCCGGCCGTCGGGTGTACCGCAGCGGGGACCACGCGCGGCGCACCGAAGACGGCCGGCTGGAGTTCGTGGGACGGCGTGACCACCAGGTCAAGATCCGCGGCGTGCGGATCGAACTCAGCGAGATCGAGCAGGTGCTGATGAGTCATCAGCTGGTGTCGGCAGCCGCGGTGGCGGTCGCCGGTACCGAACCGGCGCAATACCTGCTGGCCTACATTTGGCCCGCCGACCACGGGAGCCCGCCGACGGTCGCCGAACTGAGCGCGCACGTCGAGGCCAAGCTGCCCAGCGCGTTACGCCCGGCCCACTATGCCTTGCTCGACGACCTTCCCCTCACCACGAACGGGAAGATCGACCGCTCACGGCTGCCACGTGAACCACGGTTGCTCTCCGACGGCGACCACGGGGCCCCCGAAGTCGCGAACGAAGAGGTCGCGCTGCTGGAAGGGCGGCTGGCCGAGATCTGGGCGAGCACGCTGAAAGTCCGGGCGGTGCGACGCGACGACAACATCTACGCCCTGGGCGGCAGCTCCATGGCACTGATCAGGATCAGGAAGTCGATCGGCGCCGAGTTGGGGCTGGACGTACCGATGCCGATCCTCCTCGGCTGCCCGACCGTGGCCGAGCTCGCCGCTGAGCTGCTCGACGAGTTCCTGCTCACCCGGACATGACGCAGGAAGGAGTGATGAGAGTGAACTGTTTCGACGATCCGAACGGCCAGTTCCTGGTGTTGGTGAACGACGAGAGGCAGCACTCGCTCTGGCCGGGCCTCAAGGGCGTGCCAGCCGGTTGGCAGGTGGTCCAGGGCCCGGACACGCGCGGCGACTGCCTGGCCTACATCGAGGAGAACTGGACGGATCCGCGGGCCAAGAGCCTCATCGAGTCGACCTCGCGACGGGGTGACTGATGACCACCTCGGACCGCACAGCTGTGCTCGCCGGGCTCGGTACCTGCCTTCCCGTGGGGGAAGAGGACAACGCGGCACTGTCCGAGCGCCTGGACACCAGCGATTCCTGGATACGCGAGAGAACAGGCATCGCCGCACGGCGGATCGCCGGCCCCGACGTATCGATGCGCGACTTGGCCGTCGCCGCGGGCGAGAACGCCCTCAAGTCGGCCGGTCTCACCGAGGTCGATGCGGTGGTGGTGGCGACATCGACCCCCGATCGTCCCATACCCGCCGCCGGGCCAGAGGTCGCCAACAACCTCGGGCTTGGTTCTGTGCCCGCCTTCGACGTGTCCGCCGCGTGCTCCGGCTTCCTCTACGCGTTGGCGGTGTCGGCCGGCCTGATCGGGACCGGCCTGGCCGGCGACGTCCTCGTGGTGGCCTCGGAGACGTACTCAAGGGCCGTCGATCCGGCGGACCGCGCCACCAGGGTTCTGTTCGGCGATGGCGCCGGAGCGGCGGTGCTGAGAAGCGGCCGGCGCGACGAGCCGGGGGCGGTGCTCGCCGTGGACTGGGGAAGCGAGGGAACGGGCCGCGACCTGATCCATCGGCCCGAGGGGCAGGGCGGCTACCTCTCAATGGCCGGCAGACGGGTCTACCTCAAAGCGATCGAGCACATGACGAGCTCAACGTTGCGAGTGCTCGACCAGTGCGGCTGGACGATCGGCGAAGTCGACGCCCTCGTCCCGCACCAGGCCAACATGCGGATCATCCGGGCTGTGGCGCAGCAGCTGTCGCTGCCCGAAGACAAGGCGGTGTGCGCGTTGGAGCGGACCGGGAACACCGCGGGCGCATCGATTCCGCTCGCCCTGGCCCACGGGCAGTCGAACGGGACGATCAGAGCTGGTGATCGCACGGTGCTCACGGCCTTCGGCGCCGGGCTCGCCTGGGCATCGGCGGCACTGGTGTGGCCGGAGATCAACACAGTCGAATCGGAACTGTAAGCGGAACCGTAAGAGGAGAGACGCCACCATGATGTACGACTACCTGCGCAACCTGCTCGAAGAGACTTTCCGGGTCAGCGGCGAGATCGCGCCGGACAAGAGCTTCGAGGACCTCGACCTCGACTCACTGACCACAGCCGAGATCTGTGCCGCCCTGGAGACGGACCTCAAGGTGACCATCGACGACGAGGAAGTGAACCAGCAGACCACCATGGGCAAGTTGGCTGACCTGTTGCACCACAAGGGCGCTGCCCTCTCCCGATGACCCTTGCGGGTGCCGAGGCAGGAGGTGGAGGCCCCGGTGCTGTGGCACATCGGCGCTGCATCAGCAGCAGCGCTACAGCCCTGAGAAAGAGGCGCAGGCATGACCGTCCGAACCGAAGCAACGGTCGACACCTCTTCGGTGTCGAGCGCTGGGTTCACACGCTTCTGGCTGGGCCAGACACTCTCCCAGTTCGGCACCCGCATCGGCACAATGGGTATGCCGGTCATCGCTGTTGACGTCTTGGAAGCCAGCAACACGCAGGTGGGCATCCTGGGCGCCGTATCCACCCTGAGTTTTCTGCTGGTCGGTCTTCCCGCCGGCGCCTGGGTCGATCGCTGGCTCAAGCGCCGGACGATGATGCTGGCGGCCCTCATACGCTCACTGGTCGTCCTCGCAATCCCGTGGTTGTGGTTCACCGGTAATCTCGAGATCTGGCACCTCTACGCGGTTGCCTCGCTCGTCGGTCTGGTGACGGTTTTCTTCGATGTGGCCTACCAGTCGTATGTGCCCATCCTGGTACCCGCCGGTGATGTCGGAAGAGCCAACGCCCGGCTGGAGGCCACCTCGCAGCTTGCGACCACCGGCGGACCAGCACTGAGTGGACTGTTCATGCGGGTGGTCAGCGCTCCCGTCCTCATGCTTGGGGATGCGCTTTCCTACCTCATCAGCTTCGGCTGTCTGGCATCGATCAAGGACTCGGAGGCCCAGCAGCGGCGGGAAGCCGGGCCCCGGCGGGCCCTGGCCACAGAGATCGGCGAAGGGCTCCGCTTTGTGCGTGACCAGCCTGTCATCAGACGGCTCGTCGTGGCGATGGGGTTCTCCAACCTCTTCATGTGCATGGTCTCGACGCTGATGCCCCTCTTGGTACTGCGCACCATCGGCCTCGACGCCTTCATGCTCGGGGTGGTGATGACGTGCGGATCGATCGGCGGCGTGCTGGGGGCCGGTCTGGCTCCGATGCTGCGGCGCCGTCTGTCCGACGGAACCGTGATCGCGGGCGGTCTCCTCGCAGCGGGAGTGTTCGTCATGGTCACTCCGGTTGCCGGCTCGATCTCGGGTGATCACAGAAATCTGGGCACCGCGCTGCTGATGATTGCCGAGTTCTGCATGACGGCGGCAGCGCTGGTCTACAACGTTACGCAGGTCAGCCTTCGCCAGAGACTGTGCCCCAAGCATCTCCTCGGCAGGATGAATGCCTCCATCAGATGTGTCGTATGGGGCAGCACCCCCATCTCCGCCTTTCTGGCAGGTTGGTTGTCCTCGCTGATGGGCGTGGTACCCACGCTGTGGATCGGGGGTATCGGATCCCTCCTTACCGCGCTGCCCATCCTCGGCATAGGACGACTCATTCCGGCGGACCAGCATGCGTAAGCAGTGATTCCCCGGCCCGGAGCGGGAGTTGAACACTCGGGCCACCCACCTGCGACGCGCACGCGATCGCTGAGCCGTCCCGATTGAACGGCACAAGCATGAAGAGCAAAGAAGGGATTGCGAATGGAAGGCGGGCCGCCCACATGAAGACAACGACCACTGGCGCAATTTCAGGCACAGGCAGGGGCGACAGCCCAGACACCGGCGTTTGGTTGCGGCGATACCAGATCGCACCGGCTCCCCGTGCCCGTCTCATCTGCTTCCCGCACGCGGGCGGCTCGGCCTCGTACTTCGTGCCTGTCTCCAGGCGGCTGTCGCCGGAACTCGACGTCCTGGCGGTCCAGTACCCCGGCCGTCAGGACCGTCGCCACGAGCCGTGCATGGAGGACATCGGGGCAATCGCCGACGGCATCATCCCCGAACTGCTTCCGCTTGCGGACCGGCCCCTCGCCCTGTTCGGCCACAGTATGGGAGCGGCGGTCGCCTTTGAGACCGTGCGGCGGTTGGAGGAGAGGGGGGTTACACCCGCGGTTCTTTTCGCATCCAGCCGGCCTTCCCCCTCGTTCGTCCGCGACGAGGGCCTGCACCGGTCCGGCGACCGGGCCCTCATCGCCGAAATGCAGCGTCTGGACGCCACCGACGCAAGGTTGCTCGAAGACCCAGAGCTCCTGGAGATGATCCTCCCCATCCTTCGTGGCGACTACAAAGCGGTGGAGACATACCGCTGCCGACCGCCGCACGCCGCCGTCGACTGCTCGGTAGTGGCACTGCTCGGCGACGATGATCCCCAGGCGCCCCACGAGGAATGCCTGCGCTGGAAGGAGCACACCCGTGGCCGCTTCGACATGCACGTCTTCGAGGGGGGCCACTTCTACCTCAACACCCACGCCGAGTCCGTCATCCGCATCATCGCGGAGCGCCTCCGCTAGCGGGCTCGGGGACGTGTCGCAGGCGTGGGACCCACTTGGATGTATCGAGGTAACGATCACTCCGCTGATCTGGGGTTTTTGCGCTGGTTGGCATTGAAGCGCGCTTTCTTCTGACGATTCCCGCACGTGTTCATGTCGCACCATTTGCGGGTGCGGCTTTGGCTGGTGTCGAAGAAGGCAGCTTGGCAGGTTGGTGACGCACACAAGGCCAATCTTCCGTCTCGTTCGCCGGCGATGATGCTGATCGCGTCGGCGGCGATCACGCTGAGGGCATCTTCCACACAGGAAGCCGAGCTGAGCCGCCATCGCCGCTTACCCTCGGGCGTCAGAATCGCCGCGGCCCGACCCTGAACGCTGCGGTCATTGATGACTTGGACAGCGGATACAGGGAGAGCCTCCTGGACCGCGGCCGCTGTCGCAGCGGCGTGAATCGACTCCCTCAGCTCCCGGGCGAGGTCGAGCTGGGCAGTGGTGCAGGAGTCCACGGCGAGACCGCTCACTGCCAGCCAGTCGACGAGCCGCTGCGGCGTGGGAAGCCGCTCCACCGCGTCGCCATGACGCTCCGACAGAGTCCCCGTGAAGCTGGTCGTTAGCACGTTGCCGAGGCGGAAGTCAGGGAATCCAGCACGCATGGAACCACCTTAGCCGGTTGCAGCATGGCTCGTGGAACTGCTAGAACCGCCTTAGCCGGTTCCACGATGGCCAGGAGGTCTCATGCCCCGTCCAACCAGCGACGTGCAAGCATTTGAAGCCCACGCAACTGACACTGACCTCGACGATCTGCGCGCGCGACTGGCCGCGGCGCGGCTACCGGAGGCCGAGACGGTCCATCGCGCCGGGCCCGACCCTCGCCGATGGGACCAGGGCGTTCCTCTCGCCGACCTCGTCGATGTCGTGAACTACTGGCGCACCGGGTACAACTGGCGGTCGTTCGAAGAGCGTCTCAACCAGATCGGCCAGTTCCGCACGACCATTGATGATCTGGGAATCCACTTCCTGCACCGCCGATCCGCGCGCGCAGATGCCACTCCTCTGCTCCTGACGCACGGGTGGCCAGACAGCATTGCTCGGTTCATCGATGTAGTGGACGAGCTGGCAGATCCGAAGGATGCAGACGCGCCGGCGTTCCACGTCGTGGTCCCGTCGCTACCGGGCTTCGGTTACAGCGACAAGCCGGCCACCACCGGATGGGGAACCGAAAAGATCGCGGCCGCATGGGTGGAACTGATGGGAAGGCTCGGCTACAGCAAGTTCGCCGCCCACGGCGGGGACTGGGGAGGCGCACGTTCTCGGCATCCACACCACGTTCGCGGAGGGACCACCCGGGTTGACGACGGACGGGCTGACGGCGGTCGAGCGCAAGTGGACTGAGGAAACCCGCGATTTCTGGAGTTACCGCGCGGCGTACGCGAAGCAGCAGGCGACCCGGCCGCAGACCATCGGCTACTCGCTCGTCGACTCACCGGTCGGCCTTCTTGCCTGGATCCTCGACAAGTTCGCCGAGTGGTCAGACACCCAGGACAGCCCGTTCGAGACGATCTCCAGAGACCGCGTTCTTGACAACGTCACCCTGTATTGGCTGACACGGACCGGCGCATCGTCGGCCCGCATCTACTACGAAAGCCACAACTCGCTGGACCCCGAACTTCGGGTCGACGTCCCGTCAGCAATCACTATGTATCCCCGCGACGTCGAGAAGTGTCCGCGCCCCTGGGCACAGGAGCGGTACCGGCAGATCGTCCGATGGGGGTCGCCCGAAACCGGGGGACATTTCCCGTCGTTGGAGGTTCCCGAGTACTTCGTCAAAGATCTGCAAGAGGGCCTCGCGGCAGTGCTGGCCGCTAATCGGTGAATGCGGCTCGGCGACTCGGCATTCGTTCACTGCCTGATCCGGCTCAAGGCGTTGCCCGACGGCTTCCAGACCGAGCTCATCGAGACGGCAGAACGCGGTCAGACAGGGCGCGGCGAAGATAGTGCGGAGCATGTCGAGGTCTTTCAGATGGGCGAGCCAACCAAACAAGCTCCGGAGACACGATCTAGACTTCTCCAGGGGCCAGTTGCGCATCGTCGAGCACGATGAACGGGTCTCGCACGACCGCACGGACGATCGCTTGGAACTCTTCGATCAATGCGCGCATCGTGCCTTCCTCGAACACCTCCGGCGAGTAGACGAGCACTCCGTCGAGCTTGCCCGGGCCGGTGACGGCAATCTTCATCTCCAGGTCGAACCTGACCGTCATGTCGGGAATCAGGTATGCGGAGGTGCGCAACCCGGCGAATGCCGGCATGTCATCGTCGGTGACACCGAGGAAGGCACCCATGTGGGAATTGGTGTTCTGGAGCTCAAAGAGGATCCCGATATCCGCGGGCCTCTCCCCCGGACTTTCCGTCCGTAGGCGGCCAAGCGCGTCACTCAGAGTCGCTTCCTGGTTGGCGAACGCACCCAGCACCGCGGTGCGGACATCACCCAGCAGGTCGACGAACCGGGGTTTGCCCGGTACCCGTGACCGAATGGCGAGCAGGTTCACCAGGTTGATGATCAAGCGCTCGCGTTCGGCCGAGGTGCGCCCCGAGACGGGGGTTCCCACCGTGATGTCCTCGCGCCCGGTGCGGCGGCGGAGCAAGGCGTGGAAGACCGCGACGACCGTCATGAAGCCACTGGCCCCGTGCGTACGTCCGACCTCCATCAGCCGCGTCCCGATCGGGGCCGGTACGGAGAAGAAGAGCGGGGCGCCCGATCCGGTCGGCACGGCCGGCCGTGGTCGGTCGAGGGGAAGTTCGCAGGGCAGTGCGCCGGCGAGTCGGTCCGACCAGTACGCGGTCTGCTTCTCCATGTGCCCGCTGTCGATGACCGACTGTTCCGCGGCGGCGAGTTCGGCATAGCCGTATTCAAGCGGCGGGAGCAATCGGTCAGGGTCGCTGCCATGGCATGCGGCCAGGTAGCCGATCTCCAGCTCTCGGAAGAACTGTGCCACCGACCAGTCATCGAAGACGACGTGATGACCGACGACCAGCAGGACGTGATCATCCTCTGCCATCCCGACCAGTGCGATCCGAACGACCTCGCTGGCCAGATCGAACCGCCGCCGCGAGAACTCGACCGAAAACTCCGCCAACCGGGCCTCCGCCCCGTCGGTGCCGGTCAGATCAACTCGCTCAACGGTGAATGAGTCCAACTCCCGGATTACACAGGACAACTGCCCATCATCGTCCAGACGTAACGCACAGCGGAGCGACTCATGTCGGGAGATGATTCCACGGATCGCTTTGAGCATGGCCTGCTCATCAAGATCTCCCAGGATTCGCAGTCCGGTCGGAACGTGATACACACTCTCCGCAGCCATTTCCTCGGCAATCCAGAGGCGCTGCTGCCCCTGGATGGGAGTCGTCCACACTGGCGACATAGAGCTTCTCCTATCCGATTTCTTGACGTGGCCGACCGGGTTTTCGATGTGGCCGACAGCTGGAATCGACCGAACGAGCGGGAGAGGGAGAGGCAAGACCGAGGCGGAACGCGACAAGCGCGATCTCCACCCGGTTGCGCACCCCGAGCTTGCCGATGATCTTGGATACGCACGCCTTCACCGTGCTCTCCGAGACCGCGAGCCGTCGCGCGATCTCCCGGTTGAACAGCCCCTTGGCGATGCCCTTGAAGACCTGGAGTTCCCGGTCGTTGAGCATGCTCAGCTCTTTGGGCAGATTGCTGGGGTCGTAACCCGGTAACAGGGTGAACCTGGTGAACACCCGGCTGGTCACCGACCCGGCGAGGAAGGCGTCGCCGGAAGCCACCGAACGCAACGCCGTCGACCACGACCACGCCGGAGAGTTCTTGAGGATGTAGCCGCGTGCTCCCGCGCGCACAGCTCGCAGCAGCAACTCGTCGCTGTGCTCCTCGGTGATGATGATTACGCCGGCCAGCGAGGCCGACGACCGTTCGAGCAGTTTCCGGCAGAAGTCCAGGCCACCGAATGGTGGTAACGCCGAGTCCACCATCACCACGTGGGGCTGCACACTGCTGATGATGTCGAGTGCTTCCGGGCCGTTCTCGGCATCGCCGACAACCGATACTTCCTGCTCCCTGCCGAGCACCACCCTGATTCCGGCACGAGCGAACTCCTGATGGTCGACGACGACCACTCTGATGCGCTGGCTGGTCACGGCCGACTAATCAGCTGAGACTCGTCCGGCACGACCGATCGCTGTCGCAGGCCACCGTCACCAACTGACCGGCAGGAACACCAGGATCGGTCACTGCACCGGATGGACGCCGTAGAGAGTCCCTGCCACTCAGCATCTCCCACAATGCTGAAGGCACTATTGGCCGGATCAAGCCTTCGAACGAACCAGATTCCTTCCTGGGCGCCCGACATCGGCCTGAGTTTTTCTTCATGAACTAACATGGAATCAACCTTCGGCACAGACCCGGGTCGTGGCACACACGAGGAAATGTCGAGGCGCACGCTGGGGAGTTGGGGGGAAGAAAAGTTGACACGGAGTGAACGGAACTCGAACGTGGGGGTTGCATTGGCGTCATCAGCTCGCCTGACGCGGCGTGACCCCAAGGACCACTACCCTGCCGACAGTGAACCCGACCCTCGACAGCACATCAACTAGCCGACTACTCAGGCACCTTGACAGCAGGCTCGCTCGGGAGGCGACCGGCAGAACTCCGCCGAAAGGTCGCGTCCGTACGGCATGCAGCCCCCTTCACCGGAGAGCTCCGCCGCAATCTCCGGCACGTCCGCCCGAGAACGTGCCGGCAGGATGCACGACGGGTAAGTCGCTAAATAGTTGGTACATACAGGTACGCTAAGGTAGATCACTCATAGCGTCAATCATTCAATGTCGGCGTCAGCCGAGACATTTGCGACCGTTCGCCAGCAGCCGCCGTCACTTTCGGCAGGTCAGACGTTCCCTGATCCTGCCGTCCCAGCAGCATGCCGCGCCCGTGCTGGTGCCCCGCGACAGGTCGCCTCCCGGACGGCCAGAACCGCCCAGTGCGGCATCGCGCAGAACCGCTTGCGGGGCTGGAGCGCGAGCGCCGGACCCTTACTCCACCGCATACAGCAGGTTGTACTCAGCACCTTCCGCCGTGAAGCGCAGGCTGCGCTCACCAGGCGTATCCGTGATCCACTGCTCCCCGGGCCTGCCATCCCCGGCTGATCCGCCGACCTCCCCGAGAGAGACGGCTATCGTTCCCGTGAAGTCGCAGTCGTACTTGACGGTGTACATCCGGTCTCCCCGCACCGTCCCATTCCACACAGTGCCACGGTTCTGGACAACAAGCCTCGGTTCGTCGGAACCGCTCCAGCCCTCAGTCGTGACGCACTTGAGCTTCTCCAGATAGAGCTTGGCCATACCGTCCCCTGTGAAGGATCCTTCTCGACACTTCACATCCTGGCGAGCCGCAATAAACGATCACTAAACGATGCACGCGGCATTCTCCGCCAGGGCGACACCCCGGCCGGGAGGGCAGGCATCACTGTAGCCCTCGTCAGAGCAGTGCGTCCCGAAACCACCAACCCCAAGGCTGACCCGCCACGCCAACAACGCCGGCGATACCAGCAGCGGCAGGTGGTTGCTCGCCCGCACCTCAAGGCCCGGTCCGGGCGGCCGCCACCAGAACCCGCGGCACACCGGCCGCTGCCTCTCGCCCGGCCGGCCGGTGAGCCGTGGTCGCTCGCCCCACCCGCCTTGAGCGGAGCCCGCCAAGCACCACCACGCACCCTTCGGCACGTCAGGTCCGCGGCCGGGCCTGCAGCGGGCAGGACCGCAAGCGGAACGGCAGGCCGTGCGGCAGACTGTGCCCCGCGGCCCCGACCGGCGGGTCGGCCAGGGAAGGGGACGTATCTCTTGCGTGTCGTAGGTGTGGACATCGGCTCGGTGAAAACACCGTCCAAGTTCGCCTGGGCCGCCGTCGACTCCTTGGAGCCTGCCGCGGTCGTCTGCGGCGACGACCCGGAGGGTGCCGTGCAGGCTCTGTCGCAGTCTCTGGCCCATGAGGGACGCGCGGTCCTGGCCGTGGAAGCACCGATGGCCATCCCTGTCCCCGCTGCGAACAGCGACGCGTGGCGCGTGCTGGGCCGTGCCCGCAGCGGGGAGGGCAACCGGCCGTGGTCGGCCGCTGCGGGCGCCGGAGCGCTGGCCACCGGGGTCGCCCAGACCGCATGGATGCTCTCCCGCCTGCATACCCTCGCGCCGGAATCGAGCGCGACCACCCAGCCTGCGCGGTTCGCCGCCGGGCAGGCCCGCCTCCTGCTCGCCGAGGCCTTCGTCTCGGGCACCGGCAAACCTGTCCCGGTGGCGGCCGGTCAGCATGCCGCCGACGCCGAAGCCGCCGCCCGCGCGACGCTGGCCTACCTGACCGACGGCCCGGACGGCTTTCCACACGTCACTTGCGCACCGCAGCGCGCCCTCAATCTCCTCGCCGTGCTTGCCGCTTGGGCCGGCATGCCGGTGCCCGGTGATGAACTGCACCTGAACGTGATGGTCGTTCGTACAAAGCCGGTCGTCTGAACCGCCGTAGGGCGGCTTCGCCCTGAGACCTACACCCCAACCCTCATCCCCACAGGCAACGGGCCGAGCCGGGCCGGCTGGTACCTGCGACTGTCCCACGGAGCCCGGAGAGAGGCGAGATTCGGTTCGCATCTGGGACCAGACCTTTCCCGGCGGTGGGCAGTAGGTGCAATTGGGCGAGCTCGGCGGCTGGATTCTGCGTCCGGCCGATGCTGCCGCCGCCGGGCCCCCGCTTGCTAAATGATGATCGGGTTCGCTTCCACGACGCAGCCCGATCCGATCACCACGAGCGTCTCCACCGGCACGGTGTCGAGGATCTTGCCGAAAAAGGCGACCGAGTCGGTGCAGTACAGCTGGGTCCGAGCGGTTTCGCTGGCACGGAGCACGACCGGGCCGTCCTTGGGGTAGGGGTGTTTCTCGGAGTACGGGTCGGTCCGTACTGCCTCGTCGCAGCCCAGGCCGAGCCCGGTGGCTTCCGGCAGCCCCAGCTGCTTCGCCACCTCGTTGATCTTGTCGACGGGATAGCCGAGCGGGGGGTGTTTGAGATCGACCGTGCCCAGCGAGCATGCCCGTGCCGGGGTGTCCCCAGGGGCTGCCTCGGCAGGTGAGGCTAAGGCGATGGTGGCCAGGACGACGGAGGCGACAGCAAGAGTCCTCTTCATGTTCCTGATGGTTGCCCGTACTCGGCCAACAGGGGAGGTCTTCAATGCTTAAGCGCGAAACCTCCGCACTTCCTCTGTTTGCGCGCGCCCCAGTCGTTCAGCGAACGATGGTGGATCCGCGCCACACTGGAGCTGGTGGCGACGACGGATGCGAAATCCGGTGTGCCGAAGAAGCGGCGGCTCTGCGAGTACGCACCTTGTGCCGCGACGGGGCACCCGGCTCGCACACTGCGGTGATGAAGCACAACGGACCAGGACGAACCTCGCCCCAACGGTGGTCGGCGCCCTGTGACAACGAAGCTTGAGCAGTGTCAGCGAAGGCTGAGCGGCCAGTTCACTTCTGTGGCGGTTATCGGGCGGGTCCGACGACGGTCGCCCTACCACTCTTGATCTCAATTCCCGAACGGACCGGCATCGAACTGAGCGTCAATTGCCTGACCTGCACGGTTTGCGCGTCCTTGGTGTGCCAACGTCGAGGCCGGCAGGAGTGGCCAGGCGAAGGGGCGGACGGCAGTGGGATTACGCAAGGGCAGGTGGGGAATGGCGCTCACCGCAGTCGTGGCGGCGGCTGCGGGGGTCGTGCTGCTCGGACCCGGTGCCGCGGGGCCCGAGGCCGGTCCGAAGGCGACGTTCGCACTCCGCTCCCATGAGCCGCAGGTGGTCGTGGGTGATTACGATGCGCCAGAGCCGCTCCTGACGCCCGCGTTCAAGAACACCGGGCCCGAATCGGCCTCCCGCGGCATCGTCCTGCGGGTGTCGGTCACCAACGCGGCGATTGCCGACACCGCCCCCTCACACCGCAACTGCTACTACTCGGACGACTACCGCACAGCGTTCTGCGAGTTCCCGGATGCCGTGCCCGTGGGAGCTGCGTTCGAGACGACCGAGCCGGTCACGGAGCGCATCGACGCCCGGTACCACGAGCTCGAAGCGGCATACACATACGCCATATGGCCGTTGGACAGTCCTTCACCGCACACCCCGGACTACAAGAAGCACTACCACCGGGGCGCGGGTGACGCACTCGGCCTGAAGCCAACGACCCTCAGCACCGGCAAGCGCGGCGGTGAACTGCGCTTCCGCTGGGAGGCGTTGGAAGGGCCGGCGGACTGGTCGGTCAGCCCCCTCACGATCCGCGGCAGGATCGGTGAAGAGGTCGAGGTGGACGTCCCGCAGCCCCGGAGCACACCGCAGCCGGGCCCGATACGGATGCGCATCGAACTCCCGCCTGGCACCACACTGGCCAAACTCACACAGGAGGTGCGGGCATCAAAGCCCTCCGAAGTGGACTACTGCTCGCGGGATGACAAGGACGGGCACGTCTACTGCACCAACGTCAACTGGAACGTCCTACGGGTGCGGATCGACCGTCGGGCCGACGGCGGCGAGGGGCGGATCTCGGTGCCCGAGCCGTTCAACGGGGACACCGACCCGGGCAACAACTCCGCCCCGATCAAGGTGGAGGTCACCGGCACCGCATAGCCGGCCCACGCCATGCCACTGGAATCCGGTGGGGTGGGCGGAGCCGGCGCTGGAGGTGCAGTGTTCGGTTTCGCGTCCCCTCATCAGTTCCGCTCGTCGGTTCCCCTCATCGGCTCCACTCATCGATCCCACCGAGCCAGTGCAGGTTTGTCGCTCCTCACGTGAGCGGCTCTTGGGCCAACAGGCGCTGTTCACCGGTAAATTGACCCTCCATGCCAGAAACCCGCCCATCTGCCCCGTCATCTTCCCTGCCACCGTCTACCGCGCCTCACAGTGGGGCCTGGATCCCACACGGCTTCCAGCTCGATCCGCACTCCCACGCCGAGGGCCAGCTGGTGTACGCGGCCGCCGGGGCGCTGGCCACCACGACCGAGCGTGGAACCTGGGTCGCTCCCGCTCACCGCGTGACGTGGACGCCGCCAGGGTTCGAGCATGCGCACCGCTGCTACGGCACCACCGACGCCCGCCTTGTCACGGTCCCGGTCGACCTGTGCGGCGAGCTGGTGACACATCCCAGCGTGTTCGCGGTGGGCCCCCTGCTGCGCGAGGCCCTGCTGGCGCTGACCGGCACAGCGATGGAGTGCGGCTGGTCCAACCCGTCAAGTTTTATCGACGTCTTCACCGAGATCGTCGGCCAAACCCCTGGCCGCTACCAGGACGAGCTGCGCAACCGCAGAAGTTGACCGAGGGCGATCCGCCGGGCGCAACCGGCACTGCCCGCTGACACGTTGGCGGGTTTCCGGTATCCCCTGTCTCCATCCCGGTTGGTGGCGAGCGCTGCCGCGCCCACAGTGGTGAAGCAGGCCGCACTCTCCGTGTGGCACGGCAGCCGTGCCTCTGCAGCACGGCCCGTTGTCCCCTTCGCCGAAAGGCACGCGACACACATGGTTGAGACAGCCGAGAACACTACCGTCGTCATCGTCGGCGCCGGGGTGGCCGGGCTCACGCTCGGCAACTTCCTCCTGCGCAGAGACATCAGCTGCATCATCGTGGAGAAGCACAGCCGCGCATACGTGGAGACGCGGCAGCGTGCGGGGACCGTCGACAGCCGCGGGGTACGGATGTTCCGCGAGTGGGGGCTCGATGACGTCGTGAAGGACGCCTCCTCCCTGAAGGACATCACCGTCGGCACCTGGATCGACGGCGTGATGTACCCCATCGGGTTCCAAGACGACGACACCGACACCGTCTTCTGCCCCCAGCAGGTCCTCGTCCGCAACCTCACCGACGCCTTCCTGAAGGCCGGCGGCGACCTGCGCTTCAAAGCCCTCGACGTCGATCTGGAAGACATCGACAGCGAGTGCCCCACGGTGCGCTACCGCAGCCCTGACGGCTCGGCCACCACCGTCACCTGCGACTTCGTCGCCGGCTGCAAGCCCGCTTCGGCACTGACGTGCCCACCGGCCGCATCGTCGACAAGCGGATCGTGCCGCTGCGGTCCGTGGTATTCAGCCCGATGAGATACGGCCGCCTCTACCTGCTCGGCGACTCGGCCCACATCGTCCCGCCGATGAGCGCCAAGGGCATCCACCTCGCCCCCCCCCGCCCAGAAGCCACTCCGCATGCGCTGAGACATACGCATGCCACCACGATGGGGGAAGGCGAAAAGCAGGGCCGGGACGCGAACGGTGCGCGTCCCGGCCCGCGGCCTTTCCGGTCCTGCGGATGCCTCAGCGCTGCGGGTCGATTCCCACGGAGTAGAGCACCTTTCCGTCGATGTCACGCAGCCGTACGGTCATGACCTCGGACGAGCCGTCGATGTCGACCTCGCCGAAGTACTGGTAGCCGTACGCCGGGTTGTTGTGCGCCTCGTCCGGGGCGAGGGACTGGAAGCGCACCTGGGGGCCGAACGTGCCGTCGAGCCTGTTGGGCTGGTTGGCGACGATGGCGTTGAGCGGTCCGGAGACGAACTCCCAGAACGGCGTGAAGTCCTGGAAGGCCGCCTTGTCCGGGTCGTAGTAGTGGGCGGCGGTGTAGTGCACGTCCGCGGTGAGCCAGACGGTGTTGGCGATGTGCCGGCGGTGGATGAAGGACAGCACCCGGGCGATCTCCCCTTCGCGGCCCAGCGGAGCGCCGCTGTCGCCCTGCGCTATCGCCTCCAGGGCAGCGCCGTCCGGCACCACGAGCGCCAGCGGCATGTCTGCTGCGATCACCTTCCAGGTCGCCCGCGAGGCCGTCAGCTCGCGCTCGAGCCATGCGACCTGCTTCGCGCCCAGGATCCCGCTGTCCGTGGCGGGTCCGGTGTTCGCGCTGTTGGCGTCGCGGTAGGTACGCATGTCGAGGACGAAGACGTCGAGAAGCGGCCCGTACCGGATGACCCGGTGGACACGGCCGTCGCCGCTGGGGCCCGTCTCGATCGGCAGGTACTCGAAGAGCGCCTGCCGGGCGCGGGCAGCAAGGACGTCCACCCGCCGCTCGGTGTAGCGGGTGTCGGTGAGCACTTCGCCCGGATACCAGTTGTTGAGGACCTCGTGGTCGTCCCACTGGTTGATCTGCGGGACGGCCGCGGCGAAGGCACGGAGGTTCTCGTCCATGAGGTTGTACTTGTGCTGGCCGCGGAACTCGGCCAGGGTCTCGGCGACCTTGGACTTCTCCGGGGTCACCAGATTGCGCCAGACGCGGCCGTCCGGGAGGGTCCGGGTCTCGGGGATCACGCCGTCGGCGTACCAGAAGTCGCCGCTGCACAGGAAGAAGTCCGGGTCGCGCTCCGCCATGGCCCGGAAGATGCGGTAGCCGCCGGCGTCCGGGTTGATGCCCCAGCCCTGGCCCGCCAGATCGGCGGACCAGACGAAGCGCACGTCGTCGCCGTTCGCGGGCGCCGTGTGCAGCCGGCCGGTCGCGGGCTCGCCCACGAGCGAGGCGTCGCCGGGGTCGGTGAGCCGCACCCGGTAGTGGACGTCGCTCCCGGCGGGCAGCCCGGACAGCTTGACCTTGCCCGTGAAGTCGGTCTCGGCCGTGAGGACGGGGCCGGGCACGGTCACCGAACGCGCGAAGTCGGGTCGGGTGCTTATCTCGACCGCCATCCGGGCGGGCCGGTCGGCCCGGGTCCAGACGACGCCGCCGTGCGCGGTGACGTCGCCGGTCTGCACGCCATGGGTGAGGGCGGGGCGCCCGCTCCGTACGAGCGTCGGCGCGGCGAAAGCGGGTGTGGCGCTCGCGAGGGCGGTGGGCAGGGCGGCTCCGGCACCCAACAAAAGGCCGGATCGCAGGAGTTGGCGTCGCTGGATTGCCATGGTCAGTGCTCCCTGGGTGGCTCGACGGCACGCATGTCTGCACGACTCGGCATGTCTACTCACCCGCGGGAGCCGGCACCCCTCGGCTCGGTGAATGGGCGGGGGCGCCGGGCCTAATTAACCCAAGTCACACGAAGAAACGGACAGCGACTGCTGAAACATCCTCTTAGAGGCCCTCAGGCCGGTCAGAGCCCTGACCGGAGGGTGCGGCGTCGGCAATATCCGCGCGGCCCACGGCCACCCGCAGCGTCAGGGCCGCCGCGGATCCCGCCACCAGGCCGCAGGTCAGGGCGGCCGGGACACCGTTACCGATGGTGGCGGACAGATGCAGCAGGTCCCAGTGCAGGGCCGAGCCCGCCCCGTCCACCGCCACCCGCAGCAGCTGGCTCGCCAGCAGTCCGAGGACGGTTGCGCAGACCGCGCCGGTCGCCATCGCGGGGACCGTGGCTCGGGTGAGCAGTCCGGGCAGTCGTCGCAGTGTCCACCACACCACGGCGAGCAGCAGTACGTCGCCGGCGCGATACAGGAGCCAGTCACCGAGCGGCGTGCCCCCCGGGCCCGCCCAAGCGCCGAGCAGCAGCCACTGGCGCAGGAGGTCGCCCGGTTCGGCGAACAGCCCGATGTCCGGGGAGACGCTCTGGAGGGCGGCGGCGACCGGCTGGTACGAGAGGACCACCAGGGACAGGGCGATCACGGCGGTTCCAGTGGTGGCGGCCAGGCGGGCGGCGCGGGCGGGGACGGCCTCGTGCGGCAGCGGACCGGCCCCCTTGGCAGCGACCCGCGCTATGGCCACCGTCACGGCCGCCGCGACCAGCGCGGTCACCACCAGGACCTGCCGACCGGAGGAGATGATGCTCGCCAGCTGAGGCAGGAAGCGATAACTGCCGTGTCCTCCCGAGGCGATCAGCCACGGCGCGGAGACGGTCACCGCCAGGGTCCCGGCCACCAGGCCCCAGGCCCATACTGCGAGCAGTGCGGCCGGCATCCGGCCGTGAACCGGCGGCAGCCTGCGGACCAGGAGCAGTGCCCCGGGTATGAAGAAAGCGAAGACCGCGCCGAACCGGATCTGTAGCGCGGTGGTGTACAGCGCAAGGTAGTTGGCACCGGCGGTCCCGGCTGCGTCCCCGGTCCCGCCGGAAACCTCGGTGCCGAGCTGAAGCGAGGCCGGAGGGTCGTACGACCAGGGGGCGAGCCAGCGCTCCAGTTCGGCGGCGGCCTGGCCGTCGAGCATGCCGGTGGCACCCGGCAGGTGCAGTGCGTGCGCGCTTGCCCCCGCCCACCACAGAAGGGCCGTGAAGAGCAGCCCTCCAGCTATTGCCGGTAACACTGCACGCCGGTATGTCATGACTTCCCCCGCCTTGGTCACGCATCCCCTGAAGACCTTTGCTCACGGGAGATTACGGGACGTTGATCACATACAGATCACGGCAGAGCAGGGAATGCACCATCCCCAAGGCAGCGGCGCATTGCCTATTGGTCGTTGTCCGCGAGCACCGCCATGGGCCTCGTGCGCGGGCGTCCGACCGGGGGCCGGCACCCGCAGGGCATCGGCGTGGCATCCCAGCAGGATCCGGGCGCCGGCCACAGCCGGGCTACAGTCGAAATGACATCCGGCCGAAGATCACAGAAGAGGCTGCGGACAACTGTCCGCGCCCGCTGTGAGCAGCAAGAAGGCACTGCGAGCTGCGCTGTTCGTCGGACGCGGAGGCCCACCGCGAAGCCTCGATCGGCGCCTTCGCACTGCGCGCCGACTGTCGTCGAGTCACATCCCTCTGGAGGAGATCCTCATGGACTACTTCGACCTCGGGACCCTCACCCGGCCCGTTTCGACACGTTCGCCGGAAGCACAGCTCTGGTTCGACCGTGGTCTCGTATGGAGCTACGCGTTCAACCACGACGAGGCGGTCGCCTGCTTCAAAGCGGCGGCGGCAGCGGATCCCGGCTGCGCCATGGCGTACTGGGGCATCGCGTACGCCCTGGGCCCCAACTACAACAAGCCCTGGGATTTCTTCGACGAGTCCGATCTACAGCGCACGGTGGAACGGGCGCATGCCGCCGTCGAGCGGGCCCATGCGCTGTGTGACGGGGCCACGCCGACCGAGCGCGCGCTCATCGAGGCGCTGCGCGAGCGCTACCCCGCCTCGCAGGCCGTGGAGGACTGTTCCGTCTGGAACGAGCCCTATGCCGAGGCCATGCGCACCGTGTACGAACTCGCACCCGACGACCTGGACGTCGCCACCCTCTACGCGGACGCGTTGCTGAACCTCACCCCGTGGCAGCTGTGGGACCTGCGCACGGGCGAGCCCGCCGCCGGCGCGCGCACGCTGGAGGCGAAGGCCGTCCTCGACCGCGCGTTGCTGACCGCGACCAGCAGTGATCATCCGGGCACGCTCCACATGTACATCCACCTGATGGAGATGTCGCCAACGCCGGAGAAGGCTCTTGCGGTCGCCGACCGACTGCGGGGACTGGTCCCGGACGGGGGCCACCTGCAGCACATGCCCTCACATCTCGACGTGCTGTGCGGGGACTACCGACGAGTCGTGTCGGGCAACAGCGACGCGATCAGGGCGGACGAGCGGTATCTGCGGCGAGCCGGCGCGATGAACTTCTACACCCTGTACCGCTCGCACAACTACCACTTCAAGATCTACGGCGCGATGTTCCTCGGCCAGTCCAGGACGGCACTGGAGACGGCCGCGCAACTCGAGGCGTCCATCCCCGAAGACCTGCTGCGCGTGGAGAGCCCGCCCATGGCCGACTGGCTGGAGGGCTTCCTCGCCATGCGGGTGCACGTACTGATCCGCTTCGGCCGATGGACGGACATCCTCGCGCTGCCGATGCCCGCCGACCCGGAGCTGTACTGCGTCACCACGGCGATGCTGCACTACGCGCGCGCAGTGGCGTACTCGGCCACGGGGGCGACCGACGAGGCCGAGGCCGAACGAGAACTGTTCCGCCGCACGGCCGAACGGGTTCCCGAGACGCGGATGCTGTTCAACAACACGTGCCGGGACATCCTGGCGATCGCCTCCGCCATGCTCGACGGCGAACTCGCCTACCGCAAGGGCGAGTACGACGCGGCGTTCGCCTCCCTGGAGCGCTCCATCGAGCTCGACGACAACCTGCCCTACGACGAACCGTGGGGCTGGATGCAGCCGACCCGCCACGCCTACGGGGCGCTCCTGCTGGAACAGGGCCGGGTCGAAGAGGCCGAGGCCGTCTACCGGGCCGACCTCGGACTCGACAGCACCCTGCCCAGGCCCTTGCAGCATCCAGGAAACGTCTGGGCCCTCCACGGCTTCCACGAATGCCTCGTGCAGCTCGGCAAGACGGGGGAAGCCCACATCGTCGCCCAGCAACTCACCGTGGCCACCGCGCTCGCGGACGTCCCCGTCGAGGCGTCGTGCTTCTGCCGCCTCGACACCGCAGGCGCGAAGGGCGGCTGCACCTCCGACTGAGCCCGTGACCGCGCGAACTGATGCCGTGTCACGGATCCCTCAGTACCCGCGCTGCTCCACAGTCCCGTCGCCCGAACCGGCCACCAGGCGGTCCGCGCGGGCTCATGGCACCACAGCGTCCGCCACTCCGACGCACAGGACGAGGCCCCCCGAGGAGATGGCCCCGACGATCACCAGCGGCTGCTCCCCACCGGGATCAGCATCACAGCGCCGGGCCGAACAGTCGCTTCGTGTTAGCCTCACATGTTTGGACGGTCGTGACGGCCGGCGATTCCGTCCGTGCTGTCCCCTTGTTCGTCGGCTGCTCATTCCTGCCGGGCCTTCCTCGGTACGTTCCCCATGCGGAAGGCTCGTCATGACCCACCCCGACCCCCTCGGCACCTCGCACGGCAACCTCGCCCGGCCGGTGTCCGGCACCCCGGCGGTGTCCCCGGTCGCCTCCTTCGCCGACCTGGAACTGCCGGCCGAGGTGCTGCGCACGCTCACCGAGCTCGGGGTGCGCGAGCCCTTCCCGATCCAGGCAGCCACGCTGCCCCACGCCCTCGCAGGACGCGACATCCTGGGGCGCGGGCGCACGGGATCGGGCAAGACGCTCGCCTTCGGCCTGCCGCTGCTCGTACGGACGGCCGGACGGCGCGCGGAGCCGAAGCAGCCCCTCGCCCTGATCCTGGCGCCCACCCGGGAGCTGGCCCAACAGGTAACCGAGGCGCTCGCGCCGTATGCTGACGCGCTCCGGCTGCGGATGGCCACGGTCGTCGGCGGTATGTCGATCGGCCGGCAGGCCGCTGCGCTGCGCGACGGAGCCGAGGTCGTCGTCGCCACCCCTGGCCGCCTCCACGACCTCATCGAGCGCCGGGCCTGCCGCCTGGGACGGGTACGGATCACCGTCCTCGACGAGGCCGATCAGATGTGCGACCTGGGCTTCCTGCCGCAGGTCACCGAGGCGCTCGACCAGGTGCCCCGCGACGGCCAGCGGATGCTGTTCTCGGCCACCCTGGACCACGACGTCGATCACCTGGTCCACCGCTACCTCCACGACCCCGTCGTCCACTCGGTCGACCCGTCCGCGGGCGCGGTCACGACGATGGACCACCATGTGCTGGTCGTCCACGGCCCCGACCGGTACGCCGTCACGACGGAGATCGCCGCCCGCGACGGCCGCGTACTGCTGTTCCTGGACACCAAGCACGCGGTCGACCAGCTCACCCGGCATCTGCGGGCCAGCGGAGTACACGCCGCGGCCCTGCACAGCGGCAAGTCCCAACCGCAGCGCACACGGACCCTTGCACAGTTCAAGAACGGCCAGATCAGTGTCCTGGTGGCGACCAATGTCGCGGCCCGTGGTCTGCACATCGACGACCTCGATCTCGTGGTGAACGTCGACCCGCCCACCGACCCCAAGGACTATGTGCACCGCGCGGGCCGCACCGCCCGGGCCGGTGAGTCCGGCAGCGTCGTCACGCTGGTCCTGTCGAGTCAGCGCCGTGAGATGAGCCGGCTGATGGCCGAGGCCGGCATCGAGCCGGTGATCACCAAGGTGCGCTCGGGTGAGGCGGAACTGACCCGGATCACCGGGGCCAAGGCCCCCTCCGGCACCCCGCTCGACGGTGGGCCCGCCGCGCCCCGGGCCAAGAACACCAACGCCCCCTTCCGCGGCCTGGGCACCAGCAAGGACGCCTCCCGCGGCACCGGTGGCAAGTCCCGCAAGGCCAACGAGGCCCGTAAGCTCGCCGAGGCCCGTAAGGCGGCCCGGGTCCGCCGCGGCAACTGAGAGCCGCCGCCCTGGCAGGCAAGGAGTCTGCGCACACCCGCAGGTGTCAGGCCTTCGCGGAACCCGGTGTGGGCGGTGCGTTGCATGTGGCGAGATGGTCCTGCAAGAGGGCATGCCGGAATTGGTAGGCGGGGCCTGCCTGGCGCAGGATGCCGAGGCGGTGGGCGTCGTGAAGGAAGGCTTGAAGACGGAAGGGAAGCCGGCCTCGGAGGGCAAGCCAGGCGCGTGCGACCGTGTAGTACAGCCAGGAAGTGGCCAGCAGCCCCAGCAGGACTCCGCTCAGAGCGGGAACGTAGGCCATGGTCTCCGCCCATCCCCACAGAGCGCTCAGGATGTCCTCGACGGTTTCACCTACCTGGTAGGGCGAATGAGATGCGCCGACGAAGAAGATGACGAAGGTAATGGCGGCATAGCCACCCAGCAGCAGGCTCAGGTGTCGGTCGGCTCTCAGGGTGGTCGCGGGGGTGGCGGAGTCGTCGTCGGCGAGGGGAGCACGCGCCCAGCGCAGCACCGCCAGGCCGAGGCCGGGAACGATTCCGAGGACCAGTCCTTGTACGTACGCGGGGCGGTAGAAGACTCCCATTCGGGTGTCTTCGGGGTTGAGCAGACTGTAAATGCTGATGAGGCCGCCGATCAGGAGACTGAAAGCGATGGCCAGGAGCGGGGCGATCGCCAGGGAGCGCAGGAGCCGGCGTCCGCCACCGCGGAGCGTCGCCCGTTGGGGCGCCTTGGGCGGGTACGGCAGGCCGACGCAGAACAGCACCACGGAGTAGGCGAACGCCGGAAGCGGCATGTCGTTGTACACATACGGCAGCACCTGTGCCGCGGGCACACCGTAGATCAGCGCGTCGAGGCCGACGAGGACCCCGGCAACAAAGCCGACGATCACCCCGAGGCAAACAGCGGACAGCGCAGGGCGCGCCCGGCGCACCAGGGCATCGGCGAGTACGACCAGGACCAGGGACATCAGGGCGGCGGTGAGCGCCGTGGTCATGGCGACGCCCGCGCGACCTGCAAGGTCGAAGCTCTCCCCTGGCGCCCATTGGCCGGCCACGGCGAGCGTTGCCGCAGCCTCCCCGACCAGGGCCAGGACCGCCGCCCCGGCGGCCACCAGACAGGCACGGGGCCAGGTATTGGCCAAGCTCGGAAGCGCCTGATAGAGGCGCCACCAGGCCAGTTCATAGGTGTTCTGCCGGTGGAGCTGCTGCGCGATGCAGGTGAGCCAGCGCTGAGCCTGCTCCGGTTTCCAGCGGTGGACCGGTCGGCTGCTGGAAACCATGGGGTCCTGCCGTGCGGCGCGGGAGACCAGAACGGGGACAAGTGCGCCCAGGAGATGCCGCTCGATGGATTGCGTGTCCGCGAAGCGTTCCGGGTCGGTGAGTTCGGCCGGATCGGCCGCGCCCGTGGCGTACACGGACCGGGTCAGGGCGACCATCAGCGGGCTGGCCAGGGCGGTCGCTGCGGGACAGTCCGGCTGCTGCCGAAGGCGCTCGGCGAGCCGCCCCCAACGATCCTGGCCCAGGCCGGGCGGGGTGGACATGCGCAGGTAGGTGACGGCGTCCTGGGCCGGCACGGGGTCCGGTTCGATGACCACAGCCGCGGTGAGCACGTCACTGGCAGCGACCGCCTGCACGTATGCCGCCGTGCGGCAGGTCAGTACGAGGGGTCCGCCGCCTGCCAGCACGTCGTTGACGGCGGCCAGCGCCAGGGCGCGGCCCGGCTCGGGCAGCTCGTCCAGGCCGTCGAGAATCGGAAGGATCCGCTGCGAGGCGACCAGGTCTTCGATCGCGCTCGGCCCGTGTACAGCGGCATCGCACAGCGCAGGGTAATCGGCGGCCAGCTGCTGCCGCACCCACTGCGACAGGGACATCCGCTCTGGTTCGAAAGAGGACAAGGGCAGCAGTACGGGGACCGGCTCGTGAAGGCCGCGGGTACGTGCGAGCGCCAGGGTCAACTGCACCGCCAGCATGGTCTTTCCGGATCCTGCCGACCCGAGCACGACCATTCGGCGCCGTGGCAGCGCACGGAACGCTGCCGCAAGCCCTTGTGGATCGTCCGTACGGCAGCTGAACGGGCCACCGGTCAATCTCTGGTGATCTGCCCCTAAGCGCGGGCAGTCCCGCCACCGGACCGGCAGGGGAACGGGGTCATCCAGCCGACGCAGCGCGGCCTCACGTGCCCATTGCTGCTCCACCAGCCGTGCCAGGGTGCCCGCTGCCTCGTCGGCCTGTCCGGTCGTGGAGTGGCCCTGGCGCGCGCGGTCCGCCCACTTCCACAGCCCCGCCAGCAGGCTGCACGCGCCCAGCACCGAGGCGAGGTTCCCGGCATAGGCCACACCGCCCCATGCCCAGGCCACCCCCAGCACCACGGCGACCACCCCGACCAGGCATGCGGCGACCAGCCCCCGCTGTCGTTCACCCACTACCTGCTCCCATTCAGTCGACGCCCCGTTGACGGTAGGGACTGCCTGATCGCCGCCACATGGCCCCGTCAGATGACACTGTGGCACCCACAGCGATACGAGAGTGGGAGCGAAGCATCCGCTGAGTTCGTGCGGACCTCAAATGGGTGCAGCTCCCGAGTCGGCGCCGTGATGCTGTCGCACGTGCTCCGCGGAGGCGAATGGGCAGCCCCCCGTCGGCCAGGCCGGTGACGCAGAATGCACGGTGCGGTACGTCGTGGAATAACAGCACCATGACACAGACTCCAACGGCCACGGCCGCGGAAATCAAGATCAGCTTTTCCGGGGACGAGGTCCAGAAGGCCGCCCGTGCGCTCGGTCTCAAGGCCGGTGAAGGCCGCAGTCGCACCATCCACTTCTGGGACAGCCCCGAGAAGGGTGGCGACGGCATCTCGCTGCCCTTCCTCGACCGCGGGGTCATCATCCGCCTGCGTATGGACAACGCGGATCACGGGTCCAAGCGCGACACAGACATGACGGTCAAGCTGCGACCGTGCCCCCCGCTGCCACACGACTGGCAGAAGAACCGCAAGAATGAGGACGAGGACTGGGAGTTCACGATCGAGGAGGACCGGACCGGTCCCGCCTTCACGCCGGTGCTGTCCGCGTCACTACAGGCCGACCGGAAGGCCACGGAAAAGCTCATCGAGTCGGCGCTCAGCCCCGGGCACGGAGCCCTGGACCACCTCCTCACCAAGCCGCACCGCGACCTCCTGAAAGACGCCGTCGGGTTGAAGAAGGGCGACCTCACGGATCTGCGGGCGCTCGGCCCGGTGCACGCCGTCAAGTGGAAGCAGGAGTGGGACATGCTGCCCCATCCCGTGGCCATCGAGGAGTGGACTACCAGGGACCTGCGCTTCCTTGAGGTCTCGGTACGCATGAGCACGGACGAAGCGGCCGAGGCCGAGAAGCTGCTCGAACGGGCGCTGCGAAAGCGCGATATCGAACCGCCGCGATCCGGCGAGACCAAGACCCGGGCCGTGATGACCGCCCTCGCCCGCAACCCCGGGCTCTGACGAGGCGGCGCCGGAAGAGTGCGGTTTCCTGGGTGGCAGCTCAGCCGGCGGTGTCCGCTATCTCCCGGCTGCGGCCTGCCCACTGGATCACGTACGGCATGGTGAGACCGGCTGCGACGAACACACCACCCATCACGAGCCAGCCGGGCGCACCCCAGGTCACGCAGAGCAGGCCCAGCAGGCTCGGTGCGGCCACGTAGCACAGGCCCATGCCCATGCCGAACACTCCGGAGTACTGGCCCTGAGCGTGTGCGGGAGCCAGCCGGAACCGCAGCTCCAGCGACCCGGCCGCGTGCCACAGTGAGCCCACCGTATGAATGGCGACGCCGATCATCATGATCGTCACCGCGACCCAGCCGGGTACTCCGGAGGCTGTTGCGATGACCGCCATACCGACCAGGAATGCCAGCCCGGCGCGGCGGGTGGCCCGGCCGGCGACCGTGCCGCCCTTGACCCGGCGGCTGGTCCGGATCTGTAGGAACACCACCAGCACGGTGTTGACGGCGATCGCCAGACCGACGAACCACCGCGGTGCGTCCGTGTGCAGGACCACCCACAGCGGCAGGGCGTAGGACAGCACCTCGCTCTGGATCCACATGATGCCGTCGAGTACGACGAACGCCACGTAGGGCTTGTCCTTGAGCGCGATCCACCGGCCTTCCTCGTGCGGGGACGGCAGGGGTTCGAGCTTGGGCAGCCTGACCAGGACGGCGGCACTGCCGAGGAATGTCAGCGCGTTGGCGAAGATGAGGGCGCGGTAGGCGAAGCCGCTGTCGATCTGAAGCACCGCACCGGCCGTCAGCGCGCCGAACGTGCTGGCGAGCATGGCCACCGATCGCAGGTAGGAGCGGAACTTCGGCACCTCGTCACCGCCGAAGCGGCGGATCATCGGGCCGCGTGCCGCACCGCCGGACGAGCCGGCGAGGTCCGTCACGGCCACAGCCAGCACGAACGACCATAACGAGTGGGCGAACAGCAATGACGTCATGGCAAGGGCCTGGATCAACAGAGTGAGCAGAAAGATGCCCTTCGGGCCGCGGCGGTCGGCGAGATGCCCTACCGGGATGCCGGCGACCAGACCAACCACCGCCGCGACACTGAGGCCGAGGCCGACCTGCCCGATGGACAGGTGGATCACCCGCAGGCCGTACAGCGGCACGGTCGCCAGGAAGGCTGCGGTGCCGAGCTGGTTGACGAAGCCCGCGAGGGCCAACTCCCGTTGGGGGCCGGACTCCAGTAGCAGTCCTCGCCGCACTGGCCAGGATCGGCGTGCGTCGCCGTTTTCCCCAGGGGTGCTGTTGGTTGACGTGGTGGGGGCTTGATACACCCTGTTCTCCAATGTCTGTCGATCGTGTCGTGCCGAGATCAGGGATGTGGGCGTGTGCAGCCGGTGTGCCACATGCCTCCGCTGCGAGGGTCGCGAGGGGCGAGCCGAGCGTTGAGGGGCTGAGCGAACGCGGATGTTCCTTCCCAACACCCCCCGCACCGGGCCGGTTTGAGGTGCGGCAGGCGTGGAGTATGCCCAGGTGAGAAGCCTGATGAGAAGGCACCTGATGTTGGGGGAATGTCACAGCGAAAACGGGAATCTGTGCGCCGCACGCCCGGTTATGGGTAGTGGTGCTCCGCTCTCACTCGGTCAGATCCCCCTGTTGAGCATGATCAGAACGAGGAGACCTCCGGGTGTAGTGAAGATGCTTGCGTTCGCGTGCACACCTCCGTCTGAGCATGACGGACGCCTTCACCGTGCTGCGCCGGGGCGGACGGCGCCTGATTCAGGATGCTCCCCTTGGCGCGGTGGGGCGTTCTCCACTGCCCAGGTAGCGATCTGGGTGCGGGTGTGGAAGCCGAGTACGGCGAGCAGGCGATGTACGTGTCCTTCCACCGTGCGTGCGGACAACACCAGCTCGGCGGCGATCTGTTTGTCGGTGAGACCTTGGGCGAGCAGCTCGATCACCTGCCGTTGCCGTCGGGTCAGGGGCGTTGGTGGGTGCTCGGGCCGCTGGGAGGTCGGCGGAGTGGGGGGCTCGCCGAGTGCGTACTCGGTCGCCTCGTCGAGTGTGAGCTTGGCTCCCGTCGTCACGGCGGTGGCGTAGACGGTATCGCCGAGGGAGCCGCGCAGTCGGGCCTCGCATTCGGTGTGGTGGTGGAGGAGACGGCCGAGGCCGGGCAGTGCGATGCCGGCCGACAGCCAGGCCGTTTGGGCGGCGCCTAGGAGGGCGGCGGCCCTTTCAGCGCGTCCGTCCTGCGCTGTGGCCCAGGCCAGGACCTCAAGGCACTGGGCCGCGCCGAGGAGATTGCGGCCTGATCGGACGAGGCGCAGCCCGTCTTGGAGCGGGGGGATCGCGCGCTGGGTGTCCCCGCAGAGCCAGTGCTGGAGCCCGAGGAGCCACAGCGCGTAGGAGCGGGACCATCGTGCGTCGTGGGCGTCGCACAGGGCCAGGCACCGTTCCGCCATCGCGGAGGCGCGCGGGTCGCGGGTCAGGCAGTAGGAAAGGGCAAGGAGGAAGAGGGCTGTCCACTCGGCCCACAGGTCCGCGGTGGCGCGGTGGCGGTCGTAGGCCTCCTCCAGCAGGTAGGCCGCTGCGGGGAAGTCTTCTTGGAAGAGTGCTGTCAGGCCGGCGAACTGCATGGCGTGGGCCAGGGATTCCGCATCGCCCAGCCGCTTCGTAAGGTCCTGGCATTCGTCCAGCCGGGACTTCGCGGTGGAGGTATCGCCGAGGAGTAGGGCCAGCCAGCCGTCGACACACAGGGCTCTGGCTCTGGCCGGGGTCGGTTCGGTGTCCCGTGCGAGGGCTTGGCCGAGCCAGCGGCGTTGTTCATCCAGGATGCCCGCGCCCAGCGCGTTGCCCCACCAGGAGTTGGCCAGGACGAGCCCCGCGCCCACTTCGTGCGGTGTGTTCAGGCAGAACTCCAGGGCCGCGCGGATGTTGGTGCGCTCCAGGTACAGACGGGCGGACCAGGTCTCTTGGCGTGCGCTGAACCAATCGGCTTCCGCGCGGGCGGCAAGCTCCTGGTAGTGATCGCGGTGCCGACGCCGTACGGCCGCCTCCTCCCCGCCCAGGCGCAGGAGATCGCGGCCATATTCACGGATCGTCTCCAGCATGCGGTAGCGCCCCAGGCCGCGCCGGCTCTCCATGGTCAGCACTGATTTGTCCACCAACTCCGAGATGACGACGAGGACTTGCTCGCGGGCCAGCTCCTCGCCCGCACAGACCGCTTCGGCCGCTTCCAGGTCGAAGCCGCCGCAGAAGACGGAGAGGCGTGCCCACCCCCACTGCTCTTGGGGAGTGCAGAGGTCGAAGCTGCAATCGATCGCCGCGCGCAGCGTTTGCTGACGCGCCGGGGCGGCACGACTTCCCTGATTCAGCAACGCCAGCCGGTCGTCCAAAAGCGTGAGGAGCTGCTGAGGACACAGCGCCCGCAACCGGGCCGCCGCCAGTTCGATGGCGAGCGGGATGCCGTCCAGACGGTGGCAGATACCGGCGACGGCCAGGCGATCGTCCTCACTGAGTGTGAAATCGCCGAGGACGGCCGAGGCCCGCTCCACGAACAGCTGCACCGCCGCATACCGCATCATGGCCTTCGGCGGCGGCGGCCGGTCAGGGTCCGGTGTCGACAGCGGCGGGACGGTCAGCAGGGACTCGGCGTCGATTCCGAGTGACTGCCGGCTGGTCACCAGTACCCTCAGGCCGGGCGCTGCGGCGAGCAGCGTGCGGACCAGGCCCGCACTGGCGTCGAGCAGGTGCTCGCAGTTGTCCAGCACCAGCAGCAGCTGCTTGTCCGCGAGGTGATCGACCAGCACCGTGAGGGGCGGCAAGGCCGAGTGGTGGTCGAGGCGCAGCGTGGCCAGCACCGTCTGTGCGAGCAGTGCGTCGTCCTTCACCGGCCCCAGGTCCACCATCCACGCTCCGTCGCGAAAGGAGCGCCGAACGTCGCGAGCCACCCGTAGCGCCAGGCGTGTCTTGCCGATTCCTCCCGCGCCCGTCAACGTCAACAGTCTGCTTCGAGTGAGCAATGTCCGTGCCTGCGACATCTCGTGTTGCCGCCCGACGAAGGTGGTGACTTCCGCCGGTATCCTCCCGGCGTCCCGTCTTGAACCTGCCATGGGACTCGTCCCGTCTTCCTGACTTGTACTCGTGACCCGAGCGCCGTACCGGATCAGATGTCGAGGTCGAGGTCGGTGACCGGGTAGGCGACGCAGGAGTGGGTGTAGCCGAACCGCTCGTCGGACATGCGCAGTTGGGCTTCCTCGGCGGTGTGGACGGTGCCCTTGAGGACGCGGACGCGGCACAGGCCGCACTCGCCGGAGCGGCAGGCCGCTTCCGGGCGGACGCCCTGGTCCTCCAGCGCGTCCAGCAGGGGCCGCCCGCGGCGGGTGCGGAACGACGTGCCACCGGCGGTGACGGTGACCTCGGAGTCGGGGTCCGCGGCGGCCGGCCAGTGGGACTGGCGGGTGGGGTCGGCGGGAGCGCCGTTGGCCTCGAAGCGGATCCGGCGGCGGGGGTGGCCGAGCCCTTCCAGCTGCCGCAGCGCGTACGGGTACAGGGCCTGTGGGCCGCAGACGTAGACCATACGGCCGTCGAGCGGGCCGGCGAGGGTCTTGATCAGCGCGGCGGTGAGCAGGCCGGTGGGCCCGGCCCACCCGATTCCGGGCTCGGTCATGACGTGGTCGACGCGGATGTTCGGGTAGTTGGCGGCGAGGGCGTCGAGTTCCTCGTGGAAGATCACGTCATCCGGTGTGCGAGAGCCGTAGATCAGGTGGAAGCGGCGGTCCAGTCCGTGGTCGACGATGTCGCGGATCATGCTCATGGCCGGTACGACGCCGGAGCCGCCGGCGAGGAACACGAGGTCGTCGCCGTGGAAGAGCGGGTTGTGGTGGAAGGTGCCCATCGGCCCGGTTGTGGTGAGGGTGTGGCCCGCCGCGAGGGTGTCGATGAGGTGGTTGCTGATCCGCCCGCCGGGTACCCGGCGCACCGTCAGGTCCCAGTGGCCGGGGCTCGCCGGGCTGGAGGACAGGGCGTACGGGCGGTTGGTGTGGCCTGCGAACACGCCCACGTACTGCCCGGCCAGGAACGGCGGCAGGTCCGCGCCGTCGGGACGGCGCAGCCGGAAGGTGGCCGAGCTGACGGTCTCGGTGATGACGTCGGAGACGGTGAGCGTAAGCCGTCGGGGACGGTACGACGCGATAGTGCGCCGTGTCTCGGCAGCGTGGTCGGCGGTGTCCGCGGGCCGGCTGTCGATGTCGGCCTGGACGTCGGTGTAGCCCTCGAAGAGCGGGGCAAGGCGGTGGGGCACGGCAGACTCCCTGTCGGATCGTGTGGTCAGGCGGCCTGGTGGCGCAGCAGGCCGCGGGCGACCCGGTGACCGGATTGCAGCGACGTCTGGAAGCCGCCCATTCCGGCCCACGAGCCGGCCAGGTGGAGGCCGGGGACATGGGTCTCGCGTTCGCTGTTGCGGAAGAGCCAGTTCTCGGTGCGGTCCTGGTCGTAGCCGTAGATCGCGCCGCCGGGATGCCCGAGGTAGCGGGACAGGGTCATCGGGGTGGCGACGTCGACCTCCTCGATGGCGTCGCGGATGCCGGGCGTGACCACCTCGACGCGGTCCAGCAGCGTCTCGGCATAGGCGAATTTGGTACGGGCGTACTCGCCGGGCGGGACCTTCTCCCAGGCGTCCGCGTACTGGAGGGTCATGAGGCTGACGTGGGTGGCGCCTGAGGGGGCGAAGCCGATCGGGGCGATGTCGTAGGAGGAGACGCAGATCCCGCGGGCCGGCTCCAGGGTGTGCCAGGAGGCCCGCATGCGGTCGTTGTCCAGGTCGGCGTTGACGAAGGTGGTGCTGGTGGTGAAGCCGAGCTCGGCGGGTGTGGCGTCCAGCCCCATGTGCAGGATGAAGCCCGATACGCCGATGCGGCGGGTGGCGAGATCGTCCCGTACGGCTGTGGGAACGGCGTCGCCGAGCATGGCGTACGTCACCGGTATCGAGGCGTTGGAGATGACGTTTCGCGCGGAGATCTCCTGGCCGTCGTCGAGGCGCACACCGACGGCGCGTCCCCGCTCGGTCAGGATCGCCTCGACCGCCGTGTTGAAGCGGACCTCGCCGCCCGCCCTGAGGAACGAGTCGAGAAACGCGCTGGACATGGCCTGCGAGCCGCCCCTGATGTGCCATGGCTTGAACTCGAAGTAGGCGAACAGCATCAGCGCCAGGTCCTGGAAGGCGACTCGGGAGGGCGGCTGTCCGAGGTAGGGCCAGTAGGCGGCGAGGGCCGACTTGAGCCGGGGGTCGTCGAAGTGGTCGTCCAGCACCTCGCCGTACGGCCGCAGCCCCTGGCGGAAGTAGTCGGGGTCGATCTGCTCGGCCGGCAGGCCGCGCATGGCGGCGATCTGCCAGATCGTGGTGTCCTTCAGGAGCTGGAAAAACCGCTCGACGCCCGCGCGGTTGCCCGGGAAGGCATCGCTCAGCGCGTCCACGGCGGCCGTCCAGTCCGCGGGCAACGTCACGTCGTACTCGCCGGGCACCACGGCCCGGTAGAGGTCGTGCTCCTGGACGAAGTCGAGGTGGTCGATGACGCCCAGGTCCTCGAACAGGCCCCGCAGGGAGAACTCCTGGCCCTCCACGCCGACCCCCGAGAGCTGGTGCAGGGCCACCTCCATCTCGTAGCGGCCCCGCCGGAAGGAGGTGGCGCAGCCGCCGGGGATGTTGTGGCGCTCCACCAGCAGCGTGCGCAGTCCCGCGCGCTGGAGGGTGGCGGCGGCAGTCAGGCCGGCGTTGCCGGCCCCGATGACCACGGCGTCGACGTCACTCATGGCCGGCCGCCTCTCGCGCGATTCCGTCGAACCCGGCCGGCAGGCCGGCGCCGGCGCCCACGTCGCGCGCCTCGCCGGCCTTGCGGAAGGGGTACACAAAGATCACCTCGCATAAACAACGAGTTGAATAGGTGCATCGCAGACTAGGGTCGCGGGCGCACCCCGTCCAGATCTAGTCACTTTTTTTACTAATCAACCACTGCTAGTTTGGGGGGCATGGCTCTACGTAACGCGGTGATGGCCGCTCTCCTGGAGGGCGAGGCGTCCGGATACGACCTCGCGAAGGGCTTCGACGCCTCGGTTGCCAACTTCTGGATGGCCACCCCCCAGCAGCTCTACCGGGAACTGGAGCGCATGGAGGCCGACGGGCTCATCACCGCCCGCGTCGTGGAACAGGAGCGCCGCCCCAACAAGCGGCTGTTCTCCCTGACCGAGGCCGGATTCGAGGCGGTGCGGGCCTACACCGCCGAGCCCCCCAAGCCGACAGCCATCAGGGACGAGCTGATGGTCAAGATTCAGTGCGTCGACGCAGGTGACATCAGGGCCGTACGATCCATGATCGCCGAACGCACGGAGCGGTCCACTGCCAAGCTGGCCCGCTATGAGCGGCTACAGAAGCGCCTGCTGGACGGCCGCACCGAGGAGGATTTCTTCGCGACCGCCGAGCGCATCGGCCCCTACCTCACCTTGTTGCGGGGAATGAGCTTGGAACAGGACAACCTCCGGTGGGGCACGCTCGCATTGAAGCGACTGGAACAGCGCGCTTCGGCCTCCACCGATGGCTGAGGATCCGGCCAACTCCCGTCCCATTGCACCGATTTGGCCGCGTGGCCTGCTGCTAGTCGCCCAGCTCGCCAGTCACTGGGGGACCCGTCATTCCCGTGAGGGGAAGGTCATTTGGGCGGAACAGCCCCTCCCGGCAGGCCGGAGCCCCGGGCTCTGACTATGAGGAAAGCTGCTCCACCAAGGGCTTCTCGAAGTCGCCTGCTAATCGTCGATGCACTTGGGGTACTTCGAGCCCCGGTTGCAGTCGTGGTAGTCGTACTTGCTGACCCGGAACTTCTGCTCCTTGCCCTCCTTTGTGGGGTCGACGACCAAGTAGAACTTCTTCCCGTCCTTGGTCTTTTCGGTGACCCGGCCTTCAGGGCCTTGGCCGAAGTCCTGTGCGCACCCGGCAAGTGCGAGGGCGGCGACTGTCGCGAGGACGGGGATGAGGGTGAGGCGACGCATGTCATGCTCCGATCAGCTTTGAGACGGGGGAAGTCTAGGTGGCCGGCTGACTGGTGGAGCAGGCCGGGTGATCCCGGTCGGCCATGGACGGGGACGTGCTCGGCTCACAACAGCCGGGCGGGCGGGCACCTTCCGCGTCGCTCCGGGAGGACGGATAGCCTGGGCCCGTCAGCGAAGATCGCACAAGGGTGAAGCACATGGCAGACATCATGGAGACGGCGGCGCGGAAGGTCTTCGAGCGCTACGACCTCGACGGGGACGGCCTGGTCACCGCGGACGAATACCGGAAGGTCGTGGCGGAGTTGGAGGGCTCGGAGATCACCGAGTCGCAGGCCCAGGAGCTGATCGACTCGCTCGACACCAACGGCGACCACCAGATGTCCTTCGAGGAGTTCTGGGCAGCCATGAAGGGCTGACACTGCGGGCGGAACACCACAATGGATGGGCGCAGCAATCTGCTGCGCCCATCCATGCGAACGCCTCAGCTGCTGACCGGCTCGGTCGGCGGTGTGACGTCCCGGCCGGCGGCGGACTGTTGGGCGGTGGCCGGTGAGGGCTCCTCGGCGGGAAGTCGCAGGAAGAGGGCGAGGACCGCGCTGAGGACGTAGAGGATCACGAAGATCCACATGACGCCGGCGACGCCGAGCGGGCCGATGGCCAGACCGACGATGGCCGGGTGCGGGACCGGTGGGGGCGTTGAGCGATCAGGGGAGCCTGAGCAGTCGGGGGAGCCGGTGACAGTGCCGACGCGGGGATGATCCAGATGGGGCTCCGGCCGCCGAGCGGTGTTGTGTATCCGGTGGGTATCAGTGAGCGCTTGAGTGTCCATCGAATCGGTGGGCCGCCCCCGCCGAAGCCGTCGCCGCGTTCGGAGCCTGCCGTATGGTTCCGTTCAGGTCGCCGGCTGTGTGTGCAGCCGGCTGATGCCTGGGCCATCCGAACAGGAGTCATCCCCCGTGTCCTCATCCGCCCCGGCCGGGGTTTCTCCGCCTGCCGTTCGTGTGTTGCTGGTGGAGGACGACGACCTGATGCGGCGGTCGTTCACCGTCGCTCTGGAGCGTTACGGGTTTGTGGTGAGGGCCGCCGACGACGGGCTCACGGGGCTTGAGCTCTTCCGCGAGGAGAGCTTCGACCTGCTGATCTTGGACGTGATGCTGCCCGGTCTGGACGGGATCGGCCTGTGCCGCAAGGTCCGGGAGGCCAGCTTGGTGCCGGTCTTGATGATGTCCGCTCGCGGTGACGGGCTCGATGTGGTCGCCGGTCTGGAGGCCGGAGCGGACGACTACGTGGTCAAGCCCGTGGAGACGTACGTGCTGGTGGCGCGCATCCGCTCGCTGCTGCGGCGGGCGACCTACGCGCCCGCCCCGGGACCCGGGCGCGGCGCGGGCGAGGAACGGCCGTCCGAGGGAGATGTGCTGGTCTTCGGGGACCTGAGCGTCGACACCGCCGGCATGGAGGTGTTCGTCTCCGGAAGCCCGGTGGCGCTGACCCCGACCGAACTGAAGCTGCTGCTGGAGTTCGCCGCCCACCCGGGCGTCGTGCTGGAGCGCCACACCCTGCTGCGCAACGTATGGGAGTACGGCTGGGACGGCGACAGCCGGGTGGTGGACCTGTGTGTACAGCGGCTGCGCAAGAAGCTGGGGCGGGAGCGGATCGAGACGGTCCGCGGCTTCGGCTACAAGCTCAGGCGCTGAGGCCGGTGGTTCGCTTCCGCCGGCTGCGGCCGGACCTCACCTCCCTGCGCTGGAAGATCGCCGCGCTGGCCGCGGTCACGGCGTGCCTGGTCGTGGCGGCGGTGGGCGTGCTGGTGCACCTGTGGACCGCGGACAGCATCCGCGACCGGGCCGAAGCGGAAGCCTTCAACGGGGTCTACTCGGCCATGGACGTCTACCGGCGTACCGGCACCCTGGCGGACGGCGCCGAGCTCGATCCGGCCGGCCTGCCCGCCGCACTGCGTGACCCGGCCGACGGCGACCGGCACACGGCCTACGACGAGCGCGTCGACGGAAATATGGGGCCGAGCGTGTGGGCCGCCATGCGGACCGGCGGCCCGGGCAGCCCGGTCCTCGCCGTCCAGGTCAACATGAGCGGCGAGTTCTACGACCTGCGCCGACTCGACATGACCATGACGCTGGCCTCACTGGTCACGCTCACGGCGGCCGCGCCCCTGGCCGTCTACGGGGCCGGGCTGCTCGCCCGCAGGCTGCGGCGGGTCTCCGAGACCGCGGGCCGGATCTCCGCCGGGGACCTCGACGCCCGGACCGGTCCCACCAAGGGCCGCGACGAGGTGGCCGACATCGCCGCCACCGTCGATCTCATGGCCGACAGTCTCGGCCAACGGCTGCGTACCGAGCGGCAGTTCACCGCGGACGTGGCCCACGAGCTGCGCACCCCCGTCGGCGGTCTGCTGGCCGCCGTCGACCTGTTGCCGCCGGGTGAGACGGAGGATCTGCTCCGTGCCCGGGTGCGTGATCTGCGCGGCCTGGTCGAGGACCTCCTGGAGATCTCCCGCCTGGACGCCGGGGCCGAACAGCCCGTCCGCGCCCGGGTGCCGCTCGGCGCCGTCGTCTCCGAGGCGGTGGCGCGCACCGGCCTCGACACCGAGGTCGCCGTCGCCGATGGGCAGGGCGCAGGGGACGCCACGACCGTGGAGACCGACCCGCGCCGCCTGGAGCGGATCGTCAGCAACCTCGTGGTCAACGCCCACCGGCACGGGGAGGCCCCGGTCGGGGTCACCGTCGAGGGCCGTACGGTCGTCGTGCGCGACCATGGCCCCGGTTTTCCGGCGGATCTGCTGCGCCACGGTCCGCGCCGGTTCCACACGGGGGCCACCGAGCGCGGCACGGGCCATGGCCTGGGCCTGACCATCGCCCTGGGACAGGCCCGGCTTCTCGGCGCCGAGCTGCGTCTGGACAACGCCCCGGAGGGCGGCGCCATCGCCACCCTGCGCCTGCCGGACTGACCGCCCGGCGCCCACGCCCTACCGAACTGCTACGAAGCAGCGCGGGCGCCGATACACGGTGGCTCAGGCGCCGATACGTTCCCCGGACACCCTTCGGAGTGCACCTTTCCGCACCCGAAGAGGAGTCCGCAGTGACCACCGCCCCCCGCTTCCCGACCACGCTGCACACGACGCCCGGGCACGCGGCCGAAACCACCGATCTGACGAAGGTCTTCGGCAGCGGTGACACCCGGGTCACCGCCCTGGACCGGGTCAGCATCGGCTTCCGGGAGGGCGAATTCACCGCGATCATGGGCCCGTCCGGCTGTGGCAAGTCCACCCTGATGCACTGCGCCGCCGGGCTCGACGCCCCCACCTCCGGCTCCGTGCGCATCGGCACCACCGAACTGAACTCGCTGGGCGACCGGCAGCTCACCCAGCTGCGCCGCGACCGCATCGGCTTCATCTTCCAGGCGTTCAACCTGCTGCCGACGCTGACCGCGCTGGAGAACATCACGCTGCCGCTGAGCATCGCCGGACGCCGGCCCGACCAGCAGTGGCTGGACCGCGTGGTCGCCATGGTCGGCCTCGCCAAGCGCCTCGGCCACCGCCCCGCGCAGCTGTCCGGCGGGCAGCAGCAGCGCGTCGCGGTCGCCCGCGCCCTGGCCTCCCGCCCCGCGATCATCTTCGGCGACGAGCCCACCGGCAATCTCGACTCCCGCGCCGGGGCCGAGGTCCTCGGCTTTCTGCGCGACTCGGTACGGGAGCTGGGCCAGACCGTGGTCATGGTCACCCACGACCCCGTCGCCGCCGGATACGCCGACCGCGTGGTCTTCCTCTCCGACGGCCGCCTGGTCGACGAGATCGCACACCCCACCCCGGACCGGGTCCTCGGCGTCATGAAGATCTTCGACGCCCACTCACGCACCAGCTGATCCGCACCTGCGCCCCACGCTCTCGTCCCTCCACGTCCCTGAAAGCTCCTCATGCTGAGTACAGCCCTGCGCAACGTCCTGGCGCACAAAGCGCGTCTGCTGATGACCGTCCTCGCCGTCTGCCTGGGTGTCGCGTTCGTCTCCGGCACTCTCGTCTTCGCGGACTCGACCGCCGCCGCCTACCAGGCCGCCGCGTCCAGGAACTTCACCGACATCGCGGTCAGCGTCACCGCGACCGACCCCCCGCCCGGCACCTCTGCGGATGAGCCGAGCCCCCTCACCGACACGCTCGCGCGGAAGCTCACGAACGTGCCCGGCGTCGCCGCCGTACGGCCGTCGGTCGACGGCAGCGCCGCCCTGAACGCGGCGGACGGAACCCCGCTGCGCGTCAAGCCGGGCGCGAACCAGGCCGCCGCCTACATACCGGGCAGCAAAGGCAAGGACCCCCGCTATCCGCTGATCGAGGGCCACGCCCCGGCCAAGAGCAGCGAGATCGCCGTCGACCGGGGCACCGCCGCCGCAGGCCACTACCGGCTCGGCGACACAATCACGCTGGCCACCGACGGCCCGGCCATGACCAAACACCTCGTCGGCATCGTCACCACCACAGACACCCGGGTCACCGCCGGCGGCACCCTCACCCTGTTCGACCAGGCCACCGCAGAGCGCCTGTTCGCCACCCCGGGCCACTTCACCAGCATCGACGTGTCCGCCACTCCCGGCGCCGACGAGTCCGCGCTGACGCAGCAGGTCACCGCGATGCTCCCGGCCGGGGCCGAGGCCACCTCTGGCACCGCCCAGGCCGCCCAGCAGGCCCTCTACGTCGGCACTCTGACCCGCGGCTACACGAAGATGCCGATGGTCTTCGCCGCGGTCGCGCTGTTCATCGGCTCGTTCCTGATCATCAACACCTTCACCATGCTCGTCGCCCGGCGCACCCGTGAGATCGCTCTGCTGCGGGCGATCGGCGCGACGCGCCGTCAGGTGGTGCGCACGCTCCTCGCCGAAGCCTTCCTGGTCGGCCTCGCCGCCTCCGTGGCCGGTTTCCTCGTCGGCCTCGGCATCGCCCAGGTCCTGCCGGGTCTGCTGAGCAGTGGCGGGAACCAATTGCCCCAAGGCGCGCTGGTGATCGGCGCCCGCCCGATCGCGGCGGCCCTGTTCGTCGGGATCGGCGTGACCGTCATCGCCGCCTGGCTGCCGTCCCGCAGGGCCGCGAAGATCGCCCCGGTCGAGGCCCTTCGCTCGGCCGTACAGCCCGCCCCCCGCTCCCGCGTGCGCCCCATCGCCGGGGCGGCCCTGCTCGCCCTCAGCGTCGGCACGCTGGCCTCGCTCGCCGCCACCGCGAAGGACGCCTCCGAGCAGAACCTCAACAACGCCATGCTCGGCTGCGGCTTCCTCGTCATCGGCCTGATCATGGTCGCGCCCGTGCTCGCGCCCCCGGTGCTCCGGCTGACCGGACGCGTCACCCGCCGGTTCGGCGTCACCGGCCAACTCGCCCAGCTGAACGCGCTCCGCGACCCGCGCCGCACCGCCGCGACCGCCGCAACGCTGTTGATCAGCACCGCCCTGGTCAGCGGCCTCGCCATCATCGGCAACTCCACCGGGCAGGCCCTCGACCACCAGGCCGCGGCCGGTCTCAGCGCCGACTACGTGATCAGCACCAGCGACACCATGACCGGCATCGACCCGACGGCCGTACAGCGCGTGACCCGAGCGCCGGGTGTACGGACCGCCGGCGCCGTCGCGGACTCGACCGTGTCCATCGGCGGCCACGTCCAGGAGATCTCCGGTGTCGACCCGGCCACCGTCAACCAGGTCATGAAGCTCCACTTCCTCAGCGGCTCCGACACCCGCCTCGGACCGGGCCGGATCGCCGTCTCCAGCAGCCTCGCCCGGCAGCACCGGCTGACCACCGGCAGCCGGATCAAGATCAGCATTGGCAAGAACCAGACCCCCAAACTCCACACCGTCGTGGGCATCTACCAGGACAACCCCACCGCCCGCGACGCGCTGGGCTCGCGCACCGAAGTCCAGCAGGACGGCTTCCTGCCCCACTCCGTGCAGCGCATCCTCGTCCGCGCCGACGACGCGGCCGGGCACGATCTGCGCACCGCCGTCGGCAACAGCCCCCTGCTCAAGGTGCAGAACCGCGCCGAGCTGGTACGCGAGGCCGCCGGCACCATGAGCAACCTGCTCACCCTGATGTACGGGCTCCTCGCCATCGGCGCCGTCATCTCCTCGCTCGGCATCGTGAACACCCTGGCCATGTCGGTCGCCGAACGCACCCGCGAGATCGGCGTACTGCGCGTCCTCGGCATGGACCGCGCCGGCATCCGCCGGATGATCCGCCTGGAAGCCGTGACCGTCGCCGCGTTCGGCACCCTCCTCGGCCTGGCAGGCGGAGTGTTCGGCGCCTGGGCGGCCGGCGCACTCGCCAACGGCGCGATGGCGGAGTACTCCCTGGCACTGCCCTGGGGGACGCTCCTCCTCGTATGCCTGCTGTCCCTCACGACCGGCGCGCTCGCCGCCGCCGTCCCGGCCCGCCGGGCAGCCGCCCTGAGCCCGCTGGAAGCCGTCGCGGAGGCGTGAGGGGTCACCTCGCACCTTCCACGGGATCTCACCGCGGTCGCGGGCCATCGCAGGGGCGGCCCCGCTGCTCCGCCGTTGACACACCGCCAAGTCACGCCCCTATCAGACGTGTTGGCGGTGGCCGAGCACGCCGGCCGCAGGCTCTGTGCCGAGGTGGTGTTCAGGCTGCGCCGGCCCGCCCCGCGGTCAGGTCGAGTGCGATGTCGGTGATCATGTCCTCTTGGCCGCCGACCATCTTCCGGCGACCGACCTCGACCAGGATGGCGCGGGTGTCCAGGCCGTACCGGGCGGCGGCGGCCTCGGCGTGACGCAGGAAGCTGGAGTAGACGCCGGCGTAGCCGAGGGTGAGAGTCTCGCGGTCGACCCGGACCTCGCGGTCCTGTAGGGGGCGTACGAGGTCGTCGGCGGCGTCCATGAGCGGGAACAGGTCGCAGCCGTGCTCCCAGCCCATGAGGTCGGCGACGGCAATGAACGCCTCCAGGGGGCAGTTGCCGGCTCCCGCGCCCTGCCCGGCGAGCGAGGCGTCGACGCGTACGGCGCCGTTCTCCACGGCGGCGACGGTGTTGGCCACGCCCAGGGCGAGGTTGTGGTGGGCGTGGATGCCCAGCTCGGTGGCCGGGTCGAGGAGGTCGCGGTAGGCGCGGAAGCGGTCGCGGACGCCGTCCATCGTGAGGCGGCCGCCGGAGTCGGTGACGTAGACGCAGTGCGCGCCGTAGGACTCCATCAGCTGGGCCTGGCGGGCGAGTTCGGCGGGCTCGGCCATGTGGGACATCATCAGGAACCCGGCGACGTCCATGCCCAGTGCGCGGGCGGCGGCGATGTGCTGGGCGGAGATGTCGGCCTCGGTGCAGTGGGTGGCGATGCGCACCGAGCGGATCCCGAGGGCGTGGGCCTGCTTCAGGTCGTGCAGCGTGCCGATGCCGGGGAGCAGGAGTGTGGTGGGCACGGCCCGGTCGGCGGCGTCCGTGACCGCCTCGATCCACTCCCAGTCGGTGTGGGCGCCGATGCCGTAGTTGATGCTGGAGCCGGCCAGTCCGTCGCCGTGGGCGATCTCGATGGCGGCGACCCCGGCGGAGTCCAGGGCGGCGGCGACGGCACGGGCCTGCTCGACGGTGTAGCGGTGCCGCACGGCGTGCATGCCGTCCCGCAGGGTCACGTCCTGGATGTACAGCGCGGCCGGGACGGTTTCCTGGCCCGGCCGGGCGTCTGCGGTGGTGTCGGTGCTCATCGTGCGACCCCCTCGGTGGAGCGGTGTGCGGCCATGCGCTCGGCGGTGCGCAGCGCGGCCGAGGTCATGATGTCGAGGTTCCCGGCGTACGCGGGCAGGTAGTGCGCGGCGCCCTCGACCTCCAGGAAGACGGAGACGCGCAGGGCGTCACCCGCGGCGCCCCCGGGCAGCAGCCCGCGCAGCGGGTCATCCGCGCTCACTCGCGCGTACTGCACCCTCTGCTTGAGCCGGTAGCCGGGGACGTACGCCTGGACCCGGTCGACCATGTCCTCCACGGAGGCGGTGATCTCTTCGGTGGCGCAGTCGTGCACCAGGCAGTGCACGGTGTCCCGCATGATCAGCGGGGGCTCGGCCGGGTTCAGGACGATGATCGCCTTGCCCCGTGCGGCCCCGCCGACCTGCTCGATGGCGGACGCGGTGGTCTCGGTGAACTCGTCGATGTTCGCGCGGGTACCGGGGCCGGCGGAGCGTGCGGCGATGGAGGCGACGATCTCGCCGTAGTGGACCGGGGTCACCGCCGCTATCGCGGCGACCATCGGGATCGTGGCCTGGCCGCCGCAGGTGACCATGTTGACGTTGGGCGCGTCGAGGTGGCCGTCGCCGTTGACCGGCGGGACCACGTACGGGCCGATGGCGGCCGGGGTGAGGTCGATGAGCGTACGGCCCAGCGGGCGCAGTACGTCCTCGTGGTGGCGGTGCGCGCCGGCCGAGGTGGCATCGAAAACGATCTCCACGTCGGCGAACTCGTCCATGGCCACCAGGCCCTCGACGCCCTCGTGCGTGGTGGCGACCTTCAGGCGGCGGGCGCGGGCCAGACCGTCGGAGGCCGGGTCGATGCCTGCCATGGTGGAGATCTCCAGGCTCTCCGACAGCCGCAGCACCTTGATCATCAGGTCGGTGCCGATGTTCCCCGAGCCGATAACAGCGACCTTGGTACGGGAGTGGTGTGCCCTGCTCATCGGTTGTTCCCTTCTGTCGCGAACCCGACCCGCACCGACCCGAGGTCCGGGATGCGGGCTTCGAACACATCTCCCGGCGCCGCGGGAACCATCGGCCCCAGCGCGCCCGTCAGCACGACGTCGCCCGCCCTTAGCGGATCGCCCCTCGTGGCGAGCGCCGAGGCCAGCCAGGTGGCCGCGTTGAGCGGGCTGCCGAGGCAGTCGACGCCGGTGCCCGCCGAGACCTGCTCGCCGTTGCGGGTCATCGTCATCGTCAGCGCGCGCACATCGAGCCGGGTGAGCGGGACGGGGGTGCCGCCGAGGACGTACAGGCCACTGGAGGCGTTGTCGGCGACGGTGTCCACGAGGGAGATTTCCCAGAACGCCACCCGGCTGTCCACGATCTCCAGGGCGGGCAGCGCGAACTCGGTGGCCCGCAGCACGTCGGCGACGGTACAGACCTCGTACGGCAGGTCGGCCCCGAGGATCAGCGCGACCTCGGCCTCCACCTTCGGCTGGAGCAACCGGCCGGCGGGCACCTGGCCGCCCTCGGGGACCGCCATGTCCGCGAACAGGGCGCCGAAGTCGGGCTGATCCACGCCGAGTTGCCGCTGCACGGCCGGCGAGGTCAGGCCGATCTTGCGGCCGGTGATCCGGCGCCCCCCGGCCAGGGCCCGCCGCACATTGAGCTGCTGGACGGCGTAGGCGGACTCGATGTCGCCTTCGTCGAACAGCGCGCGCACCGGCGCGCAGGGGGTCAGGGTGCGGGCGGCCTCGGCCAGCGAGTCGGCGGCCCGGACCACGGCCGGGTGGGGGTCGCCGCGCCGGGCGGAATCGGGCGGGGACGGCATGGCGCAACCTCCGGAGAGTGACGGGGACTTCGGGCCCCTCGATGGCCTCGGTGATGCCCCTGGTATAGACAGAGCTGCCCCGGCGGGGCAAAGTTCGTTCCGTGACACGGAACAATGAGTCGGGCAACATGCTGGACAAGGCGGCGCATATCCTTGAGTGCTTCGCTCCGGGCACAGAGTCGTACCGCCTCTCGGAACTTGCGCGGCGCACCGGGCTGCCCAAGCCGACCGTGCACCGGCTGACGGCGGACCTGGTCCGCCTCGGCTGGTTGGAACGCTCGGGAACCCGCTACCGGCTGGGTGCCAAGCTCTTCGAACTCGGCTCCCGGGTGCCGCGCAGACGCGATCTGCGGGAGGTGGCGCTGCCCTTCCTCCAGGACCTGTTCGAGGCCACCCGTGAGACCGTTCACCTCGGCGTCCGCGAGGGCCTGGAGGTGGTCTACCTCGAACGCATCCATGGCCACGACGCACTGCGGCTGCCCTCCCGTATCGGTGGGAGCCTGCCGCTGAGCTGCACCGCCGTGGGCAAGGCTCTGCTCGCCTTCTCGGGCGCCGAACTGACCGAGGAACTGCTGTCCCGGCCGCTGCCGAGCCTCACGCCCCGCTCCCTCACCGACCCGGTGCTGCTGCGCGCGGCGCTGGAGAAGACCCAGGTGGCCGGGCTCGCCTACGAGGAGGAAGAGGCCGCGGAAGGGGTGAGTTGCATCGCGGCCCCCGTCTTCGCGGGCGGCGTGACCGTGGCCGCGCTGTCGGTCGCAGTGCCGCGGGAGCGCTTCAGCGCCGCCCGGCTCGCGCCTGCGGTGCGTACGGCCGCTCTCGGGCTGTCCCGGGTGCTGCGCGAGGGCCGGACGGAGGACGGGGCACGGCTCGGTTAGTGTCGTGCCGTGGAGATCCCCCGCCTGTTCGACGGCCGGCTCAAGCTGCGTCACCTGCTGCTCATGGACGCGCTCTCCCGGCAGGGATCGGTGGTGGGCGCGGCCGCGGAGCTGCATGTGACACAGCCCGCCGCCACCCGGAGTCTGCACGAGCTGGAGGACATCCTCGGCGTGCCGTTGTTCGAGCGCGGCCCCCGGGGAGTCAGCGCCACCGTCTTCGGCGAGGCGTTCACCCGGCACGCGCGCGCCGTCCTGGCCCAGCTCACCCAGGCGGGCCGCCATGTCGTGGAACTGGCCGAGGCCGATCGCGGAACCGTCGTGGTCGGCACTCACCTGGCCGGCTCGAACATCCTGCTGCCGCGTGCCGTTGCCGCGCTGAAGCGGGACCATCCCCTGCTCACCGTGGTGGTGCGCGAAGCGTCCCCGGAGGAACTGCTGCGGGACCTGGAGGCCGGACGGATCGACCTGATCGTCGGCCGGCTGACCGCGCCCTCCGGCGAGGGACTGATCCGGCGCCCGCTCTACGACGAGTACGTCGGCCTGGTCGTCCGCGCGGGCCATCCGCTGACCGAACGGCCCGGCGCCGAGTTGGCGGACACCCTCGGTTTCCCCTGGATCCTGCCCGGACAGCAGACCACGCTCCGTCGCGAGGTGGAGGAACTCTTCGCCCGGCAGGGGCTCGGATTGCCGCAGAACCGCGTGGAGGCCACCTCCTTCCTTGTGGTGCGTCAACTGCTGCTGGACACCGACGTGGTGGCCGTGCTGCCCGCGTTGATCGTGCAGGACGACAGCAGGCTGGCCCGGCTTCCGGTGCCGCTGGAGCCGGTCGGCCACCGGGTCGGGGTGACCCTGTCGGCGGACCGCGCTCTCAACCCCTCGGCGCAGGCACTGATACGGAGCCTGGAGGAGGCTGCGGAGTCGATGACGGACGGTCCCCGTACCCGTGCGGAGCGGGCCGGGGACCGGGACCGCGGCGGGGATCAAAGCCCCAGGTAGCGTTCCGCGTTACCGCGAGTGATCTTCTGCCGTGCCTCCTCGGTGAGGAAACCGCTCTTGCGCACCACTTGGCCCACCGGGCGCTCGCCCAGCGGATAGGGGTAGTCGCTGCCCACCATGACGTGGTCCTCGCCGACGGTGTCCACCAGGAGCCGCAGCGCGCGCTCGTCGAAGACGACCGAGTCCACGGAGAACCGGCCCAGGTAGTGCGAGGGCGGGTACTGCGAGGTACCGATGATGTCGTTGCGTCCGTGCCAGGCGTTCTCCATGCGGCCCGCCCAGAAGGCGAACGACCCGCCGCCGTGCGCGAAGCAGATCTTCAGCCGCTCGTCGATGCGGTCGAAGACACCCCCCAGGATCAGCGCCAGGATCGACAGATGGGTCTCCGCCGGCATCGCCGTCAGCCACCGCGCCATCCACCGGTCCAGGCGGGGCGAGGTGTCCATGTCCCAGGGATGGACGAACACCGGCACGTCCAGTGACGCGCAGTGCTGGAGGAAGGTCACGACCCCCTCGCTGTCCAGGTCCTGGTCGCCGACGTGGTTGCCGATCTCCACGCCCCGGTGACCGGCCGCGACGGCCCGCTCCAATTCACGGCAGGCGGCGTCCGGGTCCTGGAGCGGCACCTGGCAGAAGGGGATCAGCCGGTCCGGCGCAGGAGCGGTGATCTCCAGAGCCAGGTCGTTGAAAATCCGGGCGATCTTCGCGGCCTCGGCGCCGCTGCGGCCGTAGGAGAAGAAGGCCGGGGTCGGGGAGACCACCTGGGTGCACACGCCGTCCGCGTCCATGTCCCGCAGCCGCGCCTTCGCATCCCAGCATTCCGCCTGGATGCGGCGGAATTCCGAGGACCCGGTCATGATCACGGCCTCGGCCTCGGACTCGATCCGCAGCCAGGGCGCGTCGGGACCGCCCACGGCCGACAAGTCGGGCCAGCCCCGCGGCACATGGTGGGTGTGGACGTCGATCACGTCTGCCACCGGTCAGCCCTTCCCGGGGTGCAGGGTTCCGCACGCGGGGCACGCGCGGGCCTGCTCGTCGCCGTAGAACTCCTCGAACACCGGCGGCAGATCGGCCACGATGTCGCGGACCTGGAGCTCCACCTCGTGCACGGTCGCGGAGCAGGACGGGCAGAACCACAGGAATTTCTCCAGCGTTCCCTCCTCACGGACCCGCTCGATCACCAGGCCGATGGAGTCGGGGTCGGGGCGCTGTGGGGAGTGCGGCACATTGCCCGGCAGCAGCCACGCCTGCCCCTCCTTGATGTGCACGGTCCGCGGGCCCTCGCCGGTCATCAGGTCGACATGCATGTTCCCCTTGATCTGATAGAACCACTCCTCGTACGGGTCCAGGTGAAAGTCGGTGCGCTGGTTGGGGCCACCGAGGATCTGGACGATGAAGTCCTTGCCGAGCGACATGGTCCGGTTGTTCACCGGCGGCTTCAGCAGGTGCGCGTGGGCGTCGATCCAGCCCTGGAAGTCGATGACCTCGGGAATGTCGGTCACGGTGTCCTACCTTCTTCTTGGGTTTGATCGGTCATTCGTAAGATCGATGGGCCCAGGGGTTCCGGGTATGGCTGTCACGGTGTCGCCGCTGGAGGTGGCCGGCAGGTGGGCCACGGCCTGGATCTCGATGAGCAGGTGGGGGTGGGGAAGTTGGTGGACGGCGACGGTGGTCCTGGCCGGGCCGTTCTCGTCGAAGTACCGGCCGTAGACCTCGTTGTAGCCTCCGAAGTCGTTCATGGAGACCAGGTAGGCGGTCACCTGGACGACGTCGGCGAGGCTGCCGCCCGCGTCGGCGAGGATGTCGGCGATGTTCTCGATGACGGCGCGGGTCTGCGCCCGGATGTCGAGATCGGGCGTGCCCATCTCGTCCGTCGTGACGCCGACGAAGGAGTTGTCGGGGCGGCGGGAGCTGGTACCGGAGACGAACACGAGGTCACCGGCGCGGCGGAAGTGCGGGAAGCGACCGCGTGGCGTCGCCTTCCCCGGGACAATACGTGCCTGGTCCATCACACGCTCCGCACACTGACCCGGCCGAGACCGGTGATCTCGCATGCGGTCACCCCGGGAGTCAGCGGGATCGCCGCGGTGGCCGCGCCCGCCAGCACGACATCGCCCGCCCGCAGCGGAATGCGCCGCCGCCGGGCCATGACGAGCAGCGCACGCAGTGCGTTCAACGGTCCGTCCAGGATGGCTGCGGTGGAGCCCAGGATCTCGCCGCTCTCACCGTGCAGCCGTACGGGGAGGTCGGACACGTCCTGGACGGGCTGCCACGCGCCTATGGCGTAGCCCGCCGCGGACGTGTTGTCCGCGACGACGTCCTCGTAGGTGAAGCGGAAGTCCCGGTAGCGGGAGTCGATGATCTCCAGCGCGGGGGCCACGGCGTCCACACAGGCGGCGATGTCGGTGCCGGGGGCGTCCGTGTCCACGTCCCGGGCGAGCCGGAAGGCGACCTCCGGCTCCACCTTCGGGTGGATGAACCGGGCCAGTTCGACCTCGCCGCCGTCGGCCACGCACATGGCGTCGGTCAGCCGGCCAACGATGATCTCCGAAACCCCCATCTGCGCCATTTTGGCCTTGCTGGTGAAGCCCAGCTTGACGCCGGTGGCTCCCTCGCCGCGCGCCGCACGCCGGGCGAGGAGCGCGGCCTGGACGGCGTAGGCGTCGTCGATGTCCAGGGTGTGTGTGCCGGCGAGGCTCGGGGTGTCGGCCACGAACGTCTGGGCGTCGTCGAGCCGGGTGGCCAGGGCGCCGATCGTCTCCTCGGTGATCATCGGTTACCTCCTTCGGCGGGCGCCTTCACAGGTGCACGCACACATTGGTCGGTTCGGTGTAGAAGTGCAGGGACGAGGCGCCGCCCTCCCGGCCGAGGCCGGAAAGGCCGACACCGCCGAAGGGCGAGCGCAGGTCCCGCAGGAACCAGGTGTTGACCCAGGCCATGCCCACATTCATCGCCTGTGCCACGCGGTGGCCGCGCCGCAGGTCGCGGGTCCACACGGAGGCGGCGAGACCGTACTCCGTGTCGTTGGCCAGCGCGATGGCCTCCTCCTCCGTGTCGAAGGGGATCAGCGCGGCGACAGGTCCGAAGATCTCCTCACGCACCGGCCGGTCGGCGTTGGTCAGGCCCGTCCACAGCGTCGGTTCGAGCCACGAGCCGCCGTCCAGCTCGGCGCCGAGGCTGGGCGTGTTCCCGCCGATGAGGGTTTTGGCATCCAGCTGTTCGGCAAGATCCAGGTACGCCCGCACCTTCTCACGGTGCGTCTGCGAGATCAGCGGCCCGGTAGTGGTGGCCGCCTCCAGCGGGCTGCCCAGGCGCAGCGCCCGCGCCCGCTCGACCAGCCCGTCGGCGATGTCGGCGAAGACCGACCGCTGGACGTAGACCCGCTCGGTGCACAGGCACACCTGGCCGGTGTTGGCGAACACCGACCGGGTCAAGCCGTCCAGGGTCTCCTCCAGGGCAGCGTCCTCGAAGACGACCGCGGCGTTCTTGCCGCCCAGTTCGAAGGAGACCGGGTGCACGCGCGGCGCCACCGTCTTCATCACCCGGGCGCCGGTCGCCGACGAACCGGTGAAGGTGACACCGTCGATCCCCGGATGCGTGGTGACGAACTCCCCCGCCGAGCCGCCGCCGAACCCGTGCACGACGTTGTAGGCGCCCGCCGGGAGCCCCGCCTCGGCGAGCACCTCGGCGAGCAGGGTCGCCGTACCGGGCGTCTCCTCACTGGGCTTGACGACGACGGTGTTGCCGCAGGCCAGCGCCGGGGCCACCTTCCACGTGAGCAGCAGCAGCGGCAGGTTCCACGGCACGATGACCGCGACCACGCCGAGCGGCTTGCGTACGGCGTAGTTGAGGGCGTGACGTCCGCCGGGCAGGTCGGTCAGGAAGGACTCCTGGCCGGCGGCGGCGACCACATCGGCGAAGGTCCGGAAGTTGGCCACGGCTCGCGCCACGTCCAGGTCGCGGGCCAGGGTGACGGGCTTGCCGGTGTCGGCCACCTCGGCGGCCACGAACTCCTCGCACCGCGCCTCGATCAGATCCGCCGCCCTGCGCAGCACGTCGGTCCGCTCCCGGACCGCGATCACCGACCAGGTGTCCAGCGCCTTGCGCGCCGCTGTGACGGCCCGGTCCACCAAAGGAGCGTCGGCCTCGTGGACAAGCGCGTGCACGCGGCCGGTGGCCGGGTCGATTGCGTCGAAGCAGTGGCCGTCGGGGTCGATGAATCGCCCGTCGACGAAATTGCGGATCCACCGCGGAATCTGTGCCGTCATGGCTCCCACCCTGGGATCGCGCAGCCATGACTGACAAATGAGCTTTTCGGTTACCGCTATGCCCACTTCGGTATGTGCCTCCGGGATGCGCTCTCGCCCACCGCCGCCAGTGCCCCGCTTCCCCGCAGGTCAGGACGTGGCGACAGGGTCCACAAGGTCCGGGACGAACCGCGCCGAACAGGCTGCCGACGACCTGGATCAGGTGCCGGACATACCTGAACCGCTATAGCGGCGGCGCGAACCGGCATTTGTCGTCTCTGACCACGGGGCCCAGGATCCACCGATAACGCGGGGCCTGCCCGCCGTCCCCCAGCAAATGAGGTCCTCCCATGAGCGACGCGGAACGTCCCACGGGCGCGAGCAGAACAGCGCTTGCCACCCTCCTTGGCACCACCTTGGAGTGGTACGACTTCTTCCTCTACGGCACGGCCGCCGCCCTGGTCTTCGACAAGCAGTTCTTCCCGTCCCTGAGCCCGGCGGCCGGCACGCTCGCCGCCTTCAGCACCCTCGCGGTGGGCTTCGTGGCCCGTCCGCTCGGCGGCCTGGTCTTCGGGCACTTCGGCGACCGCCTCGGACGCCGCTCCACGCTGGTGGTCTCGCTGCTGCTGATGGGCGTGGGCTCCACCCTCATCGGACTCGTGCCGGGCTACGGCACCATCGGCCTGTGGGCCCCGGCGCTGCTGGTCGTACTGCGCGTCGTCCAGGGCATCGGCCTGGGCGGTGAGGGCGCCGGGGCCACTTTGCTGTCGATGGAACACGCCCCCGAGGGACGTCGGAACCTGTACGCGGGCTTCCCCCAGATGGGCACGCCGGCCGGTCTGGTGCTGGCGAACCTCGTCTTCCTGGCCACGAACTCCCTGGCCGGGCACGCCACTTTCCTCGCCTGGGCCTGGCGCATCCCGTTCCTGCTGAGCTTCGTCCTCGTCGGGGTCGGCTTGGTCGTGCGGCTGCGCGTCACCGAATCGCCGTCCTTCAACCGGGCCCGCGAACACGACGAGGTGGTCAGCTTCCCGCTCGCCGACGCGCTGAAGACCGGACTGCCCCGACTGGGCCTGACCCTGCTCGCGGTGCTCGCGAACTCCGCGGTCGCCTACGTCTTCATGGTCTTCACGCTGTCCTACGGCACCCAACACCGCGGCTATGACCAGCAGTTCCTCGTACTCGGGGTGACCGGCGCCGCAGTACTGTGGTTCGCCTCCATCCCGGTGTGGACGAGGCTTGCCGACCTCAAAGGCCGACGCACCCTCTTCATCGGGGGATCCGTGGCCATCCTCCTCTGGTGCGCGGTGTTCTTCCCGCTGCTCGACACCGGAGACAGCGCCATGGCCCTGCTCGCACTCGCCGGTATGGGCCTGATCATCCCGGTGACCCACTGCGTCCAGGGCGCCATCATCGCCGACACCTTCCCCGTGCGGGTGCGCTACTCAGGTACCTCCCTGATCCTCCAGGCAGGTGCGGTGCTCGGCGGCGGCCTGGCGCCCGTGATCTCCAGCGCCCTCCTCGGAACGAGCAACTCCTCGGCGGGTGTGACCTGTTACCTGGTGGGGATCTGCGCACTCAGCCTCGTCGGCGCGGTGGCGCTGTTCCGGGTGGTCCCTGAGACCTCGACCGCTCAGGCCGTTCAGGCCGTTCTCAAGCCCGAACTCGCAGGTGAAGCATGAACACCCGCTCCGTGATCCGCAGCGGCCCTATCCGATTCGCCACCGCGGAACGCTTCGCCCTGCCCCGCCCCGTGTCCGGAGCGGACACCCCATCCATCGGCCGGATCTGTCCACAGCCGCCGTCCCGGCTCGACACGGTGATGGGCCCGCCCCGCGACCTTCGCCCGCACCGGCGACCCGGGCCCACTGCCCGCACCGCTCACCGCGCTCACCGGCTGAGACTTGTGGGCCTGCGCGCGAGGGCGGCCGCTCACCGACCGCCTCGGCGCCATGCTCCCGACCTGGATCGACTGCTCTCGAAACCAGCCAACTGCCCGGCCTCACCGGCTTCGCATGCCGTTGCCATCACCTCCCATGAAAGCTCTTTGCGCGTGCCGTCGTCCGGATGATGAGGTGGCGCGATGACCAACCACGACGAGGTGGCGGCTGGCCGACCGTTGACTCTGGCTTGGGTAAGCCGGCATCTGGAGGCCGGCGAACGGATCGTCAGAACCGAGGCGCTGCATGGTGGCATCACCGCCGAAGTGCGGAGGCTGACCATCGGCGCGCGGGACGGCGGAACCCGCCACCTGGTGCTGCGGAGTTTCGTCGACCCGTTCGCTGTGGGGCAGGCCGAGGACTGGCTGAAGAGGGAGGCCGGCGCCCTGACCCTGCTGGTGGGGACCCGCGTGCCGGCGCCTGGACTGGTCGCGGTTGATCCCACCGCCGCGCATTGCGAGTATCCGTCGCTCCTGATGACGCATCTGGGGGGCCGGACGGTCTTCGACGATGAGGGATTGGAGACACGCGTTCCTCTGTTGGCCCGTCAACTCGTGGCAATCCATGCGTTGCGCCCCTTCCCCAAGCTCTCGACTTCGCTCGAGCAGGGGAGAGCCCATTGGCGGCCCAGGGAGTATGTGGCGTTGACGACCGCCGATACCGTCGTGACTCCGAAGGGCGCCGACGCGGCGGTATGGGCCGCGGCGATCGACGTGATCCGCAGGCCCGCGCCGCCGTATGAAGGGCGGTTCCTGCACCGGGACTTCCAACCCGGCAACGTGCTGTTCGACGTGCCGCCCCCAGGGTCGGCAGCTGCCCGGATCACCGGCGTCGTTGACTGGGCAGCGGCCTCCTGGGGCCCGGCGGATCTCGATGTGGCGCACTGCTCGACCAATCTCGCGCTGCTGCACGGCTCGGCGTGGGGTCTGCGGTTTGCTGAGGCGTATGAGGAGGCCGGCGGGGTGCTGGCCGCGGCCCCGCGCGAGCGGCTGTACTGGCGGGTGCGCGACGCGCTGGCAATCTCAGAAGAAGTGCAGCAGGTGGCACAGCCGTGGCGGAAAGCAGGGAGAACAGATCTGACGACGCGGGCTGTGGAGGAGCGGCTGGATGCCTATGTCACCGCCCTGATGGACGCGCTGGGCTGAGCCAAAGCAACCCGGAGCGCGGGCCGGCGGTGAGCGCCGGGTCCAGCTGCCGATTCCGGAGCGGAGCCGTCCGATTGAGCTCCTGCTGGAGAGCGCGAATCCGCAACTCGACAGCACTGCTGGACGGCGACAGGCGGCACACTGCCCACCGTGGATGGGAGCGTTCTGCGCCCAGGACGACGCCCTGCGCCCGCGCCTCATCCTGGCACGCCGGCTCCCCCGAGGGCATCTGCCAGCTGACCCGCCGACAGGCCGTCGTGCCTGCATCCCACCCGGCTTCAAGGTCGATTGTCAGTGGTGGGTGAGAAGGTAGGAACATCAAGTCGGAAAACACGGGGAGCAGTTATGTCCGGAACCCAGAACTACATCAATCACGTTGCTCTTGTACTGGATGCCAGTTCGTCCATGTCACATCTGAGCCGCAAGGTCGTCGAAGTCGCCGACCAGCAGATTGCCTATCTGGCCCGCCGGTCGAAGGAACTGGACCAGGAAACCCGCGTGACGGTGTATGTCTTCGCGGACAAGGTGGAGTGCGTCATCTACGACAAGGACGTGCTGCGGATGCCGTCTTTGAAGAAGCTCTACCGAGTCGGTGGAATGACGGCTCTGTTGGCGGCCACTCTCAAGTCGCAGCGGGAACTGGCGCAGACCGCTCAACTCTACGGCGACCACAGCTTCCTGACGTTCGTTCTGACTGATGGGCAGGAGAACGCAAGTCATCGCTGCCGGGATTCCGCTGCCAAGGATCCGCGTGAACTGGTGCAGGCCGTGTCCAAGATGATCGCGACGCAGGAGGACAACTGGACGCTGGCCGTCCTCGTGCCGGACCAGATGGGCAAGCGCGAGGCCATGCAGTGCGGCTTCCCCAAGGACAACATCGCCATTTGGGACGCCACGAGCACACAGGGACTGGAAGAGGCCGGACAGGTCATCCAGCAGGCAACCGAAAACTTCATGATGGGCCGCACCCAGGGCATCAGGGGATCGCGGGCGGTGTTCTCCACAGGCGCCGAAGCCGTCAACAAGGACACCATAAAGGCAGCCGGACTCACCCCGGTGAACCCGTCGGAATACCAGCTGATTCCGGTAGCTCGCGATGCCGCGATCCGGGACTGGGTCACCGAATGCGGACACACCTACCGAACCGGCTGCGCTTTCTACCAGCTGAGCAAGTCGGAGAAAATCCAGGCACGAAAGCAGATCGCGGTACTGGAGAAGAAAACCGACCGGGTCTACACCGGGCCGCAGGCCCGAGCCCTCCTTGGCCTGCCCGACCAGGAAATCCGCATCAAGCCCGACCACAACGACGACTTCACCATCTTCGTGCAAAGCACCAGCGTAAACCGGAAGCTCGTACCGCACACACGACTGCTCCTCATGATCTGACACTCGGAATGCCCCGCCCCGCCGGTCTCCGACTGGCGGGGCACTCTTCACATCCGACACACCACATCCAAGCCCGTCTGGCCTGGATCAGCACGCCGTTCCCGAACGGCCTCCGCGCGGGAGAGCTCAGCAGCACCCGGACACCAAGTCCGCCCAACTCGTCGCCCGGGGTACGGTCTTGAGGTGATCTACCTGATTGGGGGCCCGCCGCGGGTGGGCAAGAGCACCCTCGCGTGGATGCTGCTGGACCGGGCCGGCCTGCCGGGGTGTCCGACCGATGCTCTGGTGTCGATGCTTCAGCGCGCTGCACCCGAGCACGGGGTACGGCACGGTACGCATCCGGACAAGGCAGTGCCCGCCCAGCCGTTCCTCATCGAGTTCATCCGGGCAGCTGCGGAGGCTCTCGACGACTCCGACCCCGAAGACGGCTATGTGATCGAGGGCGACATCGTCACACCGACCGCCGCCACGGCCGCTGCCGGTCTCGGGGTACCTCTGGCCGCTGTCTTCCTCGGAAATACGAAACTGACCCCCGAAAACCTGCGGGCCGCCCCGGACTGGCTCGAGGGGGCCGATGACGCCACCTACCAGGAGATCGCCGCGTGGGTCCGCGACCGGAGCACTGCCCTGCGTGAAGCATGTGCGCTCAGCGGCCACATCTACGTCGAATTGGGCACCGGCACCGGCACCGGCTACACGCAGGGCCTTGAGCGGGCGTACTCCACACTGGTCGAGAGAATCTGACGGTCCGGCGGTGGCATCATCCGGTCGCCGTCAGCCCGTCCTGGCCGGGGTGGTTTTCCTGGCACGCCAGGGGGGTGGTGACCCAGCCGCCTTCCAGTAGGGCGAACAATTCGCGCATGGTCCTGGACGGGTCTTTGCCTGCGCGGGCGATGCTGGGGGCTTCCAGGGTGAAGCGTGCCAGGCCGGTGACGGCGGGGGCGTCCGGGGTGAGTCCGGTGGCGTCGGCGAGGGTGGCGGTCAGGGTTCTCTCGTGGCGCAACCACATGCGCCGGGCGTAATCCCGCAAGGCGGGGGTGGACTCGACGAGGACAAAGGTGGGGTCGTCGGTCGGCACGGCGGTACGGGTGCGCACCATGTGGTCGCGCAGGGCGTGCAGTACGGACTGGCCGGGGGCTCGGTCGCGCACGGCGGCGACCAGGGCGTTCTCGACGTCCGCGTCCAGGTCGAAGACGAGGGCCTCTTTGCTGGGGAAGTGCTTGAAGAGCGTGCTCAGCGAGACGTCGGCCGCCTCCGCCACCTCGCGTACGCCGACGTTGTCGAAGCCGCGCTCGGTGAACAGCCGCACAGCGGCATCCGACAATGCCTGCCTGGTTTGGGCCTTCTTGCGCTCGCGGCGCCCTGTCTTCGTCTCGGCCATCCCCCCACCTTACCTCCTTGAGGGGATTCGATCACAAAGGAGATCGGATCAAAAGTCGGAGCAGTTGTACTTTTGAGGCTGCTGTGTTTCTGTAGGCGAGTGCTCCTGACTGACTGGCAGTTAGCTGCCGGCCCCTGGGTGCGCGTCCCCACACCCGAAACGACCGATCTGCCATGCACCCCGGCCCAGTGGCCCACCGTCCTGGCCGTCCTACCTGCCGCACTGGCCTGGCTCCTGCCCGAAGCGCGCCGAAGAAGAACCTGCGCCGCACACATGCGCCTTGACCCAATTCGCGGGGCGTCACCAACGGCACCAGCACCAGCACCAGCACCAGCACCAACCCTGTCTTCATCCGTAGAGCGGAGCGTGATCCTCATGTCCACCACCCCTCGTATCGCGATCGTCGGCGCCGGTCTTGGCGGCCTCGTCTGCGCCGGCGTTCTCCAGCAGCACGGCGTGCCGGTCACGGTCTTCGAGCGTGAGAGTGACCCCCACTCCCGCTCGCAGGGCGGCACCCTCGATATCCACGAAGACACCGGGCAGGTCGCTCTGCGCGCTGCCGGGCTGTTCGACCAGTTTCTCGCCCTGTCCCGGCCCGAAAGCCAGGAGTGGCGCCTGTACGACCGCCACGCGACCCTGATACGTCACGACCAGGCCGGCGAGGGCGATGTGAGCAGGCCCGAGATCGACCGCGGCCAGCTGCGCACGCTCCTGCTGGACTCCCTCGCCCCCGGCACGGTCCGCTGGAACCGGCCCGTAAACGCCGTCACCCCGCTCCCCCACGGCACCGCACGCGTGCATCACCACGACCGCACCACCGAGGACTTCGACCTGGTCATCGGTGCCGACGGAGCCTGGTCCCGGGTGCGCCCCGCGCTCTCCGACGGCCGGCCCTCCTACGCCGGTGTCACGATGGTGGAGGCCCACTTCGACGACGTCGACCGGCGTCACCCCGGCATCGCCCACCTGGTCGGCCGCGGCACCATGTCGGCCAAGGCGGGCGGCCGAAGCCTGGTGATGCAGCGCAACAGCAAGGGACACGTCCGCGTCTACATCACCTTCCGCGGCCCCCAGGACTGGCACACCGGCCTCGACCTCGCAGACACCGAAGCAGTACGCGCCCGCCTCCTCGCCCAGTACCAGGGTTGGCACGAGAACCTGCTGGACATCCTGCGCGACAACGAGGGCGGGTTCATCAACCGACCCATGTTCGTCCTTCCCGTCCCCCACTCCTGGCAGCGCGTCCCCGGCATCACGCTGCTCGGCGACGCCGCCCACCTGATGCCGCCCGCCGGCGTCGGCGCCAACCTCGCCCTGCTCGACGGCGCCGAACTCGCCCAAGCTGTGATCGAGCAGCCCACCATCGACGAGGCCCTCGACGCCTACGAAAGCGTCATGCTGCCCCGCGCCCTCGACAACGCGAAGACCGCCCAACAGATGCTCGCCACGCTCATGCCCGACACCGACACCGATGACGCCGCGTTTCCCGACCCCCTCTGGCCAGCCGACCCCCTCCCCGACTCCCCCACCTCTCACACCAGCTGAAGCGCCCCACGCCGACGAACCCAAAGGCTGCGCCGCAACTGTGAGCCGGCCTCAGGCTGAGCGAGCCCCCTGGGTACCGATCTTGTGCTCAGAGGTAGGGGCTCCAGCGGCCCAAGCGGGCCATCAGCTTTCGCGCTCCTTCCTCGTTCAGCCGGCCAGGAGCACGCCCACCGCGCCCATATGGGAGGAGCCGGACTCCTCCGTCGTCCACGTCTCCCGCTTGCCCATGGCGCCCTCCAGGCGCTGCACCTCTGCCTGGGTGCGCCCCGGACCGAGCGCTGACAACGACGATGCCGCGGCGAGACGGACCGGTTACCGCATTCGGCAACTAGGTGACGGCGTCCAGGCTGAGCGCGACGGCCCACTGGCGCAGACACGTGGGACGGTGCTATCCGCCGAACGCGTAGGGGGCGAATCCGCCCACCTCGGGCGTTGCCCGGAACACGGCGCCCGCGGCGGGTTCCGGGTCTGTCAGCCCGAAACGCGAAGTGGTGATGTAGAGCTGGGAGTGGTCCGGGCCCGCGAAAGTGCAGGCCGTGACCTGCTTGGCCGGCACCGCTATCTCGGCGTCGGGTCGTCCTGTGCGGTCGAAGTGCACCAGCAGCCCGGAGCCGAACAAGGCCAGCCAGACGCCGTCGGCCAGGTCCACGGCGATGCCGTCCGGGAATCCCGAGCCGGCGACGTCCGCGAACGGCCGGCGCTCCGCGATGCCGCCGTCCGGGCCGAGTTCGAGGATGTCGACCCTGCCGGTCAGGCTGTCGACGTAGTAGCCGCGTGCGCCATCGTGGGTCCAGGCCAGCCCGTTCGAGCAGCCGATGCCCGCGATCGCCTTGACGGCGCCTCCGGTGGGATCGAAGCGCCATAGCGCGCCGGCCCCCGGAGCAAGGTCGTAGGCCATGGAGCCGCACCAGAACCGGCCCTGGGGATCGCAGGCCCCGTCGTTCATGCGCACGTCCGGGGCGGTCCAGCAGGTCACCGTTTCGGTCACGGTGAACCCGTCGTCAAGGAGGCAGAAGCCGCGTTCCAGACCGGCCACGAATCCGCCGTCGCGGCGCGGCCGAAGAGCGGCGACCACCTCGCCGAGATGCTCGCGACGCGTCTCCGTGCCGCTGTCATCGATCAGGACCACATCGCCGGCCAGCATGTCCAGCACCGCCAGTCCATGGCCGCCGAGCCAGACCGGGCCTTCGCCGTGATAGGTCAGCGGCCTGGTGAACTGTGCGGCTTCGAGGGACTTCATGCTCCCTCGCCGATCGGCTCGTCGGTGAGCACACCGTCCACACGGCGCAGGATCCGGTCCGGATTGGCATTGCGGAGCCCCCGCGGCAGAGCGTCGTCAGGGACGTTCTGATAGGCGGTGGTCCGGAGGAAGCGGCTGATGGCACCGGTGCCCACCGACGTGTAGCGGGCATCGCTGGTCGCGGGGTACGGACCGCCGTGGAACTGCGCCCAGGTGACGGCGACCCCGGTCGGCCAGTCGTCCACCAGCACCCGCCCCGCGCGCTCGGCGAGCGCCGTCACCAGCCCCGCGACGTCCTCGCCGGCGCCGCGCTGCACCGTCCCGGTGAGCGAACCGGGGAGCACCCGGATCGCTGCTTCGAGCTCGGACTCGGACTCGTAGGTGACCAGTACGGTGCTCGGTCCGAAATGTTCCGCGGCGATGGTGTCAGGGGCCGCGATCAGCGCCTTCGCGGTGGTCGATGTGACGGTAGCCGCCTCGAACGCTCCGTCGCCGCCAGGCTGCTGTCCGGTCGCGACCAGGCCGATCTCGCCGCGGGCGAGGAAGTTGCGCATCGCGATGCGGTGACGGTCGCGGATGTCATGGCTGAGCATCACGCAGGCTGGACGATCGGCGAGTATCGCGGCGAGCCGCTGCGTGATGCCGCTGCCGGCCGGGAGCAGGATCAGTCCGGGCTTGGTGCAGAACTGTCCGGTGCCGAGGAGGAACGAGTCGGCCAGCCCCGCCGTGATCGAGTCGGCGCGCTCTTGGCTGGCACGCGCCGTCACGATGACCGGGTTGACGCTGCCCATCTCTGCGAAGAACGGGATGGGGTTCGGACGCCGGCAGGCCAGGTCGGCCAGGGCCCGGCCGCCGGCGACGGAGCCGGTGAACGCGCCCGCCGATACCCGGCCGTCGCTGAGCGCGGTCCGGCCGACGTCGAAGCCCCGGATGGTGGCGAAGGCACCGGACGGCACGCGCTGCGCGACCAGCGTGTCCCTGATGACTTCGGCAACCGCTTCGGAGAGCAGTGGGTGCCCGGGATGGGTTTTGACGATGACCGGGCAGCCCGCGGCCCACGCGCTCGCGGTGTCCCCGCCGGCCACGCTGAACGCGAACGGGAAGTTGCTCGCGGCGAAGACCAGCACGACGCCGATTCCGCTGCGGAGGGATCGCAGGTCTGGGCGAGGCCCCGGCAGCCACGACCCGTCCTGGCGGTCGATGGTTGGCTCGAACGGCCGGCCCGTCTCGGCGTGCTCCGCCAGGAACCGCAGCTGCGTGGTGGTGCGGACGACCTCGCCGGTCAGCCGGACGTCGGGCAACCCGGTCTCGCGCCCGGCCAGCCGCACCAGTTCGGCGGAGCGGCTGTCGAGTGCGTCGGCGACGGCCCGGATCCATCGGCCGCGCTCCGCGGCGCTCATGGCGCGCAGGACGGGAACCGCCGCCGAGGCGGCGGCCAGAGCGTCTTCGAGCTCCCGCGGCGTGGTCTCGTCCATCGCCGCCAGTACCTCGCCGTTCACGGGGTTGACACTGGTCAAGGTCATGTGAGCAACCCTTCGAACACGTTCCGGTTGTCGGTCATGACGTTGGACAGGCCCCCGACTTGGTCGATGGTGACAGTGGCTCGGTCCCCGGGCCGCAGCCCCTGGCCGAGCGGAGGCACAATGCCGGTTCCGGTGCTCAGCACGACGCCGTCAGGGAACTGCTCGCCCCGGAACAGCCAGGTGACGAGTTCGCCGTAGCCGCGTCGCATGGCGGAAGTCCTGGTCTCGCCGGAGAACACGACCTCCGGGCCCCGGTGCACGGTCATGGTGATGAGCAGGTCCTCGGGTGTGTCGATGGTCCACCACGGCACGATCGCGGTGGACAGCAGACAACTGCCGGGGAAGACCTTCGCCTGCGGCAGATAGATCGGGTTCACCGCCTCGACGCTGCGCGAGGTGAGGTCGTTGCACACGAGCGCGCCCACGATCTCCGCGTGCCGGTTCAGGACGAGCGCCAGTTCCGGTTCGCCCACCGAGTCGGTACAGTCCGGGCGCAGTCCACCGGGATCTCCGTCGGTGAGCACCCGCCAGGCGGCGGACTTGAAGAACAGCTCCGGCCGGTCGGCGTCGTACACATCGTGGTAGACCTTCTCGAAGCCGGACTCTTCGGCGCGGGCGCTGCGCGAGCGCTGGTAGGTGACTCCGGCACCCCATACCTCGGTGCGGCCATCGACCGGCGCCAGCAGCGCGACATCAGCGGGATCGACTCGGTGCCCGGTCGACATGGCGTCCTCCACGGCCCGCCGGATGTCGGCGACCTTGTGCTGAAGCGCCTCCGCCATGGTGGGAAACGGGAGTTCGCTGAGGTGGTCACCACCGTGCAGGCCGACCTTCGTCGTCCCGTCCGACGCGCGCCAACGAACAAGCTTCATCATGACTCCTTGTCTCACGAATGCGATGCTCGGGCGCCGTCGAGCCGGCTGATCCGCCGTCGGGTCGCACCGTCCTCGCGCAGCCCCGTCGCGAGGTGCAGGCCCAGCCCCGGCTCGTCGGACAGGACCGCCTTCCCCTCGCGGATCTGCGGCAGTCCCGTCACCACTCGGGGGTACCACGTCCGCAGGTACGCGCGGACGGTCTCCTGGAACAGGGCGTTGGGCTGCGCCATCGACAGGTGGAAGCACGCGGCCAGGGTGACCGGACCCGTGCAGTCGTGCGGGGCGATGGGTACGGCGAAGGCTTCCGCGACGCTCGCGACCTTGCGGGCCTCGGTGATCCCGCCGGTCCACTGCACGTCCAGCGTCGCGTAGGAGATCTTGCCCTGCTGTAGCAAGGGCAGAAATCCGCGGCGGCCCAGCGCCGTCTCACCGAGCGCGATGGGTACGGCGACTTCCTCGCACAGGGCACCGATCGCGTCGATCGCGTTCGACCGGATCGGGTCCTCGACCCAGAAGGGCTGGTACGGCTCCAGCGCACGGCAGATCTCGACCGCGGCCCGGCGCGACCACAGGCCGTGCAGTTCGATCATCAGGTCCATGTCCATGCCCACGGCCTCGCGGATCTCGCCGACGATGGCCAGGGCCGCATGCAGGTCCTTCGGGCGGATCCGGGTGCCCGCCGAGGCTTCGGCGGCCTGGTCGAAGGGCCAGATCTTCATGCCGCGCAGACCCTCTGCGTAGAGTTCCTTGGCCAGGGCGGCGGGCTTGGTGAGGAAGGCGCGCAGGTCCTCGTACTCGCCGGCGTCCGAGTCTCCCCAGTTGGACGAGGTCTGGAGTGAGGTCTCTTGGATGTAGTCGGGGCCGGCGCAGGTGTTGTAGACACCGATGGTGTCCTGGACCGGGCCGCCGAGCAGCTGGGCGACCGGCCTGCCGGTCCGCTTGCCCAACAGGTCCCAGAGAGCCATGTCCACTGCGCCGTTCCCGCGGACCTCCACGCCGCCGCCCTGGAATCCGACATACGGGGCGAGCAGCCCGGCAACCGCCTCCGGCGCCGGATCCTCCAGGCCGAGGAGCAGCGGTGCGACATGGCTGTGCAGGTATGCCTCGACCGCGGCCGACTGGAGGAAGGAGTCGCCGAGGCCGGTCGTGCCGTCGTCGGTGTGCAGGACGACGATGCACAGGTTGTTCTGGAACTGGGGTCGCAGGGTTTCCAACGCTACGATGCGCATGCGGGTCACATGCCTTTCCGTTGAGTCGCTGTCAGGGCGTTGGCAGCCCCTCCGGGGAGGGACGGGGCAGGACGGACCGGCAGGCTGTGCCTGCGTGGGGCTGGTTCGCGGGATCCGCGCCGCCGACGGGCCATCCCTCCCGCGGTCAGACGACCTTCGCCTCGCGTGCGCTCACCGCAGTGATGTTGGAGGAGTCGACCACTTCCGCACCGGTGTCGTAGGTGAAGGAGGGGTAGCCGGGGTCCATCTGCTGGGCCAGCAGCGCCGCGGCGACCCACCCCTGGGCCCAGGGGTTCTGGCCGATCGTGTAGTCGATGCTGCCGTTCTTGATCCCGGCCAGCACCGGGGCCGTCATGTCGAATCCGCCGTTGGCGAACTTCCCGACGAGGTTCTTGCTCGTGGCCCAGGTGGCGACGAACTGGCACTCGAAGGCGGTACCGGCCCACCCCACCACGGATTCGGGGTCACGGCTGTAGCGGCCGTCGATCTTCGAGACCGCCCCGGCCTCGTCCGTGCCGACTATCAGGTCCTCAGTGGTGAACTTCGTCCCGTGGGCGTCGTTGTAGTCGGACACTGCCTGCCGGATGCCCTTCCCGCGCTGTTCCAGGGCCGAGTTGCCTGCCTGGATCTTGCCGATGACGATCACGCCGCTCTTGCGCTTGGTGCGCCTGGCGATGTGCTTGAGGACCTGCTTCCCGGCGGTGACCCCGGCGGGCACGAAGTCCTGCCCGACGAAGCCGACGCCGAGCTTCTCGTAGTCGGCACTGGCGACGTTCGACAGGATGAGCGGAATGCCGGCCGTCTGGGCTGCCTTGATGACGCCGTCGTAGGACGTGTCGTCGATGCGGGTGAAGATGAGGCCGTCAGGGTTGGCGTTGACCGCGTTCTGCATCATGTTGACGACGGTCGACTGGTCGAAGGTGGCCGGGCCGATGAACTGGGTCTGCCACCCCATCGCCTTGCCGAAGGCGGTGAAGCCCTTCTGGACCGGCGGGAAGAAGCTGTTCTTCTCATGGACGACGAAGATGACCTTCTTGCCCTTCTGCGCTCCCCCGTTGCCGCTGCCGGCCGATGCCGACGAGGACTTGCACGACGAGAGTGCGCCGGCGGCGAGGACGGTGAGGCTGCTGCCGAGGATGCCCCTGCGGCTGAATCTGCCGGACTGACCTGCCGAGGTGGAATCAGACATTTTACTCATCTCACTTCTTCGGGGAAGGGCTGTCCCCGCGACGGGACAGAAACGGTGGAAGGGATAGAGAGGTGAGAAGGATGAGAGGGATGGAGCAGGGTGCCCGCGTCGCGGTGACGGATCGTTCCGAGGCGCTCGGCAGTATGGTGAGGAGGCGGTGGCGCGGTCAGCGCATCGCCTTCTGACGGGTCGCGATCAGCCTGTTGACCAGGACCGCGGCGAGGATCAGGGCACCGGTGGCCACCTGCTGCCAGTTGCCGTCGACACCGAGCAGCACCAGGGCGTTGACGATGAGGCCGGCGACCAGCGCCCCGAAAAGCGTCCCGGTCACGCTGCCCACGCCGCCGCTGAGGCTTGCCCCGCCGACCACGACCGCGGCGATCACGTTCAGTTCGAAGCCGTTTCCGGTCAGCGGATTGGCACTGCCGAGCCAGCCGACGAGGATGATCGCTGCCAGGCCGCACAGTGCGCCGGTCAGGCAGAAGCACAGAATCTTCATGCGGTTCGCGCGGATGCCGGCGTTGACGGCAGCCTTCACGTTGCCGCCGGTGGCATAGATGTCGAAGCCGACCTTGGTCCGGCTCAGCATCCAGCCGAAGGCCAGCATGATGGCGGCCATCCAGACCGTCTGCACCGCCAGCGATCCGACTGCGCTGTCTCCGACGAGGCCGTGGTACTGCTTGCTGACGGCGGCCACGATCGGCTCACCGCCGGTGAGCAGCAGGGCGAAGCCGCGCAGGATCGCCAGTCCGGCCAGCGTCACGACGAACGAAGGGACCTGGAAGACCGTTGTCACCAGGCCCTGGACGAGCCCGATGGCGGCGCCGAGGGCTATGACGACCGCGGCCGCCAGGCCGGCCGGCATCGACCATTCGGTCAGGCCGTAGGCCATCACGACGGACAGTAGTCCGTACTGGGAGCCGACCGACAGGTCGATCTCGCCAGCGATGACGACCAGTGTCATGCCGGTGCCGATGATGCCGATGAAGGCGATCTGCTGGGCCACCGAGAGCAGGTTCTGGCTCGTCAGGAACTTGTCCACGAACAGCGCGCAGAAAAGGAAGATCGCGGCGGTGGCCACCAGCACGCCGAACTCGTGGGCGCCGAAGAGCCGGCGCATGATCCCCACTCCGGCGTCCCGGTCCCGTCTCTCGACGGCGGGTACGATGGCGGTCATTGGGCGCCCCTCTGGACGGTAGCGGACGGCACGGAATCGGCCGGTGCCGGGGACGTGCCGAGGACGTGGGAAACGGCCTCGGCGGCGGTGTCGCCGAGGATGAGCCCGACGATGTCGGCTGCGCTCGTGGAGTGCACATCGCGGACGCCCTGTACCTGGCCGGCGCGCATCACGACCACGCGATCGGCTACCGCGAGCACATGGTCGACGTTGTGGCTGACCACGACAACCGCGGTTCCGCGTTGACTGAGATCCGTGATCAGCTTCAGGACGTTCGCCTGCTGCTCAGGGCCCAACGCGGCGGTCGGTTCGTCGAGCAGGACGACCTTGCCGCCCTGGTGGACAGCGCGGGCGATGGCGATGCACTGCCGCTGCCCGCCGGAGAGTCCGCCGACCGGCATGCGCACGGAGGGTATCCGGATGCTGAGCTCGTCAAGGACGGCGCGGGCCTCGCGGCGCATCCGGCCGCGGTCCACGACGAGTCCGCGCCGGGGTTCCTGGCCGAGGAACACGTTCGTCGCCACGTCCCGCTGGTCCACCAGGGCCAGGTCCTGGTAGACGACGGAGATCCCGTGCGCGGCGGCGTCCCGCGGGCTGCGCATCGACAGCGGCTGACCGGCCATGGTGAGGGTGCCCGAGTCGGGGCGTACCGCTCCGCAGAGCACCTTCATCAGGGTCGACTTGCCGGCGCCGTTGTCCCCCATGAGGCCGATGACTTCGCCCTCGGCAATGGTCAGGCTGACTCCGCGCAATGCTTCGACGCCGCCGAATCTCTTGCGGATGTCTGCTACTTCGAGCACAGGCATCTGCCTCGGTTCCTCTCGGTCGGGTTCCGGAGCGGCTGTTCAGTCGCCCTGGTCGGGGAGATGTGAGATGTATAGGTTCAGTACCTCGGCGAGGTCCGGGGTGCTGGTCGCGCGCCGGGTGAGGACGTCGGTGAGCTCGGCGTCCAGGTCCGGCCCGTAGTAGTGCTGGGCCAGTTCGATGTGCTCGGTCATCGCGGCGCGGGCCGCGTCCGGGTCCTGGTCGGCGATCGCCTTCAGGATCACGTCGTGCAGCGGGACCGCGACCCCGCGCACTGCCCGGTCGGTCAGGCTGCGGAGCACGACGCCGTGCGTCAGGGGCCGGATCGACCCGAACATCAACTGGATCACCGGGTTCCGCGAGGCCACGGCGATCGACTCGTGGAAGGCGACGTCCAGGTCGGCCGTTGCGGCGAGCGACTTCTCCTGGTCGAAGGCCGCAAGGATGCGGCGCATGTTGGTGAGGTCTTCCTCCGTGCGGTTCTGCGCAGCGAGCGCCGCGGTCTGGGCCTCCAGCATCACGCGGGCCACCACCAGATCCCGGGCTGTCACTCCGCCGCGGCGGGCCAGCAGCGTTGCGTCTCCGCCGTCGCTGCTCGGGCGGAGATCGCGGACATAGCTGCCGCGGCCCGCGGCGACGGTGATCAAGCCTCTCTCCTGGAGCGCCCGCAGAGCCTCCCGGATGACGGGGCGGCTCACTTGGTACTCCTGGGTCAGCAGCCGCTCCGAGGGGAGCCGCGTACCTACGGCCCATTCTCCGGAGAGCAGCCGAGCTTCCATCGCGGCTGCGACGTCCGCACCCGATGGCGGAGTGTTGTTTGAACTGGTAAGACCGGTCATGCCGAAACATATACTCGCCCGGTCCAGCAGCGTCAAGGGCCCTTCGAGAGTTCCCTCACCCAACCCGGCGCCACAGCTCCGGGTGCCGTCTGGTCCACAACAATGCGGAGGTTGATATGGAAGCGGCTTCGAATGAGGGCCCCTGGGGCCTGGCCGGACGCCGGGTCGTCCTCACCGGCGCGCTCGGCGGGATCGGGCAGGTGATCGCCGCGGCGTTCCGGGAGGCAGGCGCGCGCGTCCTGCTGACAGACCTGCCGGACGCGCGCGCAGCCGCCGAGGCGCTGACCGCGGCAGGCTTCGACCAGAGCACCTACGCAGGCTGTGACCTCGCGTCGGCGGACGACGTTCGAGCGCTCTTCGACCGGGCGTCAGCGGCGTTCGGCGGTCCGGCGGACATCGTATGCGTGCATGCCGGGGTCGTCGGTTCACATCCCGTCGTCGGCTACCCCGTCGAGGACTTCGACGAACTGATGTCGGTGAACCTGCGCGGCTCGTTCCTCGTCGCCTCGGAGGCCGCGCGGCGCTGGCTCGCGGTCGATGCGCCAGGAACCCTGGTCTTCACCACGAGTTGGGTGCAGGACGTGCCCTGGCCCGAGATCGGCCCCTACTCGGCGAGCAAGGCCGCAGTGCGGTCGCTGATGCGGACATTCGCCCGCGAGCTCGCCCCGCAGGGCATCCGCAGCAACGCCGTGGCGCCCGGAATCGTCGGTGTCGGCATGGCCAGACGCCAATGGGACTCCGATCCCGCGTATCGGTCCCGCGCACAGCGCGCGATCCCGCTCGGCCGGCTCCAGACGCCGCAGTCGGTTGCCGACGCGGTGCTCTTCCTGGCCTCGCCGCTGTCCGCGTATATGACGGGCGCGACGCTGCTGGTCGACGGTGGGGCGAGCCTGTACCCGATGGACGAATGAAGCATCTGGTCTTACCGGTTCAACCAATGTACGCTCGCGAAACGTCGAGAGCATTCCCTCTGGGACCGCGAGCGCTCGTGCCGAGACGGTGCCGGTTCGTCCCGTTCCCCCGCGCATGCGAGCCGGTCCGCCTCACCGCCGCCCCGTGATCGCCGATCCCTGTCGAAAGGTTTCACGCGATGCTCGCCGCCCGATGGCACGACCGTGACGACATCCGCATCGAGGACGTTGCGCTGCGAGAACCCCGCCATGACGAAGTGCTGGTCAAAGTCCACTGGTGCGGCATCTGCGGCACCGACCTGGAGGAGTACCGTGCCGGGCCGCTCATCATCCCGACCGGCGAGCCGCACCCGCTGAGCGGACGGATGGCACCACTGACGCTCGGACATGAGATCGTCGGCGAGGTCGTCCGGGCCTCCCCCGACGGAAGCGGCCCCGCAGTGGGGACTTACGTGGTTCCGGACGTGGTGAACGGCTGCGGAGAGTGCTGGTGGTGCCTCCGCCACGAAGAGGGCCTGTGTCCGAGCGTCTGCGTTCCGGGCCAGCAGGACGACGGGGGCCTGGCGGAGTTCATGATCGCGAAAGCCCGGACCTGCGTTCCGGTCCCGGCCGGTTTGCCGATGGAGACCGCCGTCCTCGCCGAACCCGCTGCCGTGGCGGTCCGCGCGGTCCGCAAGGTGCCCGAGATCATCGGCGCCGTCGCTCTGGTCATAGGCGGCGGGACGATCGGCCAGCTCACCGCGCAGGCCGCACTGGCCGCGGGTGCCGCGCAATGCTGGCTGGTCGATCCGTCCGACTACCGGCGCCGGTTCGCGCAGGCCCACTCCGCGGTGCAGGCCTGCGCGCCCGACGAGCTCGACGCCCTCGTGGCCGGCCTCGGTGCACCAGGCATTGATGTCGTGTTCGAATGCAGCGGCGCCGCCGGACAGTTGACGCGGTCATTCGAGCTCGTGCGACCGGGCGGCGTCGTCGTGGCCGTGGGACTCGGCACCGGAACGCAGCCCATCCCGCTCCCGGCCCTCGTCCTCGGCGAGCGCCGGCTCATCGGCTCCGCAGCCCATCTGTGGGACGCCGACGTCGCCCAGGCGGTGCGGATGCTGGCCGACGGACGGCTCGACGCCGTCGGCCTGGTCACGCACCGGATCCCGCTGCATGAGCTGGTGACCGTCGCACTTCCCCTGCTCTCACAGCCGGATCCCGAGGTCCTGAAGATCGCCATCGACTGCCGCCGTATGCCCGACGTCCACCAGCGCGGCGAAGACACGCTCTCGCGCGCCGTCGACGGCTCACCTCCGCGGCCGGATCCGGCCGTCGCCTTCATTCCTCGCCGGCGGGCAGCAAGTTAGCCCCGAGAGTTCGCCGAGCACGCCGGCGATCTCCGTGGACAGTTCCCGCAGCGGCGACAGCGCGTAGGGCATGGCGGCGGAGTGCTCCCGGCAACGCTCCTGCTCGACGCTGCGCATGCCCTCGGCCGCACGGCTTCGTGCACTTCCGGCGCCCGGTACCACGTACTCGGAAAGGAGCGGAGGGGCTGGGGGACTGTGCGGACGCGAAGGACCGGAAACCCGTTCAGGGCACGGGAGTTGATCCATCACGGCCAGGCCGGCTCGCAGGCCTCGCACGCTGCGACTCCCCCACCCGGCACCACCACCGCCCCGCTGCGGACGGCCTCGAAACGGCCGGCGAGCTCTGCGGCGGCAGCAGCGGTCGGGACGTGCCGACAACCATTGAATCTCCTGACGCGACCGTTGACAGCCAGTATGCGTAGTTGTAGGACTGGTCTGACCAGTTCAGCCAAGCCGTTTTCGCCTTGAGGCACGCGGGCGGATCGGGAGCACCAGGGCTCAGAGCGAAACCCACAGGAGGGTTCATCGTGAACCAGCGGCAACCTGACCCAGGCTCAGACTCAGCCAGACGCAGAGAAGTCTCGCGCCGGGCATTCCTCACCGTCACCGCCGGCGCCTCAGCCGGGGTCGCCCTCGGTTCCGTGGCGGCCACACCCGCCGCGGCCGTCGCGGGGACCACCTATTACGTCGCCAAGAAGGGGACCACCTATTACGTCGCCAAGAATGGGAGTGACAGCGCGGCCGGGACGAGTGCCGCACCACTTCTGACGATCAACGCCGCGGCCAAGAAGGCCCAGCCCGGCGACACCGTCCTGGTCCGCAGCGGGACCTATCGGGAAGAGGTCATCCTTCCGCGGGGCGGCACCAGCGACACCGCGCGAATCACCTACGCGGCCGACGCCCGGGCTTCGGTGAAGGTGACCGGCTCGGATGCATTCACGACGTGGACCAGGGTCTCCGGTGACGTCTGGCAGCTCAAGATCGCGAACTCGAAGTTCAAAGGGTTCAACCCGTACGCGGAACAGGTGCATGGTGACTGGTTCGAGGGCTACGGGCGAGTGCATCGCCTGGGAATGGTGTACCTCGGCGGTGCCTGGCTGCCGCAAGCGACGAGCCTCGGCGAGGTGAGCTCGAACACGAGCGCGTCTTGGTGGTCAGCCGTGGACGGCCTCGTGGAAGGGACCGCACCGACGTACAAGCCGAGCTACAGCTCGACTGGCAACACGACCATCACCGCAAGGTTCCCCAACGTCGACCCCAACCAGGGGACGGTCGAGGTCGGCATGCGCGGCACGGTGTTCAAGCCCGCCGCGACCAACTACAACTACATCACGATCCGCGGCTTCAACCTGCGGAATGCCGCGACGAACTGGGCTGCACCGACCATGGGGCAGTGGGGCCTCGTGAGTGCGTACTGGTGCAAGGGCTGGATCATCGAAGACAATAAGATCGCCTACTCCAGGTGCTGTGGCATCGCCCTGGGAAAGTACTCAGACAAGTACGACGGCCTTCGCGGCTCGACGAAGGGCTACTACCGCACGATCTCTGACGCGCAGACTTCAGGCGGTTGGTCGTTTGCGAACATCGGCAGCCACATCGTCCGGAACAACACGATCCACCACTGCGGACAGACCGGCATCGTGGGCTCACTCGGCGCGATCGGCAGCACGATCAAGGGCAACGAGATCTACCACAGCTGCTCCCAAGGGATATGGGCCGGAGCGGAAATGGCCGGCATCAAGCTCCATGCCGCCATCGATACCGTCATCACCGAAAACCACATCTACAACACCGGCGCCAGTGCTGGGATCTGGCTGGACTGGATGGCGCAAGGCACCCGGGTCACGAAGAATCTCCTTCATGACAACTCCGAATTCGACATCCTTGCCGAGGTTAACCACGGTCCGCTCTTCCTCGCAAACAACGTCATGTTGTCACCCGCAGCGCTTTGGTGCGAGTCGGATGGGCTGGCCTGGGCGCACAACCTCGTGACCGGGACCCTGCGCGCGAACGCGGACACGCGAAAGTCGCCGTACATGACGCCGCACACCACGACAACGGTCAACACGGTGGATGTCCCGCTCGGCGCTCAGCAGTGGATCAACAACATCCTCGGCAGCTCGGCCAACCTCTCGGCCTGGGATTCCGCGAGCGCGTCCTACCCGATTGCGATGAAGTCGAACGTCTTCACCAAGGGTGCGGTTGAATCGGCGAAGGAACAGGGCAGAGTGGACGCTACTGCGGTGTCATACGCGCCCCTGCTCACGAAGGGGTTGGACGGTTGGTACCTCAAGGTGCCGCGTAACGAGTCGTGGCGAAATGGTCAAGCACTCGTGAGCACCACATCACTCGCCAAAGCGCCAACCCCCAATCAAAGGTTTACGAATCCCGACGGATCGAATATGTCGGTATCGGAAGACTTCCTCGGGGCGCAACGAACCAACAGTGTTCCATTCCCCGGCCCGTTCGAAAACGCCGGCGGTACGGACCCGATCAAGGTGTGGTCGAAGGTCGTGCCGACCACCGACGCCTGGGGGCGGCCACCGAATCCAAACGGCCCGGCCGCTGCGACCGACGCCGACGGCAAGATCAGCGTCTACCTCCGCGGCACCGACAACCAGCTGTACCAAAAGGCCTTCGACGGCACCTCATGGAACGCATGGGCTGCGTTGGGCGGACCAACCTACAACGGCCTCGCCGACGCCCCAGCCGTGACGATGACCGCCGGCCGCACCAACGTCTTCGTCCGCGGCACCGACAACCAGCTGTGGCAGAACACTTGGACCACCGCAGGCTGGGGAGGCTGGACCGCACTCGGTGGAGGCCTTAACGACACCCCCGGCGCGGCGACCGACGCCAACGGCAAGATCAACGTCTTCGTCCGCGGCACCGACAACCGGCTGTACCAAAAGGCTTTCGACGGCACCTCATGGGCCGCATGGGCTGACGGACCAAGTGGCAAGACCTTCACCGGCGCCCCCGCGGTGACGATGACCGCCGGCCGCACCAACGTCTTCGTCCGCGGCACCGACAACCAGCTGTGGCAGAACACTTGGACCACCGCAGGCTGGGGAGGCTGGACCGCACTCGGAGGGGGCCTTAACGACACCCCCGGCGCGGCGACCGACGCCGACGGCAAGATCAACGTCTTCGTCCGCGGCACCGACAACCAGCTGTACCAAAAGACTTTCGACGGCACCTCATGGAACGCATGGGCTGCGTTGGGCGGGCCAACCTACAACGGCTTCACCGGCGCCCCCGCCGTGACGATGACCGCCGGCCGCACCAACGTCTTCGTCCGCGGCACCGACAAGCAACTGTGGCAGAACACTTGGACCACCGCAGGCTGGGGAGGCTGGACCGCACTCGGCGGCGTGTTCGGATAACCGCCGCCTATCCGTAGGCGTCACGACTCACAGTGGAGGTCTTGGACTGACCAGCCATTGGCTGCGGCTGGACGGCCACCCCACCCCGCAAGCCCGGAACGAGATCATCGTGTTCCGGGCCCAGCGGCTCGGGACACGGCCGGCATGACCCTTCGGCGCACCGGCACCTGGCGGGCGGTGCGCCGAAGCATTGCCGTTCCCGGTAGTGGCCCCAGGCTGCGTACGGACTCCTTGCGCTGACAGGCCACTCGGCGTCAGCCAGTCCGCCTGCTGAGCAGGACCAGAAGAACGAACGACCTGATCGAAGAGGCACGGCGCCCAGGTTCTGTCTCTTTGGTCGGCGTCGTGGGGCGTCGTGCAGGTCCCGTCGGCGTAATCATCAAGGCGCCTGACTGCTGGACCGGCGGATGCCCGAATGCAGGCTGCTGACCGTGGAAGTGCGGGCCAGGCCAAAGCGTCGGCTTCAGCGGTGGGTTCGGCTGTGCGCCCTCGGGCGGTGCGCAGAACGGAACAAGGCGCCGGATCCGTCCACTCACGCCCCGCTGGTGCACTCAGGGCACAACCCCCGATAGGTCACCTCGGCGGCCAGGACGGTGAAGCCGAAGCGTTCGTGGGTCGGGAGGGCGGAGAGGGGGTCGTCGGTGGGGTGGACGTCTCGGATGGTGCCGCAGTGGGAGCAGACCAGGTGCTGGTGGGGGCGGTGGGCGTTCGGGTCGTAGCGCTTGGCGCGGGCGTCCGTGGCGACCTCGAGCACCTCGCCGAGGGAGACCAGTTCGCCGAGGGTGTTGTAGACGGTCGCGCGCGAGATTTCCGGCAGTCGTGCGGTTGCGCGTACGAGCACTTCGTCCGCGGTGAGGTGGATGTGCTCGCCGTCGAGTACCTCGGCGACCACCCGGCGCTGGGCGGTCATCCGCCAGCCGCGTCCGCGGAGCCGGTCCAGCAGGTCACTCATGCCCACCAGCCTAACTGTGCGTCGTTGGATGAACGATTCCGTACGGATCTGACTGTTGTATTGACTTGGACTTGGTCCATCGTAAGATCGGCTCCGGCGACAGCCAAGGGTCAGGACAACAGCAGGGACACGCCCCGTGATGCACGAAACGGGTCCGCTCACCACCGCATCCGGTGCCCTGGTCGCGGACAGTCAGAACAGCGCTCAGGTCGGCGTCGGTGACGCGCTGCCGCTCCGCGGCCGTACCGGCCTGATCCGCCGTCGCGCCGCGCAGGCCCTGCATACCGCCGGATATGCCGGGTGTGCCGCCCTCCGCCGAGCCGCCGCGTAGATCGCGTATGAGGCTCCGTGCAAGCGCTCACCGCGGCGGGAATCGTCCGCCACCATCGCCTACCACCCACGCCACGAGGCCGCTCCACAGCGGGCCCGTGCCCGGCCGTTGACCGTACGCAGTTCCTGAGCAATGTGATCCGCCCAGCCCGGAAGGATTCCCATGTCTGAGAACCACGACGCCATCGTCACCGACCCCGAGCCCGAGGAGGCCGGCGGCTGTCCGGTCGCCCATGGGCGCGCGCTCCACCCGACGCAGGGCGGTGGAAACCGCCAGTGGTGGCCGGAGCGGCTCAACCTCAAGATCCTTGCCAAGAACCCTGCGGTGGCGAACCCGCTGGGCGAGGAGTTCGATTACGCCGAGGCGTTCAGGAGCCTGGACCTGCCGGCCGTGAAGCGGGACCTCGCCGAGGTGCTGACCACCTCCCAGGACTGGTGGCCGGCCGACTTCGGTCACTACGGCCCGTTCATCATCCGGATGGCCTGGCACAGCGCGGGCACCTACCGCATCAGCGACGGCCGCGGCGGTGCCGGAGCCGGCCAGCAGCGCTTCGCCCCGCTCAACAGCTGGCCGGACAACGCCAACCTCGACAAGGCCCGCCGTCTGCTGTGGCCGGTCAAGAAGAAGTACGGCCAGAGCCTGTCGTGGGCCGACCTGATGATCCTGGCCGGCAATGTCGCGCTGGAGACGATGGGCTTCCAGACCTTCGGTTTCGGCGGCGGCCGGGAGGACGTCTGGGAGCCGGAGGAGGACGTCTACTGGGGTCCCGAGACCACCTGGCTCGACGACCGGCGCTACAGCGGTGACCGGCAGCTGGAGAACCCGCTCGGCGCGGTCCAGATGGGTCTGATCTACGTCAACCCGGAAGGCCCGAACGGCACGCCCGACCCGCTCGCCGCGGCCCGCGACATCCGTGAGACGTTCCGCCGGATGGCGATGAACGACGAGGAGACCGTCGCCCTCGTCGCCGGTGGCCACACCTTCGGCAAGACGCACGGCGCAGGCCCCGCCGAGCACGTCGGCCCCGACCCGGAGGCCGCCTCGCTCGAGGAGCAGGGCCTGGGCTGGACGAACACCTTCGGCACCGGCAAGGGCGGCGACGCCATCACCAGCGGCCTCGAAGGCATCTGGACGAACACCCCGACAGCCTGGGACAACAGCTTCTTCGAGATCCTCTTCGGCTACGAATGGGAACTGTTCAAGAGCCCGGCGGGCGCGCACCAGTGGCGGCCCAAGGACGGCGGCGGAGCCGGCACCGTCCCCGACGCCCACGATCCCGCCAAGCAGCACGCCCCCACGATGCTGACCACCGACCTCGCGCTGCGGACCGACCCGGCCTACGAGCAGATCTCACGTCGCTTCCTGGCGAACCCCGATGAGTTCGCCGATGCCTTCGCCCGTGCCTGGTACAAGCTCACCCACCGCGACATGGGCCCGGCCGTCCGCTACCTCGGCCCCGAGGTCCCCGCCGAGACACTGCTGTGGCAGGACCCGCTGCCCGCCGTGACGCACCCCCTCGTCGGTGCCGAGGACATCGCGGCCCTCAAGGGCCAGATCCTGGCCTCGGACCTGTCGGTGTCCCAGCTGGTGTCCGCCGCCTGGGCGTCGGCCTCGACCTTCCGCGGCAGTGACAAGCGCGGCGGCGCCAACGGTGCACGCCTCCGGCTCCAGCCGCAGAACGGCTGGGAGGCCAACGACCCCGACCAGCTGGCCGCGGTCCTGCGCACCCTGGAAGGCATCCAGCAGTCCTTCAACAGCTCCCACCAGGGCGTCGTCCAGATTTCCCTCGCCGACCTGATCGTGCTCGCCGGCGGCGCGGCCATCGAGCAGGCGTCCAAGAGCGCCGGCCTCGATATCGAGGTCCCGTTCACCCCGGGCCGTACCGACGCGTCCCAGGACCAGACCGATGTGGAGTCCTTCACGGCTCTGGAACCCGCCGCGGACGGCTTCCGGAACTACGTCGCCAAGGGCAACCGCCTGCCCGCCGAACACCTTCTGCTGGACAAGGCCAATCTGCTGACCCTCAGCGCCCCCGAGATGACCGTTCTCATCGGCGGCCTGCGCGTCCTGGGCGCCAACCACCAGCAGTCCTCGCTCGGGGTTTTCACCACCGCCCCCGAGACCCTGACCAACGACTTCTTCGTCAACCTTCTCGATCTGAACACGACGTGGAAGGCGACCTCCGAAGACTCCAGCACCTTTGAAGGCCGCGACGCCGCCACCGGCGCGGTCAAGTGGACCGGCACCCGCGCCGACCTCGTCTTCGGCTCCAACTCCGAACTCCGCGCCCTCGCCGAGGTCTACGGCAGCGATGACGCCAAGGAGAAGTTCGTGCACGACTTCGTCGCGGCATGGAGCAAGGTGATGGACCTGGACCGCTTTGACCTGGTCTGAGGGTGATGTCCGGGCCGGGCGGTACGCACCGCACCGGCCGGCCCGGACGCCCCGGCCGGGGAACCTCCGGCGCCTGACCCGCCGCCCAGCGATCAGCGGCACTGGGCAACCCCGGTGCGACATGGCACGATCTCGTGAGTGACCAGCAAAGCCGACCCGGAGCAGCACCGGCGCGATCTCGCGCGGCTGCGCCGGGTCCGTGACCGGATCGACCGTGAGTACGCGCAGCCGCTCGACGTCGAGGCCCTTGCGCGCGGTGTGAACATGTCAGCCGGACATCTCAGCCGCCAGTTCAAGCGCGCCTACGGCGAGTCGCCCTACGGCTACCTCATGACACGCCGCATCGAACGCGCGATGGCGCTGCTGCGGCGCGGCGACCTGAGCGTCACCGACGTCTGCTTCACCGTCGGCTGCTCCTCACTGGGCACCTTCAGCAGCCGCTTCACCGAACTGGTCGGCGTGCCGCCCAGCGTCTACCGGCGCGAGGCCGCGCAGGCGACCGCGGGTATGCCGTCCTGCGTGGCGAAGCAGATCACCAGACCGATCAGGAATCGAGAAGCGCCGGCCCCGCCCCGGCTCTAGCGTGACTGCCATGGACATCACCATTCACGCAAGCTTCCTCCCGCACGACGACCCGGACGCCGCCCTCGGCTTCTACCGCGACACCCTCGGCTTCGAGGTCCGCAACGATGTCGGCTACCAGGGGATGCGCTGGATCACCGTCGGCCCCGCCGACCAGCCCGGCACCTCCATCGTGCTGACCCCGCCGGCCGCCGATCCCGGCGTCACCGACGAGGAACGCCGCACGATCACCGAGATGATGGCCAAGGGCACCTACGGCGCCATCCTGCTGGCCACCCCCGACCTCGACGACACCTTCACACGACTGCAAGCCGGCGACACCGAGATCGTCCAGGAACCCACCCAGCAGCCCTACGGCATCCGCGACTGCGCCGTCCGCGACCCCGCGGGCAACCTCATCCGGATCCAGGAGCGGCCCGAAGTCGGCTCGTCGGGCGGGCGCTGACTGGCCCCTACAAGCCCGGGGTGGGCACGGAGGACGTAGCCGTGGGCGGCGGCACCGACTCCCCCACCCCGGCGCCGGGCCCGCCCCCGCCGACCCCCAAAACCTCCACCAGCCGCAACAGAAGAACCGCTCACCACCCCTGCAAGGCCCCGGCCCCGCACCGCAATCCGAGCCCGCCGACAACCACCGCCGCAGCGGCCCCGCGTAACAGATGGAGACACGATGAGCATGGCCCCGAGGACGGACGCGCAGTCGCCTGCGGCCCACGTCGCCGACCGCCACGATCTGATCCGCGTGCACGGCGCGCGGGTGAACAACCTCAGGGACGTCAGCATCGAGATCCCGAAGCGCCGGCTGACGGTGTTCACGGGTGTCTCCGGCTCGGGCAAGAGCTCGCTGGTGTTCCATACGATCGCCGCGGAGTCGCAGCGGCTGATCAACGAGACGTACAGCGCGTTCGTGCAGGGCTTCATGCCGACGCTGGCGCGGCCCGAGGTCGACGTCCTCGAAGGGCTGACCACGGCCATCATCGTCGACCAGCAGCGGATGGGTGCCGACCCCCGATCCACGGTCGGCACCGCCACCGACGCCAACGCCATGCTGCGCATCCTCTTCAGCAGGCTCGGAAAGCCACACATCGGCCCGCCCAGCGCCTACGCCTTCAACGTCCCCTCGGTCCGGGCGAGCGGTGCGATCACCGTCGAGCGCGGTGCCAAGAAGGCGGTGAAGGCGACCTTCTCCCGCACCGGTGGCATGTGTGTGCGGTGCGAGGGCCGGGGCACGGTCTCCGACATCGATCTGACCCAGCTCTACGACGACTCCAAGTCGCTCGCCGAGGGCGCGTTCACCATTCCCGGCTGGAAGTCCGACAGCTTCTGGACCGTGCGGGTCTACGCCGAGTCGGGTCTCCTCGACCCGGACAAGCCGATCCGCAAGTTCACCAAGAAGGAGATGCAGGACTTCCTCTACCGGGAGCCGACCAAGGTGAAGGTCGAGGGGGTGAACCTCACCTATGAGGGGCTGATCCCCAAGATCCAGAAGTCGTTCCTGTCCAAGGACAAGGAGGCGATGCAGCCGCACATCCGGGCGTTCGTGGAGCGGGCGGTCACCTTCGCCACCTGCCCCGAGTGCGAGGGCACCAGGCTCAGCGAGGGGGCACGGTCCTCGAAGATCAAGCGGATCAGCATCGCGGACGCCTGCGCGATGGAGATCAGAGACCTGGCCACATGGGTCGGCGGCCTTTCCGAGCCCTCGGTGGCACCACTGCTCACGACGCTGCATCAGACCCTTGAGTCGTTCGTCGAGATCGGCCTCGGCTATCTCTCGCTCGACCGGGCGGCGGGCACGCTCTCCGGCGGCGAGGCGCAGCGCGTCAAGATGATCCGCCACCTCGGCTCCTCGCTCACCGACACCACCTATGTCTTCGACGAGCCCACCGCGGGCCTGCACCCCCATGACATCCAGCGGATGAACGACCTGCTGCTGCGGCTGCGGGACAAGGGCAACACGGTGCTCGTCGTGGAACACAAGCCGCAGACGATCGCGATCGCCGACCATGTCGTCGACCTCGGCCCCGGTGCCGGTACGGCGGGCGGCACCGTCTGTTTTGAAGGCAGCGTCGAGGGGCTGCGGGTCGGCGGCACCATCACCGGCCGCCATCTCGACGACCGGGCCGGCCTCAAGGAGACGGTGCGGACGCCCACCGGCACGCTGGAGATCCGCGGCGCGACCGCGCACAACCTGCGCAATGTCGACGTGGACGTCCCGCTCGGAGTGCTCTGCGTGGTCACCGGTGTGGCGGGCTCCGGCAAGAGCTCGCTGCTCCACGGTTCCCTCCCGTCCTCGGCAGGGGTGGTGTCGGTGGACCAGGCTCCGATCCGTGGCTCGCGACGGAGCAACCCGGCGACGTACACCGGGGTGCTCGACCCGATCCGCAAAGCGTTCGCCAAGGTCAACGGAGTGAAGCCGGGACTGTTCAGCGCCAACTCCGAGGGCGCCTGCCCCACCTGCAACGGCGCCGGCGTCATCTACACCGACCTGGCGATGATGGCCGGTGTCGCCACCACCTGCGAGGACTGCGAAGGGAAGCGGTTCCAGGCAGCGGTGCTGGAGTACCGTCTCGGCGGCCGAGACATCAGCGAGGTGCTGGCGATGTCGGTGGCCGAGGCCGAGGAGTTCTTCGGTGACGGCGAGGCGGGCACACCGGCGGCCCACCGGATCCTGAAGCGGCTCGACGACGTCGGGCTCGGCTACCTCCACCTCGGCCAGCCGCTCACCACGCTGTCCGGCGGCGAGCGGCAGCGGCTCAAGCTGGCCACCCACATGGCCGAGAAGGGCGGCGTCTACGTGCTCGATGAGCCGACCTCCGGCCTGCATCTCGCCGATGTCGAGCAGCTGCTGGGTCTGCTCGACCGGCTCGTCGACTCCGGCAAGTCGGTGCTCGTCATCGAGCACCACCAGGCGGTCATGGCACACGCCGACTGGATCATCGACCTCGGCCCCGGCGCCGGCCACGACGGCGGCCAGATCGTCTTCGAGGGCACCCCCGCCGACCTCGTCGCCGCCCGCTCCACCCTCACCGGCGAGCACCTGGCGACTTACGTCGGCAGCTGACCGGGGCCCCGGCGGCTCTCACGTCAGCACGGCGCCGCGGCGCACTGAGGCCCAGCCATGAGGGTGGGCCTCAGTGCGCAGACTTCATGATCATCAAGTGCTCGGGATCCGGGACCGTCACGAAGCCGACCTTGGCGTAGACCTCGTGGGCATCGAGGGTGGCCAGCAGCGTCCGCTTGAGTTTGTAGGGCGCCAGGTGGTCACGGACCGCGGCAGCGAGCCAGGTGCCAAGACCCTTGCCACGGTGCGTGGGGGCGACATAGACATCGCAGAGCCAGGCGAACGTCGCCAGGTCGGTGACCACACGTGCGTAGGCGACCTGGGCGCCGCCGGCGTCGTAGAGGCCGAAGTTGAGCGATCCCCGGATGGACTGTTCCACCGTTTCACGGCTGCGGCCCAGAGCCCAGAACGCGTCGGTCGAAAGCCAGTGGTGCACCAGGTCGATATCGAGCCGGTCCGGGTCGGTGGCGACCTCGTAGCCGTCTTCCCTGCGAGTGATCATGCTCGTGGATGGTAGAGCGGAAAGGGGCCGCGCAGCCAGCGGTTTTGCGGCCTGCGGAGGGTGTGCCGGCGGGATGCCGGTGCGGTGCCGGTCATGGTTTGCGTCGGTTCAGCGGCCGACGGCTTTGCGGAGCTGCTCCTTGTTCATGTGGGAACGGCCGTCGATGTTCTTCTTCTTGGCCTCTTCATAGAGCTGGTCCTTGGTGGGTCCCTGGGGCCCCTTGTGGGAGCGCTCACCGCCACGCTGTGGGGCGGATTTCGGGTCTCGGAGGGAGGTCCTGCTCGCCGACCTCGCCTCGCCGGAACGGGCCCGTTCCTTGTTGACGGTGCGCGCGGCGATCTCCTTCGCCCGCTTCTGGGAGGTGCCCCGCTCCTCGGCCTGTTCCTTGATGTGCTCGTACTGCCGCTCACGTTTCTTGCTCGAACCCGCAGGCATGATGCAGCCTCTCGTTCGCCGTCTGCTGGATGTCGTCTCCACGGCCGGGCGGATCCATGCGCCGCGGCCATGCAACTACCAGTTCACGCCCAAAGGGCGCGGCGCGCGACATCAGAGCCGACCGGTTCCACAATCCGGGCGGCTCCTGGCTTTGCCCGGGGCGGCGTGGGTCGAGAGCACTACAACGCAGCCTTCTGGACGGCTTGCTACATGACAACCGACTCGACGAGCTTCGCCATGGCCTCCACGGCCGTCTGTTCATCGTGCCCCTTGGCGACGATGACGATCTCCTTGCCGTGACTCATCTCCAGCATCTGGAGGCTGAACAGGCTCTTCGCGCTGGCTTCCTTGCCATCGACCAGGAACCTGATGTCCGAGACGTAGCCCTTTGCTTCCTGCGCGATCCGCGACGCCGGGCGCACCCGCAAGCCGCCCGGCGAAGCGATGGTCACGGTCGTCTCCGCCATGAACTGACTCCTCAAACCGACAGCCGCGTGGGCCGGCGGCGCGATCCGGTCTCCCCCGGTCCGGGCGCACGCCGCGTCCGGAGGATGGTCGCCCACCGGGCTCACCCTGGTACGGAGTCGACGGTAGAGCAACTCCGGTGCGGCTGTGCGAGGTTCCGTTGAAAAGGCAAGGAGAAGGGCTGGCAGGTTCTCCTTGTCCGCGAAGACGGTTCAGACGTTGTCGGCGAGGTCGGAATGACCTTGGATGCGTGCGCAATGAGCGCAGCAGAAGAACTTGCCGCCGGCTTGGAGGCCGTGGCCGAGCATGCGGCAGCCGCAGTTGTCACAGATGGGCGCGAGCCGGTGAGCGGCGCATTCGAAGCTGTCGAAGGTGTGCACCGCACCCGCCGCGTGGACCTCGAAGGCCATCTCGTAGTCGTTTCCGCAGACCTCACAAACAGCCATCACGCACTCCTTCATTGACTGACTCCGACGGCTCCCGCGCGAAGGCGGCTTTCCCATCACCTCATGGGGCCGGGCTCCCTGCCCGCCGCGGGAGCCAGATGGCGCAGTGCGGGCACCGGATGCGGACGGTGGTCAGTTCGACGGCCCCGAACGCGGAGGACGGCGGTCAGTTCGCCGTCAGGACTTCGCGGGCCGCCCGTTCGCCGGAGCGCACCGCGCCTTCCATCAGGCCGTGCATCAAGGTCGCCGATTCCGTGCCCGCCCAGTGGATCCGGCCCACGGGCTCGCGCAGCGCGCTGCCGTAATTGGTGAGGGCGCCCGGCGGGAAGTGGGCGACCATGCCACCCAGCGACCAGGGTTGCTCGGACCAGTCGGTCTCCAGATACGCGGTGGGACGGCGCGCCTCCGGTCCGAAACGTGCGGCGAGCGCGTCCAGCCAGATGTCCCGCCGCTCCTTGGGATCCAGACGGCCCAGCCGTACGGCCCCGGCCCCGAACGCGTAACTGCTCAGCACACCCGGCTCCCCCGAACGGGGTGTCTGGTCGATGGTGATCGGCACGGGCGACTGCGGCGCGAGCGTCTGGCCCGACAGCTTCTGGCCCCGCCAAAACGGCTCGGCGTACTGCGTGTGCACCCGGATGATCGCCCCGGGCACCAGGCGTTGCCGCAGGTGGCTGTGGTCGGCGGGCAACGGCGGATCGTAGGAGATCCGGCCGGCGAGCACGGGCGGAGTGGCCACGATGACCCGTCGTGCCCGTACGGCAAAGGCGTCGGAGGCGACCTCTACGTCGAACGTGTTCTGGACGATCCGACGGACCGGGCTGGACAGATGGACCGCCGCGCCCAGGCGCGCGGCCATCCGCCGGGCCAGTTCGGGGGCTCCGCCGTCCACGAGGTGGGATTCCGTCTTGCGGGTGTCGGTGTAGTAGCCAAAGCCGCTGCTCCCGCCGCCGCGTGCCAGGACGAGCGCGCCCAGCAGTGAGACTTCCGCCGGGTCGGCGCAGAACAGCAGATCCATCGTCGACTTGAGGAGGGTGTGGGCGGTGGCCGAGGGCACGTTGAGCGGGTGGGAGAGCCACTGCCCGAGCGTGCGGGCATCCCAGGCCCGTGCGCGCGGCGCCTGCCAGGGAGCGTCCTTCGGAAGCCGCCGCGCCATCAGGTTCAGGCGCAGGAACGCCCACCCGAGGCTGGCGAGTGCCGCCGGGCCGGTCTTGGGGATGCCGCGGTGACGGCGGTTGCGCCCGTCGAGGCAGACCAGGTGATCGCCGTCGTCATACTGCGGGTAGACCTCGAGCCCCAGCTCGCGGCAGAGCTGGAACATCCGTTCCTGCCCCTTTCCCAGCCAGGTCCCGCCCGCGGACACCACCGTGCCGTCGGGCAGCTCCCGGTTCCACACCCGTCCGCCCACCCGGTCCCTGGCCTCGAGCACCACGACTTCACGCCCGGCCTCGACGAGCTGCCGCGCGGCCGCCAGCCCCGCGAACCCGGCACCCACGACGCACACGTCCGCTGTCACCTGTTCCATGACCTACCTCCACACAGCAGCCTCGCTTGCCGGGGCCCGCGGCGCCCGGTGGGTGACTCGGCCGGGCGGCGCCGGGGGCTGGTCGGGTGAGGTGCGGGGTCGGGGGCCTTGGGCCAGGGGGCTCAGTGAGGAGGTCCAGTGCGGCTCGGTGGGGTCCGGTGGGGCCCGGTGGACGGACAAGGTGACCCACCACCCCCACCGCTACGGCTCAAGGAGAATCCTCACCCCGCCGTTGCGCTCGATCGCCTGCTCGCTGTACAGGAGCGGGAAGTACTCCCCCGCGCTCCACTTGTCGTGGAGGTCGCTGTAGTGCTTGCTGCGCTGGTCGCCGGACTGGCCCGGGGCGTTGATGACGCGTGAGTTGTCCCATCCGCCGACGTCGATGGCCATCTTGAAGGTGGCGCCGACGACTTCCGCGTACGGATACTCGGGGTAGTGGAAGTACGAGGCGGAGACCGTGTCGAAGGTGCCGCCTCTCTCGGTGGGGCCCACGTTCGGGCCGCCGAGCGGGTGGATGAAGACGTGGATGTGCATCGCGCCCCACCGCCACGCGGTCTCGTCGGCGCCGAGTTTCGAGGCGACCTCGGTGTAGGCCTTCGGGAGCGTGCCGAGCAGCAGTTCGTCCCGCTTTCGCGTGCCGTTGGCGCCGAACCAGTCGTCGGGGCGGACGAATGAGTCGTTCATGAGGCGCAGATCGAGATCGATACTGAAGCCCACCAGCTGATCGGCGGCCGGCTTCGGCAGTAGGAGCTGGGCCCACGCGGGATACAGGAACCGCATGACCCAGGTCTCGAACAGGGCCGCTGCCGCCGAGTCCTTATCGGCGACGCCGTCATAACCGGACAGCAGCCGCAGCGCCTTGGCGGTCGTCGGGTCGGTCGAACTCAGCTTCTTCACATACGGCAGGAACTGCCGGGCCACTCCCGACTTCACATCGTTCTGGAGCGCCAAGGTGTCAGCGAGGGAGGTGCGTCGCTGCTGGGAAAGGACCTCGTGGATCCGGTCCTTCCGGTGGGCCGGCTGCCACTCGTATGTGGGCGTCGGATAGCCGGCGGGGAAGTTGTACTCATTGGCCGAGACGAAGAAGCCCGACCGCGGATTGTGCGAGGTGGGCAGCTGGGCGTTCTTGTAGAAACCGTCCCATTCGAAACGCCCGTCACCGGGCACCGGAAGCCGGCCGTCATACCCTCGGCCGATGCGCTTCGGAAGGATCGCTCCGGGAACCCAGCCGATGTCGCCCTTGGTATCGGCGTAGACCAGATTCGAGCCGGGAGTCTTCCATGTGCTGATCGCCTCGACGAACTCGCGCGAGCTCTCGGCTCGCTGGTAGTTGAGGCTGCCGAGATAGGGCGAGGTGCCCGGTTCCGTCCAGACGGTGCGCACCGCGTAGGCCCTGTGGTTCTTTTCGTCCATCTTGACGACCGGGCCGTGCCGGGTGAACGAGAGCTGAGCCTGGCGGGGTTGGGCGCCGGCCACCGGTATTTCTTCGGTGACGGTGGTCAGCTTTTCCCAGCCGTCGCGGTAGCGGTATCTGCTGTGGTCGTGCGGATCGAGCTCGTAGACGTAGAGATCCGCCTGGTCGGCGGGGAGATTGGTGAGACCGAACGCGACATTGCCGTTGTGGCCCATGCTGATGCCGGGATTCCACGGTTCACCGGCACCGATGATGTTCAGCCCGGGAGCGCTGAGATGGGCGATATAGCGGTTGGCGGGCAGTGTGTAGTCCTCCCGGTGTGGATCGCCCGCGAGGATCGGCCGGCCGGTCGCCGTACGCGTCGGTGCCACTGCCCAGGCATTGCTGCCGGTCGCGGTCTCCCGCAGGGCGTTCTGCCCCTCCGACATTCTGCGTAAGGTGCCGTTCGCGAACACCATGGGAGACGTGGCCAGGCTGTAGACCCCGAGGACATCGGCGGGAATGAGGTCCAGATCGAGTCCCTCGGGCACCTGTACCGTGTGCTCGGGCTCCAGCTTGCGGAAGTAGTCGCTCGCCTTGTTCCCTCCGACGCTCATCAGCCGGGCACGGGCGACCTGCGAACTGAGGTTGTTCCCGATTCCGTGGGTACGGATGCGCACCACGTCCTCCGGACTCCAACGCGCGGGCCGGTAGCCCAGCTTCTGGAATTCGGTTGGCATGGCGTCGGGGTGGTCAGCGAGCCAGTCGAGGTAGCCGTTGATCCCGGCGACGAAGCGCGTTGCCGCCTCGCGTGCCTCAGGACCGTAACTCGCCCACTCCGCCGCTATCTCGCCGCGGTAGAGAAACAGCCGCGCGGCCCTGTCCTGTTCGACGTAGGAGGCTCCCAGCACCTCGCTGAAACGGCCCAGACCCCGCCGCCGCCAGGTGTCGATCTGGAAAAGCCGCTCCCGGGCGACATTGAAGCCCTGTGCCTGGAACAGATCACCGACGTTGTCGGCAAAAATGTGCGGCACACCCCAGACATCAACCGTCATCCGCACCGGCCGCTTCAGCCCGGGCACGGAATATCTCTGTCCCTCGTCCTCCTTCCACCGCGTACCCAATGGCTGGGCGGCCGCCGTACCGGTCGGCAGCGTGCCGGTCAGCGCGGCAGCAGCGCCGACAATCCCGGTACCCAGCAGGGCCCGGCGGGAAGGAGGACGTGACATGGCATTCCTCGAAACGAGTTCGGCGAACGGTCAGTGACCCGCGGCGGCATCACGCACAAGGACGTCGCCCTTCCTCCGAGGATTCGAGTTCCTCCGAGGAGTCGCGGCCGATGCCCCCGCATGGGAAAGCTATCTGGGCCCCCAGCGCCATCACACCCGTAACCGCCCCCTAATCTCCGGGGGTTCTTCCACCCCCTAAGGGTTGTCCGGTAACGGCTGCTCTCGGTGTCACGATCTTGCCGTGCCTGGTCTCATCACGGCATCGGAGCCATCCGGGATGGCCCCGTGCACCGAGCTGAGCCCGCGGCAGTTAGTCGAAGAACTAAGGGAGGCAGTTCCCCACCCCTCCGGCTCGGAGCATGCTCAGTCGATACAGAACTCGTTGCCCTCGATGTCCAGCATCGGGATGCACGAATCCTCGCCGTCATACAGCGTCTGCACATGTACCGCGCCGAGCGGGACCAGTCGTGCGCATTCGGCCTCAAGTGCGGCGAGGCGCTCCTTCCCCACGAGTCCGGTGCCGACCCGCACATCAAGATGCACCCGGTTCTTGGCGGCCTTCCCTTCGGGGACGCGCTGGAAGTACAGACGCGGGCCCACACCTGAGGGATCACTGCAAGCGAACCATGAATCCCGCTGCTCAGGTGGCTGCGAGCACTTGAAATCGTCCCAAGTGGCAAACCCCTCCGGTGGCGGCGGTACGACGTACCCCAACACCTCGCACCAGAAGCGAGCGAGGCGCTCAGGTTCTGCGCAGTCAAAGGTGACTTGGAACTTTTTGATCGCTGACATCGGCGCAACATACCAGGGCGCTTCTGCCTCCCCCCGGTGATCCACAGGATCCAGTCAGTCCTGGCCAACCACCCTCATGTCAAAGGCCCGATCCGGAGGACCCGGACGACGAGGCTCCGTACGGCGCGGACTTCGGCATACGGATGCGGTGCCCGCGCAATGTGGCCGCGTTGGCGAGGAACCCGGCCGCTCTCTCGGGGGTGGCGACCGACCTCGACTGACCGGACCGCCACCGCGCTGCGCCGGGCCGGCTGGACCGTGACGCCCGCGGACCGGCCGGGCCCGCCGCTCAGATACCTTCCGGGACCTGCCGCGGCGACAGCGCGTGCAGCAGCCCCGTGGCCGGCAGGTCCGGGTGGAGATAGACATGTTCGCGGCGCAGCTCGACCGCGGCGGCGAGTCTGCCGAAGGTCCGGGCGGCGGCCTCCGGGTCGCCGGCCAGGTACTCGGCCTGGCCGAGGAGGCCGAGGTGGAGGGGCAGGCGGAAGTGGGTCCGGGAGCGGCCCAGTTCAGCGAGGGCGGTGCGCATCTGGGCGAGGCCGTCCTCCGCATGACCGGAGTGGGTCCGGGCCCAGCCCTCGGGGAGGCTGAGCATCGCCTTCCAGTAGAGCAACCCGTGGTCCTCGGCCAGGCCGGTGCCCTCGGTGCCGGACCGCCCGGCGGTGTCCACGTCGCCCTCCCACGCCGCGATGACCGCGTCCACGTAGAGGGCGAAGGCCCGGTCGGAGGGCCGGCTGTCGAACTCGGTCAGAAGCAGCAGTTCGCGGCGGCGCTCGGCGGCGGCGGTGCGGTCGCCGAGGAGCCAGTGGGTGAACGCGTCGTAGGAGCGGCACGAGACCCGGGGGTCGTGCTGGAAGGTGCGGGCGAGCGTGAGCGCCTGGTGCGCGAAGCGGTCCGCCGTCGCCACGCCCTCCTCCAGCTTCGCCAGCGCCTCGGGCAGCCGGCCCCGGACGTGCAGGACGATGCCCGAGCCGTAGGCGGCGCCGAGCAGGGCGACCGGATCGCCGGTTCGTCGGCCGATCTGGCGCAGCAGCCCCGAGTACCGCAGGGATCCGTCGTACCGGCCGGTGACCAGCTGCGCCGCGCACAGGGCCCAGAGCACCGAGGGGTCCTCGGGGGCGGCGAGCGCGGTGCCGAGCGCCCGGCCCCGGTTGAGCGCGGCCTCCGCCTCGGCCGCGCCGTAGCCGCGGGTCGTCGCCAGCACCTGGCCGAGCTGGATGTGCAACCGCTGTTCCAGGCGCAGCGTCTCCTGGTCATCGGGCGGGAGGGCGCCTACCAGGTGCACGGCCCGGCGCAGCCAGATCTCCACCTGCTCGTAGGCGAGTTGGTGTTCGGCGTCCTCGGCCGCGCGCAGCAGGCGGGGCAGCAGCCGGTCGGCCGGGAGCTCGGACCGGCCGTGCCAGGAGTGGTGGGCGAGGCGCTCGGCCTCCGCTCCCCCGGCTTCGTCTCCCGGGCGCCGGGTGGCCAGCGCCTCGGCGACCCTGGCGTGCAGCCGGTGGCGTGCCTGCCGGTCCAGTTCGTCGGTGAGGGTCTCCCGCACCAGCGCATGGGCGAAGTGCAGGCGGTCGGGGCGGTGCGGGTCCTCGGCCAGCAGTCCCGCTGCGATCGCCGCCTCCAGGGCGGCGCCGACGGGCTCGTCGGGCCCGGCCGTGCGCGCCAGGAGGCGGGTGTCGACCTCTATGCCGATAACGGCGCACAGGTGCAGCACGCGGAGGACCGGTTCGGGCAGGGCCGTGAATCGCTGTCGCAGCGCGTCCCGGACCCCGGAGGGAACGCTCGCGAGGAGCACTTCGGTGGCCCCCGGTTCGTGCAGCCGGCGGACATCGCCGAGCAGGGTCAGCAGCTGTGTGACGAAGTACGGGTTGCCGCCGCTGCGCTCGTGGAGCACCTTGACGACATCGGAGCCGACCCCGGGCCCGGCCTGGGCCTCGACGAGGGAGGCGATGGCCTGCCGGGAGAGTCCGCCCAGCCGCAGGGTCTCGGTGCGGGGCCCGCGCAGCACCTCCGAGAGTGCCCGGCGCAGGGACGCGTCGGACTCCATCTCGGGCTGACGGGTCGTCAGCACGATGCTCAGCGGACGGTCGTGGCGCCGGGTGACGAGCAGCCTGAGCAGATCCAGCGAGGCGGCGTCGGCCCAGTGCAGATCCTCCAGGAGCAGCACCAGCGGGCGGGCGGCGGCCAGTTGCAGCAGGACCTCGCAGACCGCGTCATGGGTGAGGAAGCGGGCATGGCCCCAGTCGCCGTCGGGCTCCGACCGCTCGACGGTGCCGGCCGGATGGCGCGGCATCACCGGGGCCAGTAGCGCTTCGAGCGGTGCGCAGGCGGCACGGAAGGCGTCCGGACGGGTGACCGACAGCCCGCGCAGGACCTGGGCCCAGAGCCAGTACGGCGGTACGCCCTCCCCCGGGAAGCAGTGGCTCCACACCACGTCGGGAGCGTCGCCGGACGCGTTCAGGGACGTGGCGAGCTCGGTCAGCAAGCGGGTCTTGCCGACCCCGGCGGGGCCGAGGACGCAGGCGACATGCCCGTGTCCGTCGCGGGCCGCGGCGGCGGCCCGGGTCACCAGGCGCAGTTCGCGGGCGCGGCCGGCGAACAGGGACGGCCCCGCGGACTCCGTCGTGTCGGCGCCCGCACCGGGCGGGGCCGGCCGCTCGGCTACGTCCGGGGTGGGCTCGGGCGGAGACACCGCCACGGCAGGCCGGGCGGCAGGGTGCGCGGCCGGTTCGGCGGCCGGGCCGTCGTCGAGTTCCTGCCGGAGGATGGCGGTTTCCTGCCGCAGGATGACGGTTTCCTGCCGGAGGATGGCGGTGCGTATCCGCTGGAGTTCGGCCGCGGTGTCGACGCCGAACTCCTCCGCGAGATGGCTGCGGGTCCGTTCGTACAGCTCCAGCGCCTCGGCCTGCCTGCCCAGTTGCGACAGGGCCGTCATCAGGTGACCGATGAGCCGTTCCCGGGCGGGGTGACGGCGTGCCTCCTGCGCCAGTCCGGCCGCCACCTCTTCGGCCGCGCCGAGGACGAGCCGGGCCTCTGCGCCGGTCTCGACGGCCGTGAGCCGTAACTGTTCGAGCCGGGCGCGCTCGTCCAGGAGCACCGGGTGGGCGGAGAACTCCGTGTACGGGGAGCCCTGCCACAGGGCGAGCGCCTCGGCGATCCGGTCGCGGGCCGCCGTCGCGTCCCGCCGCCCCAGCAGCCGGCGTCCCTCCGTGACCAGGTGCTCGAAGCGGTGCGCGTCGCTCTGCTCCGGGGCCAGGCCCAGTACGTAGCCGGGCGTGCGGTGGCGCACCAAGGACGGTTCGCCCGGCCCCTTCGCGACGTCCAGTGCCCGGCGCAGATGGGAGACATGGCTCTGGAGCGCGCCCACCGGCCGGCGGGGCGGCTCGTCCCGCCAGAGTTCCTCGATGAGCACGTCGGTGGGGACGACCCGGCCCAGCCGGATGAGCAGCAGGGCGAGCACGGCCCGGCGGCGGGGCGGACCGAGCGGCAGGTCCCGTCCGTCGTGCCGCGCCGTCATAGGCCCCAGCACGCGAAGAAGAGGTCCGGAGGCTTCCGCTGGCGGGTGCGGGCCAGGCAGGGGAGCTGCGGACATCAGGAGCCTCAATCGTTCTCACACGTGCTGGCCACGGTCTGCGGCCCGAAAGGGGACGATGTCGTCCCGAAAACGTGATCTTGGCACAGTCGGCGGGCTCCCTCCAGTCGTCGAAATCAGCCATCGGCAAGGTTCCGGCAAGGAGCACACAGCCCTCGGCAAGGGCAGGTCAGCGGCCGGAGCAGGATGCCGCAAGGGCGACACCGCAGGATGGATCCGCGGGACCTCATGCCGATGACCCCTACCGAGCGGAAACTTCATGCACGGACAGGGCAACACCCTTCTCGCCTCACCTCCTTGCCCGGTACCTGCCGATGCCCCCGCCCTGCCCGTGACATCCCGTCAGGGCAACTGCCTCCCGGGAGGCGGCGCATGACCGGCGCGGCATCCCCGTCCGCACCGCTGCGCCTCGTGGTGGGCATCACCGGCGCGACCGGCGCTGTGCTGGGCGTACGGCTGCTGGAGCGGCTGCGGGATCACGGCGGGGTCGAGGTGCATCTGGTCATGAGCCGCTGGGCTCGCAGCACGCTGGAATGGGAGACCTCTCGCCACGCCCGGGAGGTGGCCGCGCTCGCGGACGTCACTTACCCCCCGGAGGACCTGGGCGCGGCCATCTCCTCCGACGCCTTCCCCGTGCACGGCATGGCGATCATCCCGTGCAGCATGACGACGCTGGCCCTGATCCGCGCCGGCTGCACGGACGGCCTGATCTCCCGCGCGGCCGGCATCACGCTCCGGCAGCGCCGCAAGCTGGTCCTGGTGCCCCGTAAGACGCCGTTGAACGACATCCATCTGGAGAACATGCTGGCGCTCTCCCGGAGGGGCGCGGTTATCCAGCCGCCGATGCCGGCCTTCTCCCAGCGCCCGCAGACCGTCGACGACCTCGTCGGCCACACGGTGGACCGGGTGCTCGATCAGTTCGGCCTCGAAGCCCCCAGGGTCCGCCACAGGCCGGGCCTGCGTGCGGCGCCCCAGGCGGCGTCCTTCCGGTAAGCGGTGACGCGGTCAGCGTACGGACAGTCCTCCGCTGCCCCCGGGGACCGAGGGAATGTAGTGGTCGATCACACCCGCGTGCTGGTCGGCCCGGCCGGCCCGGTGCGAGTCGGGGTGATCGAGTCGCGGCCGGCGCCCGTGCAGCAGGAAAGACGTGGCACGGAAGGCCACACGACTGAGGGTGGCTTTCATCGGTCCTCCGTTCGAAGTAGTGCGTATGGCGAGCATACGAAACGCCGCCCGCGCGCAGGGGAAATCTCAGCCAGACCTGAGCATCCGGTTTCGCCTGGGCACCAACGGCCTTGGCAGGAAGCGCTGTTGGATCCGGTGCACGGCGCCTCGGGGCATTAAACGAATGGTGCCCGGCGCATACGGCGAGGAGTATGGCCACCATGGCCAAGGAGATCCGGCGGCAGCTGCAAGAGGCCGCCGAGAAACATCAGTTCACGCGTCTCGTGCGCGCCCTTCCGGACAGTGACGAGCTGGAGGGGTTCGTGATCGAGGCGACCCCCTCATGGACGCTGATCGCGGAGTGCGGCCGTCTCGCCCTGGACGGTTTCGTGGCGCTCAGAACCCGCGACATCGTGCAGGTCCAGCGCCGGGGCTCGCGCGATCTCACGGCGCGCTGGCTACAGCGGCACGGCCCCTGGCCGCCCCCGGAGCCGCGTGGCGAACTCGCACTGACGGACGTCCGGTCCCTGGTGGAGTCGGTGAGCAGGCATTACCACCTGATAGCGGTCTTCGAAGAGGATCTGAACCCCGGCGCGGTGTACATCGGCGCACCGGTCCGCAGGGGAAAGAAGCGGCTCAAGCTGCTGGAGGTCAACCCGAGAGCCCGCTGGGCCGCCACACCGTCGTCCTTCCACTACGACGACATCACCCGTATCGACTTCGATGACCGGTACAACACCGTCCTGCACGCCCTGGCCGGGCCGCCGCAGCAGTAGCGCGAGTCGGGCAGCGGCCATGACGCGTCAGATCGGCGGGAGCCTCGCTGCCGGCCCTGTATGCGGCCGCAACTCCGGCCCTGCGCATGGGGGTTGACCCGTTCCCCCCTGCCCTCACCCCTTGCTCATGCGCACCGTGTCGCCCGTCGGACCGCCCGCGAGGACTTCGATGCGGGCTCCGGTGGCCGGGTCGGTGAAGGTCTGGCCGGGGGTGTGAGCGGCCAGGTCCAATGGGGTGCAGCCAGTGGGCGGATCGGTGGCCGGGTGGGCATTGATGATCCTTATCGGGCCCTCGCCGGTCAGGGTGGCGGAATCGACCTTGTAGAGCAGGACGCCGGTGGAGCAGGCGGCCTGGTCGTTGCCCTCGGCGCGGCGGGATTCGGCGACATAGGCCGTGGTCTCGCCGGTGCGCAGTACGGCGATCTTGGTTCCGCCGGGGCGCTCCACCGGGGAGAGCCGCACCGAACGGCGTCCGGTCCGCGGCAGGCAGGCGACCTGGGCGTCGCGGGTCCAGCCGAGCTTCCACGAGTGCCAGCCGAGGTACTGCGGCGCGGGGCCGGCGATGTTGCCCATGACGTCCCAGCCGCCGGCGTATTGGTGGGTGGCGCCGGTGAAGGAGTACAGATCGGGGAGGCCGAAGGTGTGGCCGGTCTCGTGGGCGGCGACCTTGTGCCCCCAACGCCACATGTCCTGACCGAAGGTGACGGCCCATTTGATGCGGCGGCCGTCGGCGGTGACGCCGGGTGTGGCGGGGTCGTAGAGGTAGGTCGGGGAGAAGGAGATCGCGGCTGCCGCCTTCGCGGGGACGACGTAGACCATGTCGTACCGGGAGAGGTCCGCGAAGGGGTCGGCGGCGGTGATCGCGTCGCGCAGGTACTTCTCGTGGGCCTCGAAGGTGAGGCCGCGGGTGAAGCCGTACGAGGTGGAGTCCGCAGGCATCCGGATCCAGCGGTGCAGTGAGCGGAGGGCGAGCCGGGAGCGGCCGTAGCTGGCGCGGCTCATCCAGGCGGCGGCCGGGGCGAGGTGGGCGGCGTAGGCGTCCGTCGAATCGGTGGCCGGGGCGTCGGGGAAGTCCACGAAGAGGGTCAGCACACGGTGGACGCCGCCGGCGCGCTGGAACCGGGTGCGGTCGGTGTCGTGGCCCTCGTCGGTCCAGCCGGTCTTGCCGGGGAGCGCACAATCCGCGGCGGGCGCAGGTGAGTTGGGGTGGGTGGCGGCGGTCGCGGTGGCCGGGGGCGCGAGGCCGGCGAGGAGGGCGAAGGCCGCGGCGAGGGGGCGCAGGCGGGTCGGCAGGGCGGGCATGGCTCTCCCATCGGAGGCAGTGGCAGGAGAAGGAGTGGTGGGCGCGGACGGGCGTGCGGGGTTACGCGCGGCCCGCGGCCAGGTCCATCAGGCGGGCCAGTACCCGGCCCCCGGAGGCGGTGACGCCGTCGTGCTCCCACTCATTGGTGACCCAGACGCGGGTGGCGCCGACCTCGCGCGCGGTGCGCAGGGAGAGTTCCGCGTCGACATACATGTCGTCGTGGTAGACGATCGCGGCGAGGGGGACCCGGTTGGCGGCGAGGCGCCGGGGGTCGTACAGCGGGGGCCAGTCGGTACGTGCGGCCAGCAGCTGGGCAGCGCCCTCGAAGGGTCGCAGGCCGGTGATCTCCCGGAACATCCAGGGGTAGATCATTTCTCCGGTGAGGAGGAGGGGGTCCGCCTCCTCGTCGAACTCCGCGAAGCCGTCGAGTGCCCGGGCGGCTGCCCAGCCTGTCGGGCCGGTGCCCTGCCCGTAGAGCGTCTCCTGAAGCACGGCGTACAGCGGATTGTCGGTGAAGCCGGTCAGGTTGCGCACCTGGTGGAGGAAGGTGTCGGTCAACTCGCCGTCGGCGTCCAGGGATTCGTCGAGCAGCCAGTGGAGTCGTTCGAAGCCGTCGCCCATGCCGAGGGCGAGGCCGAGGGTGCGCAGCCGGTGGGTGGTGAGGCGGTCCCCGTCGGGCAGCCGCACCTCGGTGGCCGTGAGGAGATCGGCGATCCGGCGGAGGCGGCGGGCGTCGTCGGGGTAGCGGGCGTAGAAGTCGAGGACGCGGTCCCGCACCCGTGGGTAAGTGCGGGCGTAGACCTCGTCGGCGGTGGCGGTCAGGCCGGGCAGACCACCGGCCACGTAGCAGGCCCGGAGGCCCTCGGGTGCCCGGGAGAGGTAGGTGAGGGTGAGGAAGCCGCCGTAGCTCTGGCCGAGGGTCTCCCAGGGTTCGTCCTGACAGAGTTCACGGCGGATCAGTTCGGCGTCGGCCACTATCGAGTCGGCGCGGAAGTGGCCCAGATATGCGGCGAGTTGGTCGGGGGAAGTGAACCGGGCGGCGGCTCGGGCGGTGACGGGGGTGGAACGGCCGGTGCCGCGCTGGTCGAGCAGGAGCACCCGGTGGGTCTGGAGTGCCTGGTCCAGCCAGCCGGGTGAACCGGCCGACGGGCGGGGGGACTTGCCGCCCGGACCGCCTTGCAGAAAGAGCAGCCAGGGCAGCCGCTCGCCCGCGCGGGCCGGGTCGACGACCTCGCGGGCGAAGACCTGTATGTGTTCCCCGTCGGGGGCGGAGTGGTCCAGGGGGACGGTGAAGACGTGATCGATGGTGGTGCAGGCGGGGTTCATGGGTCCCTTCCACGGCCCGGGGGCAGTATGAAGTGTGACATTGCATGAAACGGTTGGGAGGGCGGACGGCGTCGCTGTCCGCCGTGGGGCAGGGCCCACAGCCACCCGGCCCGCTACGAGCCGGATTTCGCCGCGGTCCCGCTCCTGGCCCAGAGCGAGCGGACATGGCCGAGGTGCTTGGCCATGCACTTCTCGGCGCGCTTCGCCTCGCCCGCCAGCATCAGGTCGAGGAGTTCGAGGTGTTCCTCGGCCGACGGGATCAGCTCGCCTCGCTCGTCCAGGGCGGTGAGTCCGTAGAGCCGTGAGCGCTTGCGCAGGTCTCCGACGGTCTCGACGAGGCGGTCATTGCCGCTGAGGGCGAGCAGTTCGAGGTGGAACTGCCGGTCGGCCTCCAGGTAGCCGATGAGGTCGTGGTCGCGTGCCGCGCGCACGATCTCCTCGGCGACCGGCCGCAGCGCCGCCAAGTCCGCGCGGGCGGCGGAGCGGGTGATCCGGCCGATCATGGGGATCTCGATGAGCGCGCGGATCTCGGTGTACTGGTCGAGGTCACGCTCATTGACTTCGGTGACCCGGAAGCCCTTGTTGCGGACGGGCTCCACCAGGCCCTCGCGCGCCAGGTCGAGCATCGCCTCGCGCACCGGCGTGGCCGAGATCCCGAAGTCCTCGGCCAGGACCGGCGCGGAGTAGACCTCCCCCGGCCGCAGTTCACCGGAGATCAGGGCGGCTCGCAGGGCGTGGGCGACCTGGTCGCGCAGCCGCTCCCGGGTGGCGTTGAGATCGCGGTGCTTCAGGTGCCCCATGGCGGCGTTGATCCCTTCCTGGCGGAGCGGATCACCAGCATACAATTTCACATTGTTCCCACGGTGGAGAGGGTGTACGTACGGCTGGAGGTGTAGAAGTCCAGGGCGGCGCGGCCCTGTTCCCGCGGTCCGTGGCCGGATTCCTTGGCGCCGCCGAACGGCAGATGGAAGTCGACTCCGGTGGACGGGGTATTGACTCTGATCATTCCGGTGTCGAGCTGGTCGAGCCCGTGCAGGACCGGGTCCAGACCGGCCGAGTGGACCGAGGTGACCAGGCCGTACGGGACGGAGTTGGTGATCCGGACCGCGTGGGCCAGATCGTCGGCGGGCAGCAGCGCCGCGACCGGCCCGAAGACCTCCTCACGCAGCAGCTGGTGCCCCGGGGGTACCTGCTCGACCAGCGTCGGGGCCGCGTACCAGCCGGGGTGGCCGGGTGCGGTTCCGCCCGCGAGGACCGAGAGGCCGTCCCGGGCGCGGGTGACCCGGTCGCGGGCCTCCTCGTTGATGAGGGGCCCGCACACGGTGGCGGGGTCGGCCGGGTCACCGACCGGCACCGCACGCAGGGCTTCCGTGAGCGCTTCCCGCAGGGGGCCGAGGGCCGGTCCGACCGCGATCACGCGACGGGTGGCGGTGCACTTCTGGCCCGCGTATCCGGCGATCGCGGCGGCGATATGGCGCGCGGCCTGCTCGATGTCCGCGTCCGGCAGGACCAGGGCCGCGTTCAGACCGCCCATCTCGGCCTGGACCGGGATGCCCCGGGCCGTGGCGGCCTGCACGACCGTGCGGCCGACGGTCGTCGAGCCGGTGAAGGAGACGATATCGGCGACGGAGACGAGTGCGTTGCCCTCGGTCGCCCCGCCGGGCAGCACGGTGCACACCCCGGCCGGCAGGGCCTGTCCGACGAGGGCGGCGAGGCGCCGGGCGCAGGCCGTCGCCTCGGGGGCGGGCTTGAGGACCACCGTGTTGCCCGCGGCGAGTGCCGGGGCCGCCTTCCAGCTCGGAATGGCGAACGGGAAGTTCCAGGGGGTGAGGAGTCCGGCGACGCCGTACGGACGGCGGCGGGTCAGCAGCAGCCCCGGGCCGACGGCGGTTTCGTGCACGCCGCCGAGGGGTTCGTAGGGGGCCTGGGCGTAGTAACGCCAGATCGCGACGCTTCTGGTGATCTCGGCGCGCGCCTCGGTGAGCGGTTTGCCCACTTCGCGTACGGCGAGCGCGGCCAGTTCGTCCGCGGCGGCCTCCAGGGCGGTGGCGACCGCGCCCAGGGCGGCCGAGCGGGCGGCGGCACCGTCGGCCAGCCAGCCGGGCTGGGCCGCGCGGGCCCGCTCGACCGCATCCGCCGCGGCGAAGGCTCCGGGGGCCGGAACCGATACCAGCACATCGGACGGATCGGCCGGATTGCGGGAGGTGACGGAAGAGACGGCGGTGGTCACAGGAGGAAGCCTCCGGGGAAGGGGTCGTCCGGGTCGAGGAAGTACTGGGCGGTGCCGGTGATCCAGGCGCGGCCGGTGACGGTCGGCACCACGGCGGGCCGCCCGCCGACCTCGGTCTCGGCGACCAGCCGGCCGGTGAAGCGGGTGCCGATGAAGGACTCGTTGACGAAGTCACGGTCCAGGGGCAGTTCGCCGCGGGCGTGCAGCTGCGCCATCCGCGCCGAGGTGCCGGTGCCGCAGGGCGAGCGGTCGAACCAGCCCGGGTGGATCGCCATCGCATGCCGCGCGTGCTGGGCGTCCGAGCCGGGAGCGGCCAGATAGACATGCTTGACCCCGGCGATCCCCGGTTGCTCGGGGTGCACCGGCCGGTCCGGCGAGGCGTTGATCGCCGCCATGACGGCCAGCCCGGCGGCCAGCAGATCGTCCTTGCGGGCACGGTCGAACGGCAGCCCCAGCGCGTCGAGTTCGACGAAGGCGTAGAAGTTGCCGCCGAAGGCGAGGTCGTAGGTGACCCTCCCGTAGCCCGGGACCTCCACGGTCCGGTCCAGGCCGGCGCAGAAGGCGGGCACATTGGTGAGGGTGACCGACTTCGCCACCCCGTCCGCCACGTGGACGTCGACGGCGACCAGACCGGCCGGGGTGTCCAGCCGCACCGGGGTGACCGGCTCGGTCACCGGCACCATGCCCGACTCGACGAGGACGGTGGCGACCCCGATGGTGCCGTGCCCGCACATCGGCAGCAGGCCGGAGACCTCGATGTAGAGGACGCCGTAGTCGGCGTCGGGTCGGGTGGGCGGCTGGAGGATGGCGCCGCTCATGGCGGAGTGCCCGCGCGGCTCGTACATCAGGAGCGTCCTGAGATGGTCGAGGTGCTCGATGAAGTGGAGTCTGCGCTCGGCCATGGTGGCGCCGGGGAGCACCCCGACGCCACCGGTGATCACGCGGGTGGGCATGCCCTCGGTGTGCGAATCGACGGCGTGGAAGACATGACGCGTACGCACCATGGGTCCTTTCGAAGCGGCACGGATGCGGTCAGTGGTGTCCGGCGGCGACGGCCTTCTCGGTGGCGGCCCGGACTTCGGCCTCGATCTCCCCCGTGAGCGGGGAGCGCGGCGGACGGGCGGGGCCGCCGTGGCGGCCGACGAGATCCATGGACAGCTTGATGCACTGGACGAACTCCGTCTTCGAGTCCCAGCGCAGCAGCGGGTGCAGGGACTTGTAGAGCGGCAGGGCGGTGTCCAGGTCACCGGCGACGGCGGCGTGGTAGAGCGCGGCGCAGGTGGCGGGGAAGGCGTTGGGGTAGCCGGCGACCCAGCCGACCGCACCGGCCACCGCGAGTTCGAGCAGGACATCGTCCGCGCCGATCAACAGGTCCAGGTCCGGGGCCAGTTCGGCGATCTCGTAGGCGCGCCGCACATCGCCGGAGAATTCCTTGACCGCGACGATGCTGCCGTCCTGGTGCAGCCGGGCCAGCAGCCCGGGCGTCAGATCCACCTTGGTGTCGAGGGGGTTGTTGTACGCGACGACCGGCACCCCTGCCTTGGCGGCCTCGGCGTAGTGGGCACGGACGGCCGGTTCGTCGGCGCGGTAGGCGTTCGGGGGCAGCAGGAGCACCGAGCCGCAGCCCGCCTCGGCCGCCTGCTCCGCCCAGCGCCGGGACTCGGCACTGCCATAGGCGGCGACGCCGGGCATCACCCGCGCGCCGTCGCCCGCCGCTTCGACCGCGGTGCGCACCACGCGGGCCCGCTCCTCGTCGGTGAGGGTCTGGTACTCGCCGAGCGAGCCGTTCGGTACGACGCCGTCGCAGCCCTGCTCGATCAGCCAGCGGACGTGCTCGGCGTAGGCGTCGTGGTCGACGGACAGGTCGTCGCGCAGCGGCAGCGCCGTGGCGACCATGATTCCGCGCCAGGGGCGGGTGCTGTTCCAGGTGAGGGTGGTCATGTCGATGAACCCTTCTGTAGCGTGTGACATTTTATTGAGTGGTTCGTGGCCGCCACAAGGGCGACCGGCGGGTCAGTCGTCGACGGCCGGGGCGGTGTCCGGCCGGCGTGCGGTGGCGTCGTCGGACGAGGCGAGTGCCGAGAGCGGGACGGGCACCGCGAACGGGCGGTGCTCGGTGGGTGGTTCCGCCGCACCGTCGCCTGCCGCCAGGCACGCCGCCGCCGTTCCGCACATCCGCCCCTGGCACCAGCCCATACCGGCCCGGGTCAGGAGTTTGACGGTGCGGGCGTCACGGGCACCGAGGTCGGTGACGGCCTCGCGGATCGTTCCGGCGGTCACTTCCTCGCAGCGGCAGACCTCCGTGTCGTCGGTCAGCCAGCCCGTCCAGCCCGCGGCCGGTGCATGACCGGCGGCCATCGCCTCGGCGAAGGCCCGCATCCGGTCCCGCCGACGCCGCAGCGCCCGTACGCGCCCTTCGCCGACGGGCCGACCGTGGAGTCGGGCGGCTGCCGCGAGCCCGGCCAGCTCCCCTTCCGCGCGGGCGAGCGGGGCGCCGCCCACTCCCCCGGTCTCCCCCGCCGCCCACAGCCCGCGTACGGAGGTCTCCTGAAGGGCGTCCAGGGCCAGGGCCGAGGTGCCGTCCGCGGTGCGGCGGGTGGCGCAGCCGAGTGCGGTGGCCAGTTCGATCTGCGGGACCAGGCCGTGTCCCACCGCGAGCGCGTCGCACGCGATCCGCCGGCCCGTCCCCCGTACGGGCCGCCAGTCGCGGTCGAGCCGGGTGACGGTGACGGCCGCCACCCGGTCGGTGCCGTGCACCTCGGTGACCGCACTGCGGGTGCGCAGCCGGACCCGGTGTCGCAGCAGGGCGGCCCCGTGGACCGCCGCCTCGATGAGCTTGTGCGGATTGGCGGCCAGCGCACCGGGGTGCCGTGCATACCCCAGATAGCCGGACGCCTCGATCACGGCGGGGACCTGCGCGCCGGCGGCGGCCAGCGACGAGGCGACCGCGAGCAGCAGGGGTCCGCTGCCCGCCACGACGATCCGCTTGCCGGGCAGCACCAGACCGGACTTGAGCATGGCCTGTGCTCCCCCGGCGCCCACGACTCCCGGCACGGTCCAGCCGGGAAAGGGGAGTTGGCGTTCATAGGCGCCGGTCGCGAGCAGGACCGTACGGGCCCGCACCCGCACCGTTTGCTCCCCGGCGCCGTCGGGCCCGGTGGCGGCGTGTACCGCCCACAGGTCGCCGTCCTCCTTCGTGACGGCCCAGACATGATGCCCGGACAGGTGACGGATGCCGCTGCGCTCCAGGCGCCGGCGCAGCGCGGCGAAGGCGGCCCAGTCATGGTGCAGCGCCTCGGGCCGGGCCGCGCCGGCGGCCGGCGCCGGATGCCGGTAGAACTGCCCGCCGGTCTGCGGTGCGGCGTCCAACAGGGCGACGGACAGGCCGAGTTCGGCTGCCGTGACGGCGCCGGCGAGACCGGCCGGGCCCGCGCCGATCACCGCGAGGTCGTACGGGTCAGACGCCGATGCGGGCATGGCCGTGTCCCTCCTGGGTGGTGATCACGTCGCCGGGGTGTGCGGGCACCAGACAGGCCCGGCGGTTGGGCTCCCCGTTGATGGTGGCCAGGCAGTCGTAGCACTGCCCGATGCCGCAGAAGGCACCTCGCGGGCGACCGGTGGTGCGGGTGGTGCGCCAGGCGAGGATGCCGGCGGACCACAGGGCCGCGGCGACGGACTGGCCGGGCAGGGCGGGGACCGGACGGCCGTCCATCGTGATCTCGAACGATGCGCCGGGGTTCGCCCCTGCCAGTTCGGCGGGGGTACGGGCCACTGCGGGCCTCCTTTCGTAGCGGACGGTCAGACGGCGGCTTCGAAGCGATCGGGGGCGAACGGGCCCGGATCCAGGGGCAGTTCGGCCCCGCTCAGGGACCGCGCGATGAGCAGCCCGGTGGCGGGGGCGAGCCCGATACCCGCGCCTTCGTGACCGCAGGCGTGCAGCAGACCGGGCACCCGCGGATCGGGGCCGATGGCGGGCAGATGGTCGGGCAGGTACGGGCGGAACCCCACATACGTCCGCATCGCGCGGACCCCGGCGAGCACCGGGAAGAGTGCGGTGGCCTGGGCCGCCAGACGGCGCAGGACCTCGGTCGACATTGTCCGGTCGAAGCCGACCCGTTCCCGGCTGGCGCCGATCAGGACGGGACCGGCCGCGGTCCCCTCGACCACCGCCGAGGTCTGGAGTGCCGCCGAGCCGCTGGCGACGTCGGCCACATAGTCGGCCGCGTACACCTTGCGCCGCACCACCCTCGGCAGCGGTTCCGTGACGAGCACAAAGCCGCGGCGCGGCAGCACCGGGAGTGCGACGCCCGCGCGCCGGGCGAACTCGCCGCCCCAGGTGCCCGCCGCATTGACCACGTACGGGGCAGACACCTCGCCGGCCGCCGTGCGCACCCCCCGCACCGCTCCGTCCGCCGTGGTCAGCAGGCCGGTGACGTCCGCACCGAGCCGCAGGCGCACCCGGTCGCCGCCGGCGCGCAGCAGATGGGCGGCGGCCAGCGCCGGCATCACCTGGGCGTCCTGCGGGTAGTGAAAGCCCCCTGCCAGGCCGGGAGTCAGATGCGGTTCCAGCTCCCGCAACCGGTCCGCGGGAATCTCGTCCGCCCGCACCCCGGCCGTTCGCTGTCCGGCCGCGAAGTCGCGCAGGGCCCGCATCCCGGTCTCGTCGGCGGCGACCACGAGGCCGCCCTTGGGCTCGTACTCGATCTGCGGCGGGAGCAGTTCCGCCAGCTCCTGCCACAACCCGGTGGACAGCAGCGCGAGATCGAGTTCGGGTCCGGGCTCCTTGTCGGAGACCAGGAGGTTGCCCTCACCGGCGCCCGTGGTGCCGCCCGCGACGGGGCCGCGGTCGAGCACGGTGACGGAGAGGCCGGCGCGGGCCGCGTAGTAGGCACAGGCCGCGCCGACCACGCCCGCGCCGACGACGATGACATCCGAGCTTCTTCTCGTGGGCACGTCAGTAATATTTCACATTGCACTGACGCTGCCAAGGGTGACGCGTGATCCGGTCGCAACTCCCCCCGGGCCGGCGCCCGTCGTCGCGTCCGGATTCTTCACGACTCCCCGGACGCGGGTAAGTAACGGACGCGCCAACCGGACCGAGGCGCCACTGCGGCGGATCGCGGCACCGGGAGAGCCACGAAGGCCGCCCGGCACTTCCCGAGGCGGCCGGAACACGGTGGTGCCCCGGCTCCGCGCACGGGAGCCGGGGCACCGCTCCGTCAGTTCACCGTCTGGACAGTGGTTCCGGACGACGGCGCAAAGCTGACGTCACCGTTGTAGTTGCCGGTGACCAAGTGGGTCCCCTTCTGGAGCGGATTGAAGCTCGCACTGGCCGTGCCCCCGACGAGAGGCACGGTCAGGGGGCTGCGTCCCGTGATGGCGAGGGTGACGGTTCCGGTGGGCGTGCCCGTTGCGGGGGCCACGGGAACCACGGTCGCGGTGACCGTGACCCGGTCTCCCGTCGTGGAGGGGTTGGGCGTGGAGACCACCGTGGTGGAGGTCGAGGCGCGGGTGACGGTCTGGGTGTCGGTGCCGGTGGAGCCGTTGAAGCTGGCGTCCCCGCCGTAGGTGGCCGTGATCGTGAACGGGCTGCCGGTGGTGGTCGTGTAGGGGTGGGTGACGGTGGCGACGCCGCCGGAGAGAGTCGCCGTGGCGGTGCTGGTGCCGTCACCGAAACTGAAGGTGACCGTGCCGGTCGGCGTACCGGCCGCGGAAGAGACCGTCGCCCGGACGGTCACCGTCCCGCCGGACACCGAGGGGTCGGGAGTGGAGGTCACCGTGGTGGTGCTCGCGTTCTTGGTGAGCGTCTGGGTGTCATTGCCGGAGGAGGCCGCGAAGTTGGCGTCCCCGTTGTAGGTGGCCGTGACGGCGAAGGGGCTGCCGGACCTGGTGGCGTAGGTGTGGGTGAGGGTCGCGGTGCCGCCCGAGAGGGTGGCGGTGCCCGCGCTGGTGCCATCGCCGAAACTGAAGGTGACCGTACCCGTCGGCGTACCCGCCCCCGGCGCCACCGCCGACACCGTCGCCGTCAACGTCACCGCCTGCCCCGCCACCGACGGATCCGGCGAAGAAACCACCGCCGTCGTCGTCGCCGCCCGGCCCACCGTCTGCACATCACTGCCGCTCGATGACGTGAAACCGGCATCCCCGTTGTAGGTCGCCGTGACGGAGAAGGGGCTGCCGGTCGTGGTGGTGTAGGCGTGGGCGACGGTCGCGATGCCGTCGGAGAGCGAGGTGGTGGTGGAGGGGGTGCCGTCGCCGAAGCTGAAGGTGACCGTACCGGTGGGGACGGCGGCCCCGGGCACCACGGAGGCGACGGTGGCCGTGAGGGTGGTGGGCTGGCCGACGACCGTGGGATCGGGCGAGGAGAACACCGCCGTGGTGGTGGCCGCCTTGCCGACGGTCTGGGTATCACTCCCGCTCGACGAGGCAAAGTTCGCATCCCCGTCATACATCGCGGTAATCGCGAACGGACTGCCCGCAGTACTGCCATAAGCGTGCGTCACCACCGCCAGACCATTGCTGACCGGCGCCGTCAACGTCGGACTGCCGTCACCGAAGTTGAACGTGACCGTACCCGACGGCGCACCCGCCCCCGGCGCAACCGACGCCACCGAAGCCGTCACCGTGGTCAACTGACCCACCACCGTGGGATCGGGCGAAGACGCCACGGCCGTGGTGGTGGCCGCCTTACCGACGGTCTGGGTATCACTCCCGCTCGACGAGGCAAAGTTCGCATCCCCGTCATACATCGCAGTGATCGCGAACGGACTGCCCGCAGTACTGCCATAAGCGTGCGTCACCACCGCCAGGCCCTCACTGACGGGCGCGGTCAACGTCGGACTGCCGTCACCGAAACTGAACGTGACCGTACCCGACGGCGCACCCGCCCCCGGCGCAACCGACGCCACCGAAGCCGTCACGGTGGTCAACTGACCCACCACCGTGGGATCGGGCGAGGACACCACCGACGTCGTCGTCGCGGACCTGCCCACCGTCTGGGTGTCACCTCCGCTCGACGAGGAGAAGCTGTGGTTCCCCTCGTAGAGCGCGGTCACCGTGTAGGGGCCGCCCGCGGCCGTGTAGGCGTGGGTGACCCGGGCGACGCCGTCGGAGAGCGAGGTCTGTGTGGGCGGAGTGCCGTCCCCGAAGTCGAAGGTGACCGCGCCGGTCGGCACCCCGGCTCCCGGTGCGACCGGTGTGACGGTCGCGGTGAGGGTCACCGGCTGGCCGACCACGGACGGGTCCGGCGCGCTGACCACGGTGGTCAGCGTCGACGCCGGATCCACCGTCTGACTGTCCGTGCCCGAGGAGGAGCTGAAGTTGGCGTCCCCGCTGTAGCGCGCGGTCACGGTGTACGGGCTGCCCGTCGCGGTGGTGTAGGCGTGGGTGACGCCGGCGACCCCGCCGGAGAGCGAGGCCGTGACGGCCGCCGTTCCGTCGCCGAAGGTGAAGGTGACCGTTCCGGTCGGCACCCCGGCGCCGGGCGGGGTCGGGGCCACGGTCGCGGTGAAGGTCACCGGCCGGCCCGTCACCGAGGGGTCCGGGGAGGAGCTCACGGTCGTCACCGTGGTCGCGGCGCTGATCGCCACCGTGTGGACCTCGGTGACGGTGGCGGGGGCGAAGTCGTCGTCACCCTGGTAGGTGGCGGTGACTGTGTAGGGGCTGCCGGTCGAATCCGTGTAGGCGTGCGTCACGGTCGCCACATCGGAGATGACCGGTGCGGTGACGGGCGGGGTGCCGTCGCCGAAGTCGAAGGTGACGGTCCCGGTGGGGGTGCCCGCGCCCGGGGGAACCGCGGAGATCAGCGCGGTGAAGGTGACCTCCTGTCCGGCCACGGACGGGTCCGGGGTGGAGAACAGGGACAGGGCGGCGGATGCCTGGCCGACGGTCTGGCTGTCGGTGCCGGTGGAGGGGTCGAAGTCGATGTCCCCGCTGTAGTTGGCCGTGACGGTGTACGGGCCGGGAGAGGTGTCGGTCCAGGTGTGCGTCACGGTGGCCACGCCGGCGGTGAGCGTGGCGGTGACGGAGGGGCTGCCGTCACCGAAGTCGAAGGTGACGGTGCCGGTGGGGGTGCCGGCCCCGGGCGCGGCCGCGGAGACCGTCGCGGTGAGGTCCACCGCCTGGCCCGTCACGGAGGGATCGGGCGAGGAGGTCACGGCCGTGGTGGTCGCGGCGGGGTCGACGGTCTGCATGCCGGTGCCCGTGGAGGGGCTGAAGTCGGCGTCCCCGTTGTAGCCGGCGGTGAGCGCGTACGGGCTGCCGGAGGTGCTCGCCCAGGCGTGTGTGACGGTGGCGGTGCCGTCCGTCACGGGTGCGGTGACGGACGGGGTGCCGTCACCGAAGTCGAAGGTGACCGTGCCGGTGGGGGTGCCGGCCCCCGGCGCGGCCGCGGAGACGGTCGCGGTGAGGTCCACCGGCTGGCCCGTCACCGCGGGATCCGGCGACGAGCTGACCACGGTCGCCGACAACGACGGCTGCACGGTGTGTGTTTCGGTCCCCACGGACGCGGTGAACCGGTCGTCGTCGCCGCTGTAGGTGGCGTGGACCGTGTACGGGCTGCCCGTGGCGCTCGGGTACGTGTGCACGGCGCTCGCCACGCCACCCGCTGCGGCGACGGTGACGGGCGCGCTGCCGTCGCCGAAGTCGAAGGTCACCGTCCCCGTCGGCGCGGCGTCCCCCATGCTGTCGGACAGCACCCTCGCGAGGAACGTCACCGGCTGGCCCGTGACCGAGGGTTCCGGCAGTCCGCTGACGGTGGTGGTGGTCATAGCCGGGCCGACGGTCTGTGTGCCGGTACCGGTGGAGGGGCTGAAGTCGGCGTCCCCGCTGTAGACGGCCGTGACGGTGTACGGGCTGCCGGACGTCCCGTCCCAGGCATGGGTGAGGGTGGCGGTGCCGTCCGTCAGGGGTGCGGTGAGGGGCGCGGTGCCGTCACCGAAGTCGAAGGTGACGTTTCCGGTGGGGGTGCCGGCTCCCGGTGCGACGGCGGAGACCGTCGCGGTGAGGTCCACCGGCCGGCCCGTCACCGAGGGCGCCGGCAGTGCGCTGACGGCCGTGGTGGTCTCGGCCGGGGCGATCGTCTGCGTGCCGGTACCGGTGGACGGGGTGAAGTCGGTGTCCCCGCCGTAGTCGGCCGTGATGGTGTACGGGCTGCCGGAGGTACCGGCCCAGGTGTGTGTCGTCGTGGCGCCCCCGGAGGTGACCGGCACCGTGCTGGGTGACGTGCCGTCACCGAAGTCGAAGGTGACCGTGCCGGTCGGTGTCCCGTCCCCGGGCGCGGCGGCCGAGAGGGTCGCGGTGACGGTCACCGGCTGGCCGGTCACCGCCGGATCGGGCAGCGAGTTGACCACCGTCGTGGACGCGGCCTGGCCGACGGACTGTGCGGTCGTGCCGCTGGAGGCGGTGAAGTCGGTGCCCCCGCCATAGGTGGCGGTGACGGTGTACGGGCTGCCGGACGGGCTGGGGTAGGCGTGTACGGCCGTGGCCACCCCGGCGACGACGGGTTGCGCGGACGAGTCCGTGCCGTCCCCGAAGTCGAAGATCACTGTTCCGCTCGGCGCACCCGCGCCCGGCTCCACCGGGGCGACGATCGCCGTGAAGGTGACCGGCTGGCCGACGACGGACGGGTCCGGTGCGGAGGTCACCGTGGTGGTCGTGGCGTCCGGCAGGACGGTCTGGGTGGCCGTGGCCACCGAGCCGGTGAAGTCATCGCTGCTGTTGTAGGTGGCGGTGATCGTGTACGGGCTGTGGAGGCTGCTGGTGTAGGTGTGCATGAGCGTGACGGCTCCGCCGACCAGGGAGAGCGTGGCGGGCGGGGTGTCATCGCCGAAGTCGACGGTGACCGTGCCGGTCGGAGTGCCGGCACCCGGCGGGACCGGGGCGACCGTCGCGGTGAGGGTCACCGGCTGCCCCACGACCGCGGGTTGCGGACCGGAGGTCACCGCCATGGTGGTCGCGGCCGCGTACAGGGACTGGGAACCGGTGCCCGTGGCCGGGCTGAAGTCCGCGTCGCCGCTGTAGGTGGCGGAGACCGTGTACGGGCTGCCGGCCGTGGTGGTGTACGCATGAGTGACCGTCACCGTGCCGCCCACTGCGGTGGCGGTGACGGTCGGGGTGCCGTCGCCGAAGTCGAAGGTGACCGTCCCGGTCGGCGTGCCCACCGCCGGGGCGTCCGCCGTGAGGTTCGCGGTGAGGGTCACCGGCTGGCCGACCGCGGAAGGGTCCTCCGACGAGAGGACGGCGACGGACACCGTCCCCGGGTTCACGGTCTGGGTGTCGGTGTCCGTGGACGGTGCGAAGTCCGCATCGTCGTTGTAGGTGGCGGTGGCCTGATACGGGCTGCCCGAGGTGTGGGGGTAGGCGTGTACGGCGGTCGCCGTGCCGTCGGTGAGGGGCGCCCGGACGGTCGGGGTGCCGTCGCCGAAGTCGAAGGTGACCGTCCCGGTCGGGGTGCCGGCTCCCGCGTCCGTCGAGGTGACGGTCGCGGTGAAGGTGACGTCCTGGCCGGTCACGGACGGGTCCGGGGCGGACTCCAGCACCGTCGACGTGGCTGCCCGTACGACCGTCTGGGTGTCGAATCCGGCCGAGCCCGCGAAGTTCCCGTCCCCGCTGTAGACCGCGGAGATCGTGCTGGAGACGGCGGCCGCGGTATAGGTGTGGGTGGCCGTCGCCGTATCGCCGGTGAGCGGGACCGTCACGGTCGCGGCGCCGTCGCCGAAGTCGAAGGTCACCGTGCCGGTCGGGGTGCCCGCGGCGGGCGGCACGGGCGCGACCGTCGCGGTGACGGTCACCAACTGGCCGACGATGGACGGGTCCGGAGCGGAGCTCACCGTCGTCGAGGTGCCCGACACACTGGTCTCCACGCCCTGCGCGACCGTCCCGGTGGAGGCGGCGAAGTCGGCGTCCCCGCTGTAGGTCGCGGTGACCGTGTAGGGGCTGCCGGCGGTGCTGGTGTAGGTGTGCGAGACCATGGCCACGCCGTGGGAGACCGGTGCGCTGGTGGGCGTGCTGCCGTCCCCGAAGTCGAAGGTGACCGTCCCGGTCGGGGTGCCGGCGCCCGGCGGCACCGGGACCACCCGCGCGATCAGCGTGACACTCTCGCCGGCCGCCGAGGGAACCCGCGAGGAGGTCACCGTGGTGCTGGTCTCGGCCGGGTCGACGGCATGGACGATGGTGTCCTCGGACGCGGCGTAGTTGGCATCACCGAGGTAGACCGCGGTGATCGTGTAGGGGCTGCCGGACACGCTGGTGTAGGGGTGGGTGACGGTCACCGTGCCGTTCACCAACTGGGCGGTGAGGACCGGGGTCCCGTCGCCGAAGTCGAAGGTGACCGGCCCGGTCGGGATGCCCGAGGCGGGTGCGGTGGGGGTCACGGTGACGGTCACCGACTCCCCCGTCACGGACGGGTCGGGTTCGGCGGTGACCGTGGTGGTGGTCGCGGCCTGCTCCACGGTGTGCGTAGCGATGCCGACGGAGTCGGTGAAGTTGGTGTCCCCGCTGTAGGTGACGGTGACCGGGAACGGGTTGAGGGGCGCGGTGGCGTAGGCGTGGGTGAGGGTGGCGGTGCCGGCCGTGAGGGGTGTGGTGACGGGTGCGGTGCCGTCACCGAAGTCGAAGGTGACCGTCCCGGTCGGGGTGCCCGCGGCCGGCGGGGCGGCCGTGACGGTCGCGGTGAAGGTGACCGGCTGGCCGGTGACCGACGGTTCCGGCGAGGTCGTCACCGTAGTCGTGGACACCGCTTGGGCGACCGACTGGCTGTCCGCCCCCGAGGAGGGGTTGAAGTTGTCGTCACCGCTGTAGGTCGCGGCGACCGTGTACGGGCTCTCCGCCACCTCCGGATTGGCGTGGGTGACCGTCGCCGTACCGCCCTCGACGGGTGCCGTGACGGGCGGGCTGCCGTCGCCGAACTCGAATGTCACGGTTCCCGTGGGCGCGCCGGCCGCCGGGGCCTCGGGGGAGATCTGCGCGACGAAGGTCGTCAACTGCCCCACCGTGGACGGGTCGGGTACGGAGGCCACGGCGGTGGTGGTGTCGGCCGGCTGAACGGTCTGGGTGTCGGTACCGAGTGAGGTGGTGAAGTCCGGGTCACCGTTGTAGGTGGCAGTGACCGTGTACGGCAGTTCGGCCGCGTCGGCGTAGGCGTGGGTGATCTCGGCGGTGCCCGCGGTGAGGAACTCGGTGTCCAGCGGTGTGCCGTCACCGAAGTCGAAGGTGACCGTCCCGGTCGGGGTACCGGCGCCTGGCGCTAGCGCGGTGACCGTGGCACTGAACGTCACCAGCTCCCCCACCGTCGACGGATCCGGCGCCGAGACCACGGCGAGCGCGGTAGCGGCCGGCTGAACGCTCTGGGTGTCGGTGCCGAGCGAGGTCGTGAAATCCGCGTCCCCGTCGTAAGTGGCGGTGACCGTATAGGGGTTGTCCGCCGCAGCGGTGTAGACGTGGCCGGTGGTGGCGGTGCCGGCCGTGAGCGGCGTGCTGACGGGGGCGCTGCCGTCGCCGAAGTCGAAGGTGACCGTCCCGGTCGGGGTCCCGGCGCCGGGCGCGAGCGCGCTGACCGTCGCACTGAAGGTCACCAACTCCCCCACCGTCGACGGATCCGGCGCCGAGACCACCGCCGTCGACGACCCGCTCGCTCCCACCGCCTGGGTGCCGGTCCCCGTGGAGGGTTCGAGGTTCCCGTCGCCTTGGTAGGTGGCGGTGACCGTGTAGGGACTGCCCGCCGTACCGGCGAAGCCATGGCTGGTGGCGGCGGTGCCGCCGGTGAGCGGGACGTCGACGGTCGGGGTGCCGTCGCCGAAGTCGAAGGTGACCGTGCCGGTCGGGACGGCAACTCCGGGCGGGACGACGATGACCGTGGCGGTCACGGCCACCGGCTGCCCGGCCACGGAGGGGTTGGGTGCCAGGTCCACCGCGGTGTGGGTGGCCGCCTGCTGCACGGTCTGGCTGTCCGTCCCCGTGGAGGGCGTGAAGTTGTCGTCGCCGCTGTAGGTGGCGGTGACCGCGTAGGGCAGTCCGGCGGCGTCCGCATAGGCGTGGATCGCGGTCGCGGAGCCACCGTCCATCGGCACGGTGACGGGTGCGGTGCTGTCGCCGAAGTCGAAGGTCACCGTGCCCGTCGGCGCGCCGGCTCCCGGCGGGGTGGGAGCGACCCGTGCGACAAAGGTGACCGGCTGGCCCACCAGGGACGGTTCGGGCCCAGCCGTCACCGTGGTGGTGGTCGGTGCCTCCTCGACGGCCTGGGTGTCCGTCCCGGTGGCAGGCATGAAGTAGAGATCGCCGCTGTAGTTGGCGGTGACGGCGTAGGGGGTGGCCGATGGGCCGGTGTAGGCGTGCTCCACGGTGGCCGTGCCGTCCGTCAGGGACGCCGTCACCTGCGCGGTTCCGTCACCGAAGTCGAAGGTGACGGTGCCGGACGGGGTACCCGTCGTGGACGGGACGCCCTCCACTTCGGCGGTGAAGGTCACCGGCTGGCCCACGAGGGAGGGATCCGGCGTGGAGGTGACGGTCATCGCCGCCGGCGCCTTGTAGTCGAAGGCGTCGGGGAACGTCACACTGCCCCCGGGGGTGGTGACGACGATGTCGGCGGGGCCGGGGACGCCCGCGGGTGTCACCACGACGAGCACGTTGTCGGAGTACGCGCGGAAGGACCGTACGGGGACGCCGCCGATGGTGACCGCGCTGACGCGGGCGAGGCCGCTGCCGGTCAGTACGACGGTGGTGCCGCCCGCGATCGGCCCGGTGTCCGGGCTGACGCCGGTGACATGAGCCACCGCCGCATAGGTGTAGAGCAGCCGGTTGCTCACCCCGCCGAGGGTGGTGACATACACGGGGACGGTGCCGGGGCCCGCGGCAGGCGGAACGGTGACACTGACCTGCCGGTCGGAGAGCGCCGTGGGGAAGGCGACGGCGTCGCCGAAGTGGACGAGGAGCGCGGTGCTCAGGTTGGCGCCGGTGAGAACGACGGTGTTGCCCCCGCCGATCGGTCCCGTGGAGGGGACGATGGCCGCCAGGCTGGGCCAGGTGATGTAGTAGAAGTAGCCGACCCGGGCCGATCCGCCAGGCGTGGTGACCGTGATCGGGACCACCCCTTGCCCCGCGGGAGTCACCGCGACGATGGTCGAGTCGTCGAGCACGGTGAAACTCGCCGCCCGGCGCGAACCGAAGGTCACGGCCGTGGCGTGGGTGAAGTTGCGCCCGATGATGGTCACCAGGGTGCCGCCGCTGGAGGAGCCCTGGTCGGGGAAGACACCGGAGAACCGATTGCGCGCCGCCAACAGGCCCGGACCGGCCGCGGCATCGAGTCTCCCCCAACTCGCCCCGTGGACCGATCTGTTGCGCAGCCCGGTGAGCGCACCCAGCAGGGCGGCGCTGTCCCTGGGCACCGCCAGATCCGTGCCGTCGACCACGGTGCGGACGACCGGGCCGCCGGCATCGCCCCGTCCCAGGAGTGGGACCGGCGTGCCGAGGGTGGGGACGACCCGGTGGGACAGCGGGTCGATGACGGCGAGGCAGTTCCCGCCGCGGTCGGTGACGAGGGCGAGCCCGCAGGGGCGTTCCGGAGTCAGCATGACGGTGTCACCGCCGATGCCGCGCCCCGGGTGGCCGGGTCAACGGGGCATTCTCCACAGGGCAGTTGGGGGAAGGGAGCGTACCGGCCCGGCGGGGCCACCGTTCGGAGAGCGATGGCGCGGACGGGGCACACAGCGCGGGCAGCAGGCATGACGGCTCCAGGGCCAACTTGCGGGCTCGCCGCACCATGAGACGCCCGCGTACGCGCGCCGACATGGCCGGTCCTGCACATCCCCAACGGGGGAGCGCTCGAACGGCACCGTCATCACACCGGTGCTCCGAAACAGGCAGGGCGCCTTCCACTCCCCCGGAAAGGATGGGCGGCCCACCGGAATCGGACGGATTCAGTAACCCATCCCGGTGAGGTGCAGGCAACACAGCGGGACCGAGCTCACCCGAACGGGCGAGCGGAACCCGGTCACCGGTGAACCGCCCCCGGCCGGGCACCCCGGTGCGGCGGTGCCCGGCCTCGCCGTCAGCTCTCCCGGCTCAGCCCGTAAAGGCGCGCAGGAACTCGTTCGTCTTCTTCCCCAGGCTCGAACAGGTCGCCACCGCCTTGAGGTTGGCGCCTCCCGGGCAGGGCTTGTCGCGGGTGACCGACCACATCGACAGCCGGCCGAGCCCCTTCTCCTCGGCGAACTTCTTGAGCTCCGCCGCGTCATCGGGCCGGAAGACCTCGACCTTGACGTCGTTCACGCCGATCATCGGGGTGACCGCGACGCTCTTCCACGCCGTGGCCTCGTCCCGGATGCCCAGCGCCCCCTTGATCTGCTTCTGGGTGGCGGTGGCGGCCGCGATGGCGTATTTGCCCATGTCACCGTCGTAGTAGGTGCCGTAGTCCATGGCCATGATGTTCACGGTGGAGATCCGGGCACCGTTCTTCTTGGCGCTCTTCAGCACCGCGACGGCGTGCCGGTTCAGGCCGGAGGGAAGCACCGGGAGGGTGACGGAGACGTCCAGTTCTGCGTGCTGCTGAAGTCGGGCGATGGCCTGTGCGCGGAGGTCGTTGGCCTTGGTGTCCGTGAGCGCGGGGCCCTCGATATCGAAGTCGACCTTGGTCAGGTGGTAGGCGTCGATGACCTTGCGGTACGCGTCCACCAGCTTGTCCACCGAGCCGCAGACCCTGGCCAGTTCATTGCCGCTCTGTCCGCCGAAGGAGATCCGTACATCGCCGCCCTGGGCGCGCAGTGCGTCCGCCTGCCGCGCCACCGGGTTGGCGCCGAGTGTCTGCCTGCCGCCCCACTTGGGCACACAGCCGCCGCCCGGCGAGACGAACGCCAGGCTGTACTCCTTCACCCCGGTCTCCTCGGCTCCCTTGACCAGATCGAAGGAGGGCTTGAGTGAGGTGTCCACATATGGCGAGAACCCGGCGGTCTTCGGCGTGGGGGCGGGGCTGCTCGGCTTCGCGGAGGGGGTTACCGGGTCCGGGCGCTCGGGCTTTGCCGGCTCCTCGGACGAGCAGCCGGCGAGCAGGGCCGCCGCTGTCATGGCCGTCGCCGCGGCGATTGCGGTGGGCCTCCGCATGCGGCTCCGCCGGGAAGCGTGTGCGTCTGCGGGGTGCGTCATCATCGGGCTGCCTCCAACGGTGGGGGGTGGGCGGTGCTGTTCGGACCGGCGGCACGGGGCGGGACGGGCGGAAGACTCCGTCTGCCACGGGCCTGGTCCGGGGGCCTCGGGCGGTGTGTGCGGGAGGGGAGGACCCGGCGCAGCAGCCCACACGGCACGCGCGACATCAGCACGTCAGCAGGTAAGGTCGGCCCGTTTGTCATGGCCGCCATCGTGCCATTTGGTGCGGGGAGGGTGGGTGCGGGCCCGGCAGCCTGCCGTATGGGGCAGCTCACATCATGCGCGGGAACTCGTGCCGCGGTTCATCCGCCTCCCTGAGCGGTACCGGCAGCGGGCCGGGCCACCTCCGCTACGAGCCGGGAGCCCCGCGTGCCCACTGAACAACGTCTCGCACCGAGCGAAGCACCGGACTCCCCGGACACCCCGGACACCACCGGCTCCGGGGAGGAGCGTGCGGTACGGCGTACCGGGTGGGCCGCGCTCCGTCCGCTGGTGTTGCGTCTGCACTTCTACGCCGGGGTGCTGATCGCGCCCTTCCTGCTCGTCGCCGCGGTCACCGGGCTGCTGTACGCCGGTGCCTTCCAGGCGGAGAAGGTCATTTACGCGCAGGAACTGAGCGTGCCGGTAGGTAAGGCCGAGCGGCCACTGTCACAGCAGGTCGCCGACGCCCGCAAGACACATCCCGAGGGCAAGCTCGCCGCCGTACGCCCGGCCCCGCGCCCGGGCGACACCACCCGGGTCCTGCTCTCCGACGTACCGGGCGTCTCCGCCGACCACCAGCTCGCCGTCTTCGTCGACCCCTACACCGGGAACGTCCGAGGGGCTCTGGAGACGTACGGTTCCACGGGCGCGCTGCCCCTGCGCACCTGGCTCGACGCCCTCCACCGCGACCTGCACCTGGGCGAGACCGGCCGGCTCTACAGCGAACTGGCCGCCAGCTGGCTGTGGGTGGTCGCCGGGGGTGGAGTGGCGCTGTGGATCGGCCGGAAGCGCCGGAACCGCCGGCTGCGGGCGCTCGCCCTGCCGGACCGCACCGCCACCGGCCGCCGCCGGACCCTTTCCTGGCACGGTGCGGTCGGCCTGTGGGCCGCGGCCGGCCTGGTCTTCCTCTCGGCGACCGGTCTGACCTGGTCCGCGTACGCCGGGGCGAACATCGGCGAACTCCGGGAGTCCCTGGGACAGGCGACCCCGACCGTCTCGACGGCCGTGACCGAGCACCACGCCGGACATGGCGGCTCCGCAGGCATGCCCGGGATGCCCGACATGCCGGGGAGGGGTGACGCGAAGGGAAACCGCTCGAGCGGATCCGCGCCTGCGGACGTCGGCATCGACAAGGTGCTCCGAACGGCCCGCACCCAGGGCCTCACGAACCCCGTCGAGATCGGCCTGCCGACAGAGAAGGGCACCGCCTACGTCGTCAAGCAGGTGCAGCGCAGCTGGCCCGAGAAGCAGGACGCGATCGCCGTGGACCCGGCGACGGGCAAGGTCACCGATGTCTCACGCTTCGCCGACCACCCCGTCCTGGCCAAGCTCACCCGCTACGGCATCGACCTGCACACCGGCACCCTTTTCGGCCTCGCCAACCAGATCGCGCTGGCCGCGCTCGCCCTCGCCCTGATCTTCCTGATTCTCTGGGGCTACCGGATGTGGTGGCAGCGCCGTCCCACCCGCGACCGCGCACTGTCCTTCGGGCGTCCCGTTCCGCGCGGCGGGTGGCGGCAGGTACCCTTGCCCGTGCTCATTCCGCTGGTGTTGGCCGTAGGGGTGGTGGGCCGGCTGGTGCCCTTGCTCGGCATTTCGCTGGTCGCGTTCCTGATTGTGGACATCGCTCTCGGCGCGCTCGGCCGCCGTCGCCGCGTACCGGCCACGACTGCCGGCTGACGGGCTTCGCCGCTCGGCCTCGGCATCACCGTGGCCGTCGCGGGTCATAAGGCCAGGTCAGGCGTCCCGCATCTCCGCCAGCCGGAACGGCCCCGCCGCGCCGGGACCGAACATCACCGGCAGGTTGCGGCCCAGCGGTACGACGACGAGCGGCTCGTCGCGGTACTCCCGGAGGAATTTCTCCAGGGGCTCCCAGATCAGGCTCCGATACCCGGACTCGGTCCGCTGATGCTCAAAGGAGAGGGTCAGCGCGGAGTCCATCACGGTGACACTCACCGCATCGACCTCCAGCCACTCTCCACCGATCCAGGCCTCAAGCCTTACGTATGACATGCCGCAAGAGTGCCCCGCGCCACACCCGCCTCGCAAACCGCACCACGCCCCTGGCGACAAACGCCGCCCGGCCACCACCGTGCCGCGCCGTCGCCCGCCGCGCAGTGCGTCCTCGCAGGTCGGCCCCGGGGCACCCGGTCGCGCCGGTGCCACTTGAGGCAGGCGCGGCGGGTGCTACCACCCGCCGCGCCCGTGGGTCACCGCCGGCGCTCGTCCGCGACGCACCAGGGTTCGGCGAGTTCGCCCAGGACACGGGCCGCCGGTGCCGGGTCGACCAGCCACTTCAGGTGGCTTCCCGCCAGAGTGTGGACGTCGTACGGGTTGTCCGGCGTCAGCGCGTTGCCCTCGCGGATCAGCCGGTCCTGTAGGGCGAGCGGCAGGCTCGTGTCGTCGGCCAGCCGCACGAAGGTCTTCGGAATGCGGCCCCAGGTCGCGGCCTGCGCGCGGTCGGCGGAGGTGCCGACGTCCAGGTTCTCGTCGGGCTGGAAGGTGTTCAGGAAGGTCAGGAACTCCTCGTCGGTGCCGTCGGCGAGGAAGGCCGCCTTGAACGCCGCGAGGGCGGCCGGGTCCGCGGTGCGGAAGTTGATGCGCAGCAGGCCGAGTTCGGCCGGGTTCCCGGCCAGCGCTATCGCCAGGGAAGCGGCGTCGACCGTGGCCATCTCCGGCTCGGCGTAGTAGTCGTTGACGTCGAGCTCGACCGGGCACCAGGCCGAGACATAGACGATGCGGTCGATCAGGTCCGGCCGTGCGTTGGCCGCGGCGGTGGCCGTGACGCCGCCGCGGCTGTGGGAGACGAGGATCACCGGCCCGTTCTCCTTGGCCCGCTCCAGGACTCCGATCAGGTGCGCGGCGTTGTCGGCGAGCGTGACGCCCTTGATCGAGCCGGGCGTGGTGGCGAGCTCTTCGAGATTCTGCGGCGCCTGGTAGGCACGCGCGTAGGTTGCCCCGAATCCGTGGCCGGGCAGGTCGACGGCGACCGAACGGTGTCCGAGGAGGCCGAGTTCGGCCTGGAGCGGTGCGAAGGAGAAGGAGTTCGCGAAGGCTCCATGAACCAGTACGAAGGTCGGTTGCATCTTGTTCTTACTCACTTTCTTGCCACCGAGGCTCCCGCCCGCACACACCGCGCTCTTCCCGGCGCCACAGGCCACCTCGCGGCCGAGGAACGGGCCGTCGTCCTGCGCACCGCCCGCGCCGCAGGGACGTTTCGTGCGTGGCAGGCGCCACGCGGCCAAGCGCGGAGTCTCGAGCGCAGCGCGCGGACGGTTGCCCGGTATCCGAGGGTTCACAGTACTCAACGGAAGATCATCCGCACTACCGGTTTGCGCCCCTGGCGGCGAAATCGGTCGTCATGAGAGCCAAGCGAGGTCTGTCCTGCGACACTTGCCACTGATCACAGCGCGGCCGACGCCGGTGACATCGACGCCCATCTGAAGCTCAACCGCATGGACGACGCTGACGACAGCTGAGGCAGCTGGCCACGGCGCAACAGACCGATCTCGCGGTCGCCTGGAAGTACCGGGGGCGGGGCTACGGCCGCGTCATGGACGGTGGCGGCTGGCGCAAGGTCGACGCCTTCATCGTCGAGACCCGGCTTGAGAGGGATCACTTCGTCATCACAAGCAGGCGCTGTAATTTCACGAAGGCGGTCAACGCCGGGGACACGAACGCCGACTGCGCCAGCCCGTACGCCCTGGGGCGAACCCACTACACCGGTGACGGTCGCATCTACGTCGACATCGACGATGACGGCCGCGGCGGCACCTGGTACGACCTCGAAGGCTCAAAGCCGATCGGTGGCTGACCTGTCGTAACTGTTATCAGGCGCCCCGCTACTGCCAAGGCC